>JAFAKE010000089.1 GCA_019235715.1 Vulcanimicrobiota bacterium
GGGGCGTGGGCACGGCGACGTTCATGATCTTGGGCGACACGTGCACGCGCGGCTGCCGCTTCTGCAACGTGAAGACCGGCAAGCCGTATGAGTTGGATCCGCTTGAACCGCTCAAGCTTGCGACGTCAATCGAGGAGCTGAAGCTCAACTATGCCGTCATCACCTGCGTCGATCGCGACGATCTGCCGGACGGCGGCGCGCAGCAGATGGCGGACTCGATCCGCGCGATTCGCCGGCGCACGCCGCACGTGAAGATCGAAGTCCTGACGTCCGATTATCGCGGCGATGTTGCGGCGCTGAAGACCGTCATCGACGCGGAGCCGGACGTCTTTGCGCACAACATAGAGACGACGCGCGCGTTGACGCCGCACGTACGCGATCGCCGCTGCGGCTACGATCAGTCGCTCGCAGTGCTCGCTAACGCCAAAAAAATGCGGCCGGACAAATTCACCAAATCGGGCTTGATGTTGGGGCTTGGCGAAACAGACGAGGATGTGCTGCAGGCCGCTCGCGATCTCCGCGCCGTCGGCGTGGATATCTTAACCTTGGGCCAATATTTGCAGCCAACCAAGCGGCATCTTCAAGTGGTGAGCTTTGTCACCCCCGAGAAGTTCCGCTGGTTCGCGCAAGAGATCAAGCCGATGGGATATCATCAGGTCGTCTCGGGGCCGCTCGTGCGCTCTTCCTACCACGCGGAACAGGCCTTCACGACCGCGCTCTAGCAACCCTGAAGGAGTTAACGATGATCTCAGCTCGCGAGACCGGTCGCGTTTCAACGATTATCGCGTGCGCGCTGCTTATGCTGTTGCTCAGCGCTTGCAGCAGCTCAAGCACGACGCCAGCGCCGCCCGCCCACACCCAGCAGCTGTACGTGACTGACGTTGTCGCGAACGCTGTGTATATATTCCCACTGACGGCCACGGGCGCCGCGGCACCGACAGCGACGATTCAAGGCGCGGCGACCGGGCTCTCGTCTCCGTTCGGCGTCGCGGTCGACAGCTCGGGCAACGTCTACGTCGCCAATGAAGGCAGCAGCAGCATCACCGAGTATGCAGCCGGTACGAGTGGCAACGTCGCACCGACGAAGACGATCAGCGGCGCAAGCACCGGCATGCTTGACATCCGCGGCATCGCGGTGGATTCGTCTGGCAACATTTATGTCGGCGATACGACCGCACACGCGATCTGGATTTTTGGCGCTGCACAAACCGGCAACGTTGCGCCGGCATCATCGATCGTCGGCGCGGCGACCACCCTAAGTTTTCCGGGCGGCGTGGCAGTTGACGCTTCAGGCAAGGTCTACGTCGGCGACCAGACCGGTGCCGCAATCCTCGAGTGGACCGCAGGCCATACGGGCAATGTCGCACCGGATAATACGGTCACGGGCGTCAACGGCGCATATTTGCTGCAAGTCGCGAATAACAACATCTATATCGCTGGCCAAAGCAGTGGCGTCTATGTGTTTCCGGTCAGCGCGACCGGTGCGGCGACGCCGGCGCAGTTCATCACCGGTGGAAGCACGACATTAGGTGCCGGCACACGGGCCGCCGCCGCCGATGCGTCGGGCAACATCTATGCGGCCAATGGCAGCGTTCCGAAGTTCGCATCAGGCTCGACCGGCAACGTGGCACCCACCACCACGCTAACGGTCCCGACAAACTCGGAGGGCGTCACGGTCTTCTGAACCGGACTGAAGACAGCGCAGCGTTGCAAGCCACAGGCCTCGGGAATTACGCCGAGGAAAGGCGGCAACCAAGATTCTAACCGTGCCGCGCGCCGACGGCATCGCGTTTGGTCCCTGATTACGACCACGTCGACCGCGGCGCTCTTTCACAGCGCCGACACATCTCCAAGACGGACCGCGACCGGTCCGTCTTTCGTTTCAAGCAGCAGCGCGCCATCATCGGAAAGTCCGCGCGCGATTCCTTCGTGTAGCGGCTCGCCCTGCGCATCGGAAACGCGCAACGTTCTGCCCGAGATCGCCGAACGCCGTGACCACTCGCGGATGGCGTCAAGGGGCTTGGCGATCAACGAGTCATAACGGCGGTCGTAAGCGCGCAAGATCGCAAGCGCGAGCGCGGTGCGATCGATAGGTGAGCCCGACGCATCCGATAGCCAGGCCGCTGCGCCCTCGAGATCGGCCGGCACTTCGGGAGGACGGTTCGCGTTGACGCCGAGGCCGATGACCGCGCGCGTGAACGCGCCGAGCGTGCGCCCTTCGATAAGCACGCCCGCGATCTTGAGCGCTCCAAGCATCAGATCGTTGGGCCATTTCAAAGTCGGCCAGACGCCGCACGCGTCGATGATCGCGTCCGCGGCGCACAGGCTGGTCCAATAGCCGAGCGCAGGCAGCGCGGATTGCGGCATCTCGATCGGCATGATCGTCGACATGAGCAAGCCCGCGCCGCCCGGCGAGGCCCACGTGCGTCCAGCTCTGCCGCGGCCTGCGGTTTGCACGTCGGCGAAGATCGTCAAGCCCGGAGCCGAGGTGTCGTCGAGCAGTGAAAGCGCGAGCGCGTTGGTCGAATCGACAGAACTGACGCAGCGAACGTTATGGAAGTATTTGAGCGCTGCGGCGCCTTCGCGCAAAGCCGCCTCATCGAGCAGCGGCGTTGCCGTGTTGGTATCGTCGCCCATCGGCCGTCCGTTCGCACACGCGAGGACAAACCCCCGGCCGGAGCGGATGTAGGCTCAAGAAACGGAGCTCGAGCATTGGTCGAACGTACCTTAATACTCGTCAAGCCTGATGCCGTACAGCGCGGCCTGACCGGCGAGACCATCGCGCGCTTCGAACGGCGCGGACTGCAAATCGTCGGACTCAAGATGGTGAACGTCTCGAGCGCGCTTGCGCGCACGCATTATCGCGAGCACGTCGGCAAGCCGTTCTTCAAAAGTTTGGTCGACTACATCACCAGCGTGCCCGTCGTCGCGATGGTCGTCGAAGGACCCAAGGCGATCGAGTTGTGCAGGACGACCATCGGCGCGACGGATCCGCTCGCCGCGACGCCCGGATCGATCCGTGGCGACTTCGGGGCGACCGTGGGGCGCAATCTCGTGCACGGTTCGGACAGCGCACGCGCCGCGAAACGCGAGATCAAATTGTTCTTCCGCGCGGCTGAGCTGCACCGCTACAACCGTTCGGTGACGCGCTGGATCGTCGAGTGAGCGCGGATCTCAAAGCGCCGCTGATCGAAGACATCCGCGCGCGCGAGATCCTCGATTCGCGCGGCAATCCAACCGTCGCGGTGTCCGTCACCACGAGTTATGGAGCGGTCGGCGAGGCGTCGGTGCCTTCGGGCGCGTCCACGGGAACGCATGAAGCCGTTGAGTTGCGCGATGGCGATAGGAAGCGGTACGGCGGTAAAGGCGTACGCAAAGCCGTCAACAATGTCAATCAGGCGATCGCAGCGCGCTTGCGCGGCACGAGCGTGCTTGACCAGGCGGCAATCGATGCGTCGATGATCGCGCTTGACGGCACGGCGAACAAGGGCAAACTCGGGGCGAATGCGATTCTTGGCGTGTCACTCGCATGCGCGCACGCGGCCGCGGCGTCGCTCGAGCAACCGCTCTATCGTTATCTGGGCGGCGTACAAGGAGTGACGCTGCCGGTTCCGATGATGAACGTCATCAACGGCGGCAAGCACGCCGAAGGCGCGCTGCAATTCCAAGAGTGCATGATCGTGCCCGCCGGCGCACCGTCGCTCGCCGAAGCGGTGCGCTACGGGTCGGAAGTGTTTCACGCGTTGGGCGGTTTGCTGCGCAAGAAGAAGCTGCAGACGCTGGTCGGCGACGAAGGCGGCTATGCACCGCCGCTGCGCCACATCGACGAAGCGCTCGGGCTCATCGTCGATGCAATCGGCGCGGCCGGCTACAAAGCCGGCAAAGACGTGTTCATCGCGCTGGACCCCGCGGCGAGCGAATTCAAAGAAGAGGGTGGATATCGCGCAGAGCTAGGCGCCAAACCGCTTTCGGCGACGAAGATGATCGCGCTGTACGAACGGCTGTGCAAAGACTTTCCGATCGTGTCGATCGAGGATGGGCTTGGCGAAGATGATTGGGGCGGATGGCGCGAGCTCACGGAAGCGTTGGGCGACCGCGTGCAGCTCGTCGGCGACGATCTGTTCGTCACCAACGTCAAGTTCCTCAAACGCGGCATCAAAGAACGCGTCGCCAATGCGATCTTGGTGAAGGTCAATCAGATCGGAACGCTGACCGAGACCATTGAATGCGTGCAAACCGCACAGCGTGCGGAATACGGCACGGTCATCTCGCATCGCTCCGGTGAAACCGGCGACACGACGATCGCCGATATCAGCGTCGCGCTGAACGCGGGCCAGATCAAGACCGGTTCGATGTCGCGCAGCGATCGCGTCGAGAAGTACAATCGCTTGATGGCGATCGAGGCGCAGTTGGGCGATGCTGCGATCTATCCCGGCAGAGCGGTGTACGCGCCTTGACTGCCTGCGACGCGCTTCTATATACTATGGGGGTGCGGCGGGCGGCCGGGGCCTGTAGCTCAGTGGTTAGAGCGGCCGGCTCATAACCGGTTGGTCGCAGGTTCAAGTCCTGCCGGGCCCAATGCGCAACACGGATGGATCGCGCCCCCATCGTCTAGAGGCCTAGGACACCGCCCTTTCAAGGCGGCGACAGGGATTCGAATTCCCTTGGGGGTACCATCAACGACCGCGTGGATGCAACGCATCCGCGCGGTTGCATTTTTGCCGATAATTTCTGGAGACCACCAGCCGTCTTTGAGAAAGGGCGATATGCGAATACTAGCAACGCTGTTCATCGCGACTCTTGCGCTCAGCCTCGGGGCTTGTTCATCCAGCAGCACATCGACCTCACCGACGATGCCGCCACCATTCCATGTCTACACTTCCGATTTCCACAACCCAGGCACGGTGAGTATCTTTACAACACCGCTATCAGCGTCAAGCATCCCAAGTGGCAGTTTCGCCGGCAACAACTCGCCCGCGGACATGACCCTGGATGCCGCACACCGCTTGTTCGTCGCCAACTTCGGAAGCAGCACCGTCACGGTATTCGCGCCGCCGATTTCCTCAGGCGCGACCCCAAGCTTCACGCTGACGACGACGATGCAGGCAGAGGATCCCGCCCTTGACGGTTCGGGAAATCTCTACGTGGCCGGTAGCGTCGGAGCGATCAATGTGTTCAACGCCCCGGTTACCAGCTCGAGCACGGTGAGCTTCTCGATCACGAGCGGCTTTACCGATACGCGTGGCCTCGCGTTCGACGCGTCCGGAAATCTATGGATCAACGCGGTAAGCGGCGTCAATCCGATTATCGCTAAATACACGCCGCCGTTCGGCGCGGCAAGCACTCCAGCGCTCTCGTTCACGAGCAGCGGCAACATACACGGTATCGCATTCGACGGGGCCGGCAACATTTATGCTGCGGGCAGCTCAGGCGTGGACGTGTACACGCCACCATTCTCCGCCGCCACGACCAAGTCGTTCACGATAACTGCTAACAGTCCGAATTACTTGAAATTCGACAGCAGCGGCAATCTCTACGTGACCGACAGCGCTGGACATCTGCTCGTATTCACGCCGCCCTTTAGCGGCTCGAGCACGCCGGCGATCACGGTCTCGTTACCGGGTTCGCCGGGGTTGCCGGGCGTCGCAATCGGGCCGTAAAGAATCCCGTCTAACTACACGCCAAACGCCAGTCTTGGTCTTATCCTCACCGCTCGCGAGGCTTGATAGCAAGCCTCGCGAACGCTTTTAACGCGGCCATGAGCCCGGGCGGATAGCTCAGCTGGTAGAGCACCTCCCTTACAAGGAGGGGGTCACAGGTTCGAGCCCTGTTCCGCCCACACGGAATAACTCAGGTTCGCTCGTCGAGTCCGAAAATGATGGTACCACGCCAAACTGGTGAAAGTCGGACGATGACGGACAGTGGTGCCGCGGTACGCCGCGGCGCAAAGCTGCTTCTCGTGCTCGCGCTCTTGTCGTCCGCGCCGAGCCTATCTTCGGCGAAGACGACCGCGTCATACCGCTTGGTTGACCTTGGTGCGACCTCGCCGTCTGTCGCGACGGCCGTGAACGACCACGGCCAAATCGTCGGCCGTGCACACGTCTCCGATCTCACCGATACTAATGGGCGTAGCTTCCGGGACGTGGGCCATGCGTTCGAGTGGAGCGCGGGCCACGTCAAAACGCTGGGGACTCTACCTGTTGTGCAGTCATTTGGCTATGCGATCAGCGTTGCGTACGGCATTAACCAAAGGGGTGTCGTCGTCGGCGCGAGCGGATCGTTCACCCCGATCTCGATGTCGGGGCTTATGTTCACAGGCGCTTTCATGTATGACAATGGAGCCTGGGCTGAAGTGCCGTTGTTCGATGTCGAAGAGGCCGTGAAGCCATTTAGCAGTGGGGCAGCCGAGCAGGCGTTCGGCATCAACGCTCATGGCACGGTCGTCGGCAGCGGGAGTTACCGCGGGTTTGTCTTCGAGCGTGGGAAAGCATTCGAAATCCCACCGCTGAGCTATCTCGAGGAGGGCAACGGAACCGTTGGCGTTGCTGTCAACGAGAGCGACGTTGCGGTTGGCGCAACAACGGTTGGCGTGCCGACCGACCGGCCGAGAATCCACGCCTTTGTTTGGCGCAATCCAGGCGTCGGTCGCCTGACCGATCTTGGGACTCTCGACGGTTACCAAGACAGCATCGCGATGGCGATCAACAGCAGCGGCGTTGTGGTTGGATTCACGAGTCAAGGAACGAACGTCAGGGGGGTCGTCGGCGGTAAATGGGTTGGGAATCGCGATCCCGACACGCTGGAGTTCTGGGAACTGCCGGCTACAGGCCATGCAGTAGAATGGCGCGGCGGAAAAGCGATCGATCTTGGTACGCTGCTGGGTAGCACTCGCAGTGCTGCACACGGAATCAATGACGCTGGTGTAATCGTGGGCACAAGCGGTGGACGCGCCGTCGCTTGGATACGCAATCAAGTGGTGGATCTAAACGAGGCGGTCGAAGCTCCGTCGGGATGGCGGCTGGTCGAGGCCCGTGGTATCAGCAATCGTGGATGGATTGTCGGGTCGGGCTTGCTTGGGAAAAATCAACGAGCGTTCTTGTTGGTTCCCAATTAACGCTCTGTGAACTGCACGGCTTTCCCGCGAAAGTTTGGCGAGGGTCCATCAAGCTTAGGCTCAAGGTGCAGTGAAGGTTACCGCAGGCCACTCTAGGCTCTTCAAGCGAGTATGCGGCTTGACTGAGGGCAATCATATCCAATACAGGCGGCTTAATCCGGCTCTCTCGTACCCAACGCGCTCGATGCTAAACATACGAGAGCTGTTGTGTTATTGTTCTCGAGCGCACGGGTACGCTAAATTCCCGAAGGGCTGGAGAGAAAGATATGGATGAAATGACGACACCGGGGGCGGGCGATGATAGACAATACGCGCGCGACGTTCGACATGATGCGCCTGAGTCGATGTTGGACAGCGCAAGAGAAGCGACCAGGCGGACGGCCACGCGGACGAAGAGTTTCCTTCGCGAGCAGATCGACCGTCAAACCTGTTCGCTGGGCGACCGGCTGTCCGGAACTGCCGACGATCTCCAATCTGTCGCGGCGCAACTGCGAGAGCGGCAGAGCGTCGGAGCTGCCTCGATTGCCTCAACCGCCGCAGAACGGGTGCGCGAAGCCTCCTCATATCTGAGGAGAACGGACGGAGCGCGTCTCATGCGTGACCTGGAGAGCTATGCCCGGCGCCAACCGTGGGTCATCGCCGGCGTAGGCCTTCTGTTGGGCCTGGCCGCGGCGCGGTTTTTGAAGTCTTCCGGTGGTCGGGACGACGGCTGGCGATACGCCGACACTCCGGACGTGCGATGGGCGTCATGACGAACGGCCCAGAAACGCGCGAGGACCTTCGCGACCGGCCGCTTGGCGAGCTTGTGCCACTGCTCGCCTCGCAGATCGCGATGCTCGTACGTCAGGAGATTGAACTTGCGAGAACCGAGCTCGCCGAAAAGGCGCGTATCGCAGGAGTCGGCGCCGGGCTGATCAGCGGCGCCGGCCTCGTCGGTTTTGCGGCACTTGCAGCACTGACGGCGACCTTCATTTTGGCCCTGGTCGCCGCCGGCGTCGCTGCCTGGCTCGCCGCGCTGATCGTGACCGTCGTGTACGGCGTTATCGCCGGCGTGCTGGCGTTGCGGGGACGCGAGCAGCTCAAACGAGTCGCGCCGCCAGTCCCCGAACAAACTATTGATTCACTAAAGGAGACCGCTCGATGGGCAAAGACGCAGATCAAGTAAGGCGCGAGATCGAGGATACGCGCGACGCCATGGGCGACACGGTGGACGCGATCCAATATCGCACCGACGTGCCACAGCGCATGAAAGACTCGATCTCAGATACGGTTGACGCGGTTAAGGAAAAAGCCGGCGACGTTAAGGACAAAGTGTCCGAATCGACGGCGGGCATAAGCAACGGCTTTGCTAGGCTGACCGACTCGCTGCCGGACGCATCGGACATCCAAGAGGGCGCGCGCCGCGTGGTGCGTGCCGCACAAGACAATCCGCTCGTGCTCGCGGTCGGCGCCGCGGCGGTTGGATTTCTGCTCGGCGTGTTGATGCCGTCGACGAGCATTGAGCGCGAACGTCTTGGGCCAGCGTCGCGGCGGCTTAAGGAAGGGGCCGCACAGACAGGGCGTGAGATGCTTGAACATGGGAAAGAAGTTGCGCGTGAAACGGCTGAAACCGCGCGCATCTCCGCGCAGCGCCACGGCCAACAAGTGATGGCGCAGGTGGAGGATCGTGTCAAGGATTGGAGCGACAACAACAATCCAGACAGACCCTTGAGCTAATACCCGGACTGCAACGTCGCCGTCATGCTCCAGGGCGGAGCATGACGGCGCGCGTACGGTGCCCGTCGACCCGTTCGAAGTGTCCGGAGGAGTAACGCTTCCTGCCGCGCATACGTTCCATACCTGCAGGGGGTTTTGCTATGCGTTTGGGCATATTTGGCAACGTCGCGGCTGTTCTTTTGCTCGTCGCATTCGGCGCATCGTCGGCAACGGCGGCGCCGTCAACAGTTCCGGACACTGCACCGCAAATGGTGGGCGTCCCGAGCTTTATCGCGAGTTATCATACGACGCCTCCGTACGTCCTGGTCAACCCGTGCTCACCGGGCGAAGCAGCAATAGTCTTTCGTATACTCGTGCGCAATGCCGGCACCGGCGCGAGCGCCGCGATCAATGACTATCACGCCGTATGGATACAAGACGTCGCCAATCCGTCGTGGTCCGGAGGCATGACGCTGCCCGCGATAAAGGCAGGCGACAGCCCAGCCGTTGACGTGCCGCTCGTCGCGTTAAAAGACACGGACAAGATGCAAGGTCATCACAATTTCAAAGTCACCTTCGAACAATTCGGCGGCAATACGCTGCAGATTCCGGTCGACTTCCCGCCCGCATTTTGCAAGCCCGTGACGTCCGTCGCGCCGTATTCGGTGGCGACGGCGCCCCCTCACGGCCAAGAGAATTCAAAATACGCGCAGATGCAGCCGCCGATTCCGAACCCCAATCTCAAGACGGTCGTCTTCGGCGCCGACGTCCTCGGAAGTATGGTGGCAGACGTCTACGTGTGGACCGACAAGTCCGTCGTGGACAACGACTACTATAATAAGGATGGCCCGTTTGTGCGCGACCTGCTCACGTTGCAGATCGGCCACACCCACAACGCTTCGTTGTTCCGCGATCAGGCGCACACGCAAGTGTCGCAGTATACGAATAGCATCTTCCGGGGCTACGCCCACTTCCCGGTCACCGGCATCGCCGGACACACGGTCACCAACGCGAAGCTGCGCTTGAACGGAAACCCGACGTACGGCACGACGTGCATCGCGCAATACGGCGGCGCCGATCATGTGTGGAATCCGGGCGACAAGCTCTTCATCGCGGGAACGGCGATCAGTGGACCGATCGTCGGGCAGGACCTGACCCTCGACGTGACATCGATCGTGCAGTCGTGGGCGAAATCATCCAATCCGGTCACCGCGTTTGCGTTCACCGATGGCGTGCCGTTCGCGATCTACAATATCGTGGCGATCTCGGACAGCTGCATGACGAGCTTCAACCAAGCCGTGCTCGACGTGACGTACCTCTAGGACGCCACTGAAGGGTGGACTTGACCGCCGCGGCATGGAAGCCGCGTTCACTGCACCATTCGATCGGAGGCGCTGTGAAGCACACTCGAGTCGCGTTTTTCTATTGCATCAGTCTGGCGACGCTCTTCTTCACGGGGTGCGCCGGAAATGGAGCGTCGACGCAGCCCCAGGCGTCGTCGGCAAGCGCTGTCGGGCCGACGACGCGCACCTATTACATCGCTGCCGACGAAGTCGATTGGAACTACGTGCCCGCCGGCAAGGACCAGATCAGCGGCAGGCCGTTCGATATGATGCAGCAGCCGTACACCGTGCGCAGCCCGCATCGCATCGGTCCTGTGTATCGCAAGGCGATCTATCGCGAGTACACCGATGAGACGTTCACGAAGCTCAAACCGCGTCCGGCGGATCAGCAGTATCTCGGGATTCTCGGGCCGATCATCCATGCGCAGGTTGGCGACACGATCAAGGTCGTGTTCAAGAACAACGCATCGCGTCCGTACAGCATGCATGCGCACGGCGTGTTCTACAACAAGCAGTCTGAAGGCGTCGCTTACAATGATGGTGAGCCGCGCGAGAACAGCGCCGCCGTTCCACCGGGGAAAACGATCACGTACGAGTGGGACGTTCCCGAGCGTGCCGGCCCCGGACCAAATGACCCAAGTTCGATCATGTGGCTGTATCACTCACATGTCGACGAGCAGAAGGACGTCGATTCAGGACTCGTGGGCGCGATTATCGTCACCGCCCGCGGTAAGGCCAACGCCGACGGCACGCCCATCGGCGTCGATCACGAGTTCGTCGAACTATTCAACTTCTTCGACGAGAACCAGAGTTGGTATATCAAGCAGAACATCGCGCGTTACGCGCCGGCGGTCAGCCGCGCCGAACGCGGTCAGGCATATCCCCTCGACTCCGAGGGCTTCTTCACGCTAAACGGCTCGGGATTTGTCGACGGCAACATCAAGGCAGCGATCAACGGATACTTGTATGGAAACGGGCCGATGATGGTCATGCGCAAGGGCGAGCACGTGCGCTGGTATCTCGCGACGATCGGCATGGGCTTCAACTTCCACACGCCACATTGGCACGGCAACACCGTCTTGAACAACGGTCAGCGTACCGATGTCGTCGCGCTCTCGCCCGCGCAGATGGTCACGGTCGACATGGTTCCGGACAATCCGGGCGTCTGGCTGTTCCACTGCCATGTGAGCGATCACATGGACGGCGGGATGATCGCGCTCTATCGCGTCGACGACTAACGCCGTCATGAACCTTGAACTGCTGAATGTCTTCGCGACGCTCGGCACCTTCGTCGTCATCTCGGCGACCGCGATCGCGGCGCTGGTGCAGCTGCGCCACGCGCGCAGCAGCAATCAGATCGCCGCGATGACACGCCGAGATCATCTCCAAGATCAACGACGTCCGCAACTTCTTCGAGAATATGGGACTGCTCATCCGGATGGGTGCAGTCGATCGCGATATCGCTGTCGCCATGTGGGCTTCGATCGCGTCGAGCAACTGGGAAGAAATGCTGCCATACACCGCGATCT
>JAFAKE010000065.1 GCA_019235715.1 Vulcanimicrobiota bacterium
TAGAGCGATGCGAGCGCGGCGTTCGGCGCGAGCTCCACGACCAGCCAGCCCTGCGCGAGCACCGCCATCCAGCCGCCGATGTTGGACACGAGCAAACCGAACCACAGCAGCCGGAATTCGCGATAGGCGAGCGCGCCGAAGCGCTGCAGCGCTTTCTCTGACGGCTGATCGACGGGAACGGGCGAGGCGACAGCGGCGGGCGGGGCGGATGATGACACGTCAGACGATATTCGCGCGACGTATCATCAAGTCCGGGCGGCGAAACCTGCAGAAGCCGATGGCACAAACAGTAACGACCGGGCGTGAGCCCGGTCGTAACTGGTCTGGTCGATGGCGCTGAAGCCTCGTTTTCGAACCGGCCGACGGCCGTCGCCGATTCGCTTACTTTGGCTTTACTGGGACGCGATCCCCAGGGCCATCATTAGGCGTGAGCCTAATCCCCAACGGCAGGGGTACCATTCCCGAGGTGCTCAGCTCTGTGCGCCTTGCAGTCGCACCATCCGTTGTTGCTTCGCATCCCCGGCACCGCGGTCGGTGTAGTGGCAGTATACAATCGCATGTTAATGATGACAAGCCGAACGAACGTTCCTTTTGCAAATAAATTGTGGATAAGCGGCGTTTCGAAAAAAGTTCTTGTGGAAGAGTTGTGGATAAGCTGTTTGATTGCGCGCGCACGCGGGAAACAGCGCGCTTATGCGAGCGCGTCCATGATCGCATCGACGCCGAATTCGAGTTGTTCGCGCGTGATGACGAGCGGCGGCGACAGCGATAACACGTTGCTCGCCGGTCCGCCGGCCAGCACGACGACGCCGCAACGCAGCGCGTGCGTGACGACGCGCGCCGCCGAATCGCCGTCGGGTTGCTCGTCGTCTTTGACGAGCTCGACGCCCCACATCAATCCGCGTCCGCGTACGTGACCGATTGCAGGACCCACCTCTTCGGCGGCTTCCTTTAACATCGCCTCGAGTTGCGCGCCCATCGTCGCCGCGCGCTCGACAAGTCCGAGGCTTTCGATCTGCGCGATCGAGGCCAGCGCGGCGGCGCATCCGGTGGGATGGCCGAGGAACGTACTCGTGTGGATCGCCTCGCCCGCCGAAGCCGGCCACGCATCCATGACCTCAGCTCGTCCGATGCAAGCGGAGATCGGGAAACCGGACGCCATGCCCTTGCCGACGCAGAGCAGATCGGGCACGACGCCTGAATGCTCGCAGGCGAACCAGCGGCCGGTGCGTCCGAAGCCGCTGTAGACCTCGTCCGCGATGAGCAACAGTTTGCGCCGATCGCAGATCTCGCGCAGATCGAGCAGCCAATCGTCCGGCGCGTCGACGTCGCCGCCGCGCCCTTGGATCGGCTCGACGATGACGGCGCCGATCGAGTCGCCGGCGGGACCATCCATCGCTTCTTCAACGTAGCTCAGGCACGCCGTCTCACAAGACGGATACGTCAGCTCGAGCGGGCACCGATAACAGTACGCGTACGGCACGCGCGTGGCGAAATTTCCGAGCTGGCGTTGGAACGGCGCCCTGAAAAAGTCGCGATCCGTCACTTCGAGCGCGCCGTACGTCAATCCATGATACGCGCCGGTGAAACAAAGGACGCCCGGCTTGCCGGTCGCCAGCGCGGCTGTCTTGATCGCCGATTCGACCGCCTCCGCGCCGGTCGACGAAAGGATGACCCGCTTTGCGCCGTCACCCGGAGCGAGCGCACACAGCTTTTCGGCCAGCGCGACTTTGACTTCGTTCGGATGGACGTCGCCGATGCCGTGCAGCAACGACTGCGCTTGGCTCGCGACCGCTTCGACGACGGCTGGATTGCTGTGCCCGGTCGATGCGACGCCGAACGCCGCAGTGAGGTCCACGTAGGTGTTGCCATCGACGTCGATGAGGTTCGCGCCAGCGCCGCGATCGAAGAAGACCGGAAACTCGTCGCTTGAAAACGTGATGTTCGAACTTTCCACTGCGCGCAGGCGCTTCATCAACTCGCGGCTGCGCGGACCCGGCGGCTCGACGACGATGCGGCCGAGCTCTTCCCCGGTCATAGGAGAAAATCGGCGATCGCGGGCCGGTAGCCGAAGGGCGGGCGCTGCATCTCGCCGAGCGCGCAGATGCGCCGCGCGCCGGCGAGGGTGAAGGCGGCGCGCTCTTGCTGCGTCGTGTCCGCCGAGCAGGCGATCGTCTCGATCGCACGTCCGACATAGCGCAGTTGCGTCGCTACATCGCGCGCGCCGGGCGCCGGCTTGACGATGACGATGCGCCCGAACCCGGCGCATACCGGCTGGCCGAATGGTTCGAGTGCGACCGCGAACTCGGGCGCGCCATCACGCGACCGGCCGAGCAGCAGCGTGTCCAAGCCGTGCGGAGCGGGCGGCAGCGCGGTCGCGGCAAGCCGGCGCACGAACGCGGCGACGAGCGCCTCTTCACCTCTCTCGGAGCGGGCGCGCGGAATCGGGTCCTCACCGAGCGCGCGCGCCAACGCGTGTGCGTGGCGCAATGCGCGACCCGGCTCGCCCGCGACGAAAATGGTCTGCGGCGACATGCATCCGCGCTGGTCGAAAAGGCAGACGTCGCGCGCGATGAGCCCAGCGGCGGCGGCGATGTCCGCGTCACCTGCGACGTATGCGATGCTGTACGACTCGCCGTAGCCGACGACGCGCCGCTCGCCCGCCCGTGCGCGTATCTGCTCGATCGTCGCGTCCTCGCCGAACGCGACGACCGCATTCATTTCCGCGAGCGCAGCGCTTTCGGTTTCGAGGTCGCCGCGGCGAAAATCGCGCGCCTCGATCGTGCCGGCGAGGTGTGCGACGTTCGCGAATTGCTCGCTTGCGACAGACGCCAGTCCGCGCTCGGCGTCCGCCGTCTTGAGGATAGCACGGGCCCCCGCTAGCGCTGCGCAAAACGCGCTTTGAACGGCCGGACCGATGATGTTGCCCGGCAAGAAGACGAGGGCGGCCGCGGGGGTGCCTCTGGCCGCAGCCGACAGTTCCAACGCACGTCGCCCGTCGAGATCCCACAAGACGTTGTCGAGCGCAGTTTCGACCGCAGCAGGCGGCCAGATGCTTTGTGCCAGCGACTCGCGAGCGCGCGCGCGAACCGGCGATCCGCGGTCGCGCCATTGAGCGGCGGCGGCGGCAACCGCGGCGGCGCGCACCGATGGTCGCGTTTGTACGTTCACGTTGTTGAGCTCAGGGCCGCATCGATGGCGATGCTGCAGCCCTTGGGCGGCTCGCCGGGTGCGCGCCCAAGCAGTTCAAAACCGCCGTCCGCCTCGCACGCGGCATCGCCCGTCAGCAGCGCGCAGACCGAGCCGCGATTGCTCAGGTCGAAGACGCGCAGCAGCCCGGAGGCTCCTTTCGATAGCGGCGATGCGCTGACCGGGTCGACGATCGTCGTGCGCGCCCAGTGCGGACCGACTTTGAGCCCGAAGCGCGGCGTTTGTCCGGCAAGCGTGTCCGCAATGGTCGGCTCGTACCATTGGCTGCCCAGTTCGCACATGCCATATTCCGAAGTGCACCACCCGCGCGCGACGCCGAGCACGAGCTCGAACCATGCATAAAGCTGCTCGCGCTCGACCGTGCGCGACTTGCCCTTGAACCCACCGGTCTCAATGATCCGGCTCCCCCCGGGAAGTGCGAGGCGCACATCCCGAGCTTCACACCTGTCGAAGAAATGCACGAAGCCGAATGCGGTGCCCGCGACGAGCACCGGTTCTTGCGCGCTCTGTAACGCGCGCACCGCGCCCTCGAAATCCAGCGTGTCGCCCTTGATGAAGAAACCGTCCTGTGGCGTGCCAAACGTTTCGGAGATCTTCGAGAACATATATGAGAGCGAGGAGTGTGGCGCATCTGCGGACGATGGAGCGAGTACGATCATGCGCATGCGCGCGCGGTCGGGCAGCACGAGCGCGCGAAAGTGCGTAAGCAGCGACGCATCGTAGAGCGCGGTGTGTTCGAGCTCCACGCGCGAGCGCTCGCCGCGCGTCGTACCGCTCGAAAAAAACGTCACCCGCGCTCGCTCGGGCGGAAAGCATGCCAGCCGCAAGGGCGCGAAAGCAGAAGTTGGTAGCGCCGGTATCTGCGTCCAGTGCGAAATGCACGCCGGCGTCACTTCAAAGCGATCGCAATACCGCCGATACGGCGCACTCGCAGCGTATTGATAGGCGAACACGTCGCGCGCGAGGCGATCGAACGCGTCATCGCCGGGACCAGCAGTCGCGATGAACTCAAGAATGCGCCGGTCCAATTCATTCGCACGGTCTGCCGCCGGCGCGAGGCGATGAGACGGCATGTTCGACACGTTTTGACAGGACAACGTGCTTCTCATCCGAAGGCCGCCGGACGGTTTTTCGGGGCCGAACGATGCATCAACTCAAAGTCGGTTTGTCGTCGAGCAGCACCTACACCGCGACGCCGGATACGCTCGCGGATCGCTACGGCAATCCCGGCGTGCCCGTGCTCGCCACTCCGCATCTCGTCAATCTTGCGGAGGCGGAGTGCGTGCGCTGCGTTGCGCCATGTCTCGGCGAGGGAGAATCGACAGTCGGTATCCGCCTCGACGTGCGCCACCTGGCGGCCACGCCGGCCGGCATGCGCTTTCGCGTGCGCGCAATGCTTAAAGAGATCGATCGGCGCAGACTGGTCTTTGACGTAGAGGCGCATGACGAAGTCGATCTCTGCTTCGCGGGCATTCACGAGCGTTTTATCATTGAGACCGCACCGTTTTTGGCGCGCGCGCAGGAGAAATCGAAGCGAGGCGCTGCGCAGTGATCGTGGAGACGATCCCAGTCGGCGCGCTCATGTGCAACTGCGTGATCATCGGCGACGAGGCGACGCGGGAGGCGATCGTCATCGATCCGGGCGATGAAGTCGAGCGCATCGGCGCGCAGCTCGAGCGCCATGGGCTGCGCGTACGCGCGATCGTCGCGACGCATGGGCACATCGATCATGTCGGCGGCCTCGCGCGCCTCAAGGACTTGACCGGCGCGCCGGTGATGCTGCACGAAGCCGACGCGCCCTTGTACGAAAACATCGCGCTGCAAGCCCAGTGGCTGGGCGTGCCGCCGCCGCCGACGACGAAGATCGACGCGCATCTGCGTGACGCGCAAGGGCTGCCCTTCGGTTCTCAAGCGCTCGAGGTA
The DNA here is from genome assembly GCA_019235715.1 of Vulcanimicrobiota bacterium. Taxonomy (GTDB): domain Bacteria; phylum Vulcanimicrobiota; class Vulcanimicrobiia; order Eremiobacterales; family Eremiobacteraceae; genus JAFAHD01. The sequence continues at coordinate 5,134 of JAFAKE010000065.1, forward strand.
CGCCACACCCCAGGCCATTCACCCGGCAGCGTCTGCATGATCGCCCCGCTCGAGGTTCCAATCGTGCTCTCCGGGGATACACTATTCGCAGGCAGCATCGGACGCACCGATCTATGGGGCGGTTCGCTCGACCAGATCCTCGAATCTATCCGCACGACGCTGCTGACGATGCCGGACGACTCGATCGTGCTGCCGGGCCACGGCCCACGCACGACGATCGGCTCGGAGCGCGCCAGCAACCCGTTCGTCGGGGAGAAGTGACATGTCAGAGAAGATAGGCAATATGATCCCGGCGCCGTTGCGCTTCGAAATGGGCGTGGCCGAGATAGCCGATTCGCCGATCAAGGCATACCTGCTGGTCAGCGTCGACCAAGAGTATCAGCCGCGCGTCGCCGTGCTCGCTCCGACGGAGATGGTGACGATCGACGAACGGCGCCTGCGCTTCCGCGTGCACGTCCAGAGCACGACGCAGAAGAATCTGCGTCGCACGCTGAGCGCGATGGTGTGGTGCGTGCTGGACGGCGCCGCCTATTCGATCCGCGGCGGTGCACAGCCGATACAGGAAGAGGGCGATTCAGTCGAATTCGAGATGAGCGTCGCCGAAGTGCTGCGCGACTACTATCCGGATGCGCCGATGATCTCAGGCCCGACCTTCAAGCGTCTCAAGAAAGAGCCGAGCGCGAACTAGGAGTTACGAGGCGATGCCGCTGGCCACGGCGGCATGCAGGCGGCGCGCATCTTCGGCGCGCGCGACCACTGGCGCAAGGCGGCGGATTTCGGTGAGCTCGCACAATTTGCGGATCGCAGAACCGCTGCAGACGACGACCGCATGGATCTCGGCCTCTTCGAGCTTGCGCAGCGCGGAGACCACCGCGCCGAAGCCGCTTGAATCAGCGCTTTCGACAGTCGACAGATCGATCGTGCACGTCCGTGCGCCGCTGCGGATCAAACGCGCGATCGTCCGCGTGAAGCGCCGGCCGACGGACGAATCGAGGCGGCGGCCCACCGTGATGGTGTCCGCTGCCTTTATCGCCCGTCGCGATGCTAGAAGAGTTGTCGCGCTTCTCATGATGATTCCAAACGCAGGAACCCGAACATGGTGCCGATGTCACGGGGGCCTGCACCGCTAAGTGTACCAGCGTCCTCTTAGGATGTTACGAAACCAGGGTGAAACTGAGATTAAACGATGGCGAGAAAGGCGTGCGACCAATGTCGCACGCGTTGCGGTTTCTCAGCCCTAGTTAAGCTTCGCGAATGCGTCGGCGGCGCTGCCGGCTTTGACGCCGTTGCGATAGTTGTCAAGCGTCACGCGCAGCGCCTCAAGCACGCGCACGGGATAGTCTTTCTTACGCTCGGGGTATCCGCCGAGATACGACTCGATGTCTGCCGGTGCGATTGCCGCCGCTTCATCGATCGTCTTGCCGCGCACGAGCTCGGTCAAAATGGCGCACGTCGCGATGCCGAAGCCGCAGCCGGTCGTGAAATAGGAGATATCCTCGATGCGCCCGCTGCCATCGACCTTGAGATAGATGGTGTACATATCGCCGCATGAGTCGGAGAAATACTCGCCGGTGGCCGTGGGATCGGCCATCTGCGCGAACCCGGTGCGGTTGGTGACGAGCTCTTGGAACTTGGGAAAATCCATCTATCGGCCTCCGGCGGCTGGGATCGCGAATTCGCAGGCTTCGTCCCCGCGCGCGATCGATTGGCGTTGTTCTGCCTTCGCGGGTAAGACCTCTTCCATGAGCGCGTGTACGACCGAGCACACCTCGGGATGCGTCGACACGGTATCGCGGAACGGGCACGTGTGCTCGCGCAGCACGAAGCCGTCGCCATCGGCCTGATAGTCTGCGACGACGCCCCTCTCGCGCAGGATAGCGGTCAGCTCGGCGACGCGCTCTTCGGCGTTCTTGCCTTCAAAACGCGACGCGTACTTGCGCGCCGAACGGCGCCCTATGTTATGGAAGATCTCTTTGACTTTGTCTCGGCCTTCGTTGTGCGCGATCTCTTCAAGCACCGCGTTGAGCAGCGTGCTGTAACGCTGCGGGAAGAGACGCCGCCCCTCCGGGGTGAGCGAGAAGACGAAACTCGGTTTGGTGGGGCCACGGCGCTCCGAAGACTCAACGACCAAACCGTCGCGCTCGAGGCGCGCGAGATGCTGGCGGATCGCGTTGTGGGTCAACGCCTCGGCGGCCGCCAGTTCGGCGACGGTCTGCGGACCGTGGCGCTGGAGGGACTCGACAATGCGCCCGCGGGTCGACTGGAAAAAGCTTGCTTCTCGCATAGTCATGCCAGGGTTACCGGCACCTCGAGTATAAGCCACTATTGCAAGAATTTCAACATTTATCTATACTATCCTTAGCTATCGGGGCGGCCAAGCTGGGAGAGACCCGTGGCAGACGTCAGCTTCAGGACCGATATTCGACCGCTTTTCACCCAAACCGACATCGACCACATGTCGGGGCTCGGGATCGAGCTCGACAGCTACGACTACATGAGTCAGCCGGCGAACGCAGAGGCGGTCTACGAGGCGCTTGCTGCAAAGACGATGCCGCCCGACAGCGACGGCGGCCCGTGGGCCGACGAGCAGATCGAGCTCTTCCGCTCGTGGATGACCGGCGGCTACAGGCCCTAGGAGAACGAATGGCAGACACGATTCTTGAGATCAAGGACCTTCACGTCAAGATCGGCGATAACGAGATCATCCGCGGCATCGACCTGTCGATCGAGCGCGGCACGGTTCACGCGCTTATGGGACCCAACGGCTCGGGCAAGAGCACGCTTTCGCTCGTGCTCATGGGCCATCCGAAGTATGCGGTGACGCACGGCGACATCATCTATCAGGGACGCAGCATTCTCGAGATGCCGCCCAACGAACGTTCGCTGGCCGGCATTTTCTTGGCGTTCCAGTATCCGTCGGCCGTTCCCGGCGTGAGCGTCGGCAATTTCATGCGCAACACGTTGATGGCGCGCCACAAAGGCGATGCGCCATTGACGCCCGCGAAGTTCAAGTCGCTGCTCGATAATGCGGCCGCCAAATTGCACATCGATCCAAAGGTGCTCGGCCGCTACGTCAATGACGGGTTCTCGGGCGGCGAGAAGAAGCGCCTCGAGATGCTGCAGATGCTCGTGCTGCAGCCTACGCTCGCGGTGCTGGACGAGACGGATTCGGGCCTGGACATTGATGCGTTGCGCATCATCGCGCAAGGCATCGAAGCGCAGCGTTCGCCCGAACACGCGATCCTGCTCATCACGCACTACCAGCGCATCCTCAATTACGTCAAACCGGACAAGGTACACGTGCTCGTCAAGGGACGCATCGTCAAAGAAGGTGGCCCAGAGCTTGCGCACGAGCTCGAGCGCACGGGCTACGATCCGATCATCAAAGAGTTGGCAACGGTGTAATTATGGCATTGAAAGAACAGCAACTGGTCGATCAAGATTACCGCTACGGTTTCCGCGACGAGACCGCCAATTACAGTTTCAAGTCGCGCAAGGGCATCGACCACGACATCGTCGAGCAGATCTCGCAGATGAAGAAAGAGCCGCAGTGGATGCGCGACTTCCGCCACAAGTCGCTCGACATCTTCTTCGCCAAGCCGATGCCCGCATGGGCTAAGAACGAAGTGCTCGAGGCTATCAACTTCGACGACATCTACTATTATATGCGCGCCTCCGATCGCGAGGGCAAGACGTGGGAAGAGGTGCCCGAGGAGATCAAGCGCACGTTCGACCGCCTCGGCATCCCTGAGGCCGAGCGCAAGTTCTTGGGCGGCGTCACCGCGCAATACGATTCCGAAGTCGTCTACCACAGCATCCGCAAAGACCTCGAGGCCAAGGGCGTGCTGTTCTCGGACATGGATGCCGGACTGCGCGAGCACGAAGACATCGTGCGCGAGCACTTCGCGACCGTCATTCCGCCTGCGGACAACAAGTTCTCCGCGCTCAACTCCGCGGTGTGGTCGGGTGGCTCGTTCATCTGGGTGCCGCCGGGAGTCCACGTCGATATCCCGCTGCAAGCCTATTTCCGCATCAACGCCGAGAACATGGGGCAGTTCGAGCGCACGCTGATCATCGCTGAGCCCGGCTCCTTCGTGCACTACATCGAAGGTTGCACGGCGCCGACGTATTCGAGCAACTCGCTGCACTCGGCCGTCGTCGAGCTGATCGCCAAGGAAGGCGCGCACATCCGCTACACGACGATCCAGAACTGGTACAAGAACGTCTACAATCTGGTGACCAAGCGCGCGCTCGCGCAGAAGAACGCGCACGTCGAATGGGTCGACGGCAACATCGGCTCCAAGCTGACGATGAAATATCCGTCTGTCTATCTCATGGGCGAGGGCGCACGCGGTGAAGTGCTCTCGATCGCATACGCGAGCGAAGGCCAGCATCAAGACGCGGGCGCGAAGATGGTGCACGCCGCGCCGAACACGACGTCTATCATCACGAGCAAGTCGGTGAGCAAGGGCGGCGGACGCACGAGCTATCGCGGCTTGGTCAAAGTGTACGAAGGCTGCGAGGGCGTCAAGTCCAACGTGCGCTGCGACGCGCTGCTGATGGATCCGGAGTCGCGCTCGGACACATATCCGACGATGGAAGTCGACGCCAAGGACGTGCGCGTCGAGCACGAGGCGACCGTCTCCAAGGTCGGCGAGGAGCAGCTCTTCTACGTGATGAGCCGCGGCCTGACCGAAGTTGAAGCGACGACCATGATCGTCAACGGGTTCTTCGAGCCGTTCGTCAAGGAATTGCCGATGGAGTACGCGGTCGAGCTGAACCGCCTCATCGCGCTCGAGATGGAAGGCTCCGTTGGCTAGCAGCACCCGCAGCGAAGCGCAACACCGCAGCGATGCTCAAAACCATAGCGCCGGGCTCTCGAGCCCGGCGCAACTTGACTCTGCTGCCATCGACGCGCTGACCGCCGGCGAACCGGCGTGGCTGCGCGACATCCGTCATGGAGCCTTCGGGCGCTTTGAGGCGATCGGGCAACCCACGGACCGGACGGAAGGGTGGCGGCGATTGGAGCTCGCGCACGCGAATGTGACACCGGTCTTGCCCGAGCCGTCGCAGTTCGAAGTCAGCGTCAGCAATGCCGATCGCAAGAAGGGCGTCGTCGCCATGCCCATCGCCGACGCGCTTGCGTCGCACGAGCCGCTCGTGCGCGAGGCGCTCTTGCATGCGCGCAGCGGTCGAACGGTCGGCAAGTATTCAGCGCTCGCCGAAGCGGTCTGGCAGCACGGCGCGTTCATCCACGTACCCGAGGGCGTCGAGCTGTCTGAGCCGATCTTCGCCACGGTTCGTGCCGGCACGTATCCGCGCTTCATCGCGGTCATCGGCAAGAACGCGCGCGCAGCGATCGCGGAATCGCATCACGAGAGCGGTCGCTTCGTCTCGGGCTTGAGCGACATCATCGTCGGCGAAAACGCCCATCTGACATACGCGCACATCCAGCAGTGCGGGCCGCAGACCGTCGTGTTCTCGCACCAGCACGCGCGCATCGCGGGCGGCGCGAAGCTCGTCACGCTGAATTTTGGCGCGGGCGCATCGCTGGCGAAGAGCGACGTCGAGGTCGAGCTGCTCGGCCGAGGCGCCGAGAGCGACATGCTTGGCTTGGTGTTCGCCCGGGGCGGCCAACAATTCGATTACCACACACTGCAGGGCCACCGCGCCACCGACACGCGCAGCGACCTGCTCTTCAAGAGCGCGCTGGACGGACACGCGCACTCCGTGTACACCGGCGTCATCGTCATCGAAAAAGGCGCGCAGCGCAGCGATGCGTATCAGGCAAACCGTAACCTGCTGCTGGCCGAAGGCGCGCGTGCGGATACCGAGCCGAAGCTTGAGATCGAAGCCGACGATGTGCGCTGCACGCACGGCGCGACGGTCGGTCCGATCGATGCCGACCAGCTCTTCTATCTCGCCAGCCGCGGTATGGATCGCGAGATCGCTTCACGGCTCATCGTCGAAGGCTTCTTCCAAGACGTGCTGGACAAGGTCGGCGACGAACGGCTGACCCGCCCGCTGCAGAAGACGTTCGCGCCGCATCTCGAGCAAGAGAGCTGAGCGGACGTGGCCACGCTGGTCGAGGTCGCGAAGATCGCCGACATACCGGTGGGTAAGATCAAGGTCGTCGAAGCGGGCGAGCGCCGCATCGCGCTGTGCAACTACGACGGGAAGATCTACGCAATCGCCGACGAGTGCACACACGACCGCGGGCCGCTCGATCAGGGTGAGTTGATCGGCCACGAAGTCGAGTGTCCGCGCCACGGCGCGCGCTTCGACATCGAAACCGGCCGGGCGACGCGACTGCCCGCAGTGCGTCCGGTGAGGACGTACGCGGTGACGGTCAACGACGGGGCGATCGCCGTGGAGCTCGAGGGATGAGCGCCATCGTCAAGCCGCAGACGCAGGGACTGACGCAGGCCGATGTCGCGCGCATCCGCGCGAACTTCCCAATCCTTGCAGAGCGGCCGCACGGTAAGCAGCTCGTTTTTCTCGACAGCGCCGCGTCGTCGCAAAAGCCGGTGCAAGTCATCGAGGCGATGGACGACTACTATCGCCGCTATCACGCGAACATCCACCGCGGCGTCTATCACATCAGCGAACTGGCGACCGAAGCATACGAGGAGGCACGCGCCTCCATCGCGCGCTTCATCGGCACGCCGTGCGCAGCCGAGTGCATCTACGTGCGCAACGCGACCGAGGGTCTGAACCTCGTCGCATACTCCTGGGGCCGCTCAAACCTCAAACGGGGAGACGCGATTCTGCTCACCGAGATGGAGCATCATTCCAACTTGGTGCCGTGGCAAGTGCTCGCGCAGCAGACCGGCGCGCAGCTGCGCTTCGTGCCGGTCGCCGACGACGGCAGGCTCGATCTGCACGATCTTGACAACCTTCTCGACGGCGTCAGACTTTTCGCGTTCACGGCGGTCAGCAATACGCTGGGCACGATCAATCCGGTGCGCGATCTCGCAGCACGAGCGCGTGCCGCCGGCGCCGTCAGCGTCGTCGACGCGTGTCAGGCGGTACCGCGCATGCCCGTGGACGTTACAGAGTGGGGCGCGGACTTCATCGCGTTCTCAGGCCACAAGATGCTCGGCCCGACCGGCATCGGCATCTTGTGGGGCCGCAAGGCGCTGCTCGACGCGATGCCGCCGTTCTTGACCGGCGGCGGGATGATCGGCGTCGTCGAGCTCACCAAGTCGACATACGCGGACGTGCCGGCGCGCTTCGAAGCGGGCACCCCCGCGATCGCCGAAGCGGTCGGGTTAGCAGCAGCGGTTCGCTACCTCGAAGCGGTCGGCATGGAGCGCATCCATCAATACGAACTTTCGCTCGCCGGATACGCGCTCGAGCGCCTCGCGCAGGTCCCCGCGGTCAAGCTGTACGGACCGCCGATGTCGGACCGCACAGGCGTCATTTCGATGACCGTCGGCGACATCCACGCGCACGATCTGGCCAGCATCCTCGACAGCGAAGGCGTGTGCGTGCGCGCGGGCCATCACTGCAATCAGCCGCTCATGGAGAAGCTCGGCGTGCCCGCGACGGCGCGCGCGTCTTTCTACCTTTATAATACACCCGACGAGGTCGATGCGCTGGTTAGCGCCATCGAGAAGGCGAAGCGGATCTTCAAGATCGCGTGACCGACAACACCTTCACCGGGATGGACGAGCTCTATCGCGATTTCATCCTCGACCACTATCGCAACCCGCGCAACGCCGGCACCCTCGACAATCCCGACGCGACCTTCGAGGACCTCAACCCGCTGTGCGGCGATAAGATCCGTATGGATCTGAAGATCGACGACGGCGTGGTCACAGATGTGAAGTTCAAAGGCCGCGGCTGCGCGATCTCGCAGGCGTCGGCGTCACTGCTCACCGAGCAGATCAAAGGCAAGTCGCTGGCCGAGATCAACAAGCTCGGCAAAGAGGACGTGCTAGCCAATGTCGGCATCAACATCTCGGCGGCCCGTCTGAAGTGCGCGCTCTTGGGGCTTAAAGTGCTTAAGTCGGCCCTCGCGCTCAAGTACGTCGAAGAACCCGACCTTTAGCGCCGAACGCGCGCGAGATTTCCACTAACTACATCGACTTCCGCCAGGAAATGGCTATTCGGCACGTCGTACACAACGTCTTTAGCCTTTCATAACCTTTGAAATGCTATCATCTTATGCGCGCTTACAGGGGACCAGCGTAGACCGCATGCCAGTCCATCCAGTCCATCATCTCGCCATTGGAACCGACGCGCTCAAAGTCGCGAAGAAGTTCTACGGCGCACTGCTGCCTGTGCTCGGCTTCGACCTCGTGTTTGACAAGGACGATCATTTCGGCTATCAGCGCGAAGGCTTCGAACTGGTCATCTACAAGGCGGAGAGCACCGCCGACGATCTCTACGACGGTAAACGCCATGTCGGATTCGACCATCTTGCGCTCAACGCCGACTCGCGCGCCGTTGTGGACGAGTGCGCGAAGCAGCTCGACGAGCTGGGCGCTGAGATAGACGACGCGCCGGGTATCGTCAGCGAGTTGGGCGAGGATTACTACGCGATGTGGGTGCGCGACCCGAGCGGGTTGCGCATCGAGGTGGTCTGTCAGGGAGGCTGACATCGAGCGGGCCTATCGCTACTCCCCGGTCATCGTCGAAAGCTATGACGTCGTCTACAAGCGCATGCGCACGGACGACGTCGCCTTTTATGCCGATTGCGCGATGCACGCGCGTGGGCCTGTCCTTGAGTTGGGTTGCGGCACCGGGCGTATCTTGATCGCGTCGGCGGCGGCCGGCGCGACAGTCGCGGGTCTTGACCTATCGCCGCTGATGCTCGACGCGTGCAGGCGCAAGATCGCGAAGCTGCCCGCCGAGATCGCCAAGCGCATCGAGCTCGTCGAGGACGACATGCGATCCTTCAAGCTCGGCCGCCGCTTCGCGCTGATCACCATCCCATTTCGCGCGTTCTGCCATCTGATCAACGTCGACGACCAGCTCGCGTGTCTTCGGCGCGTACGCGAGCACTTGGATGATGAAGGCGAGCTTGTTTTTGACGTCTTTCAGCCGCGGCTGGACATGCTGATCGATCCGCGCGCGAGCGACGAAGTCGAAGACACACCCGAGTCGGCGCTGGGCGACGGCCGGACGGTGCGGCGCACTGCACGCCGCGCGCAGATCAGGCAAGCCGAGCAGACGATGCAGGTCGAGTTCAACTACTATATCAAGAGCGCGAACGGTCAGGTCGAGCGGCTCACCGAGTCGTTCCCGTTCCGCTACTACTTCCGCTACGAGCTCGAGCATCTGCTGGCGCGCGCCGGGCTGCGGGTCGCCGCGCTCTACGGATGGTACGATCGCTCGCCTGTGTCAGAACAGCCGCGCGATCTGATCTTCACCGCACGCAGGGCGTAAGGGGACGACATGCTGCTTCGATCGATCTTGCGAATTGTTGTCGTGTCCGCACTCTCAGTCGCGCTTTTGGCCGCATCAGCACTGGCGGCTTCGCCACCGGCCCCACCAAACGGTTCCCAGAGCAGCGACCGCCTTCGCGCCGCGCTTCAAAAGGACATCGACAGCTACTTGGCCGCCCACCGTCAAGACGAGAACATCTCCGCGCTCTCATTGTCGGTCAGTTTGCCGGGCCGGCCCAACAACATCAGCCTGACGACCGGGCGCACGAGCCGAAACGCCGGCAGTCCGGTCCGGACCGTTTCATTGTGGCAGATCGGCAGCATCACCAAGTCCTTCACGTCTGCGGTGTTGCTCCAGCTTGAGGCCGAAGGCAAACTCAACATCGATCAGACGGTGGGCTACTGGCTGCCGCAGTATCCTGCGTGGAGAAGCGTGTCGATCCGCCGATTGCTCGACATGACGAGCGGCATCCCCGGCTACGATCTCGTGCCGGCCATGGGCTATTCGATGACGACCATTCACCGCCGCTACACGCCGGACCAACTCATCGCGTTCGCGGACCCGATCTACCCAGAAGCGCCAAAGCCGACGAGTGGTTACAACTATTCCAACACGAACTACCTGCTCGCGGGCCTCATCATCGAGCGCGCGACCGGCAAGAGTTACGCTTCCGAACTACAACGACGGTTTTTCGGACCGCTTGGCCTGAACAACACGTACTACAGTCCGAACGTCTACCCAGCGTCGGTTACCAGACGCATGGTCTCAGGCTATTGGTTCAACACCGGCCCCGGCAACGAGCCTTTCGCTCGCTTCTTGCGCCAAGATATGAAGCTCTCCGATATGTCGTGGGCCGCTGCGGCCGGTGGCATCGTCTCAAGTCCCGAGGATGTCACACGCTGGGCGCGGATGCTGTATGACGGCAACGTATTGGCGCCCAAGCAGCGACAAGAGCTCCTCAGCATAATCTCGCTCAAGACGGGAAAATCGATCGCGACGACGACGCTCGCAGATCATTCAGGCTTTGGTCTGGGCGTCGCTCAGATGACGATGCCGAAGATGGGTACGTTCTGGTTCTATGAAGGCGAAACGCTGGGTTACCGTATGGCCTATGTGTGGTTTCCTAAGAGCAAGGTGGTGTTCGCGGTCGGCATCAACAGCCAGCCGACCGAAGATCACACCGGGCAGCTGATGCAAGCCATCTGGCAGTCGCTCCGCGATGCCGGTATGCTGTAACGGCAGCGGCCGGCCGATAGTCATATTGAAGGGTTGAGCGCCCTTTGCGCTCGAACGGAGGCCGCATGCAGGTCTGGCAGATCATTCTGGTAGTCGTGCTCGTCGCAATCCTTGCCGGATTGTTCGTCGCACGGGCCAACGAGCAAAAAACCAAGGCGAAGTGATCAGGACCACATCAAGCACCGCGCTTGCCGCTTTTGCGAGCGCGGCGTTTCTATTTGTATCGATCGCCGCGCCGCCGCAGGGGCGCGCTGACGCCACAACGTGGGCAGCCAAAGCTCCGAGCGCGCTGCCCGACTACCTCGGCAAACCGCAAACGCGCCTTGTAAGTGCCCTCTAGAGAGGGAAAATCCAAGCTCGCGCGCTCTACGCGCGCGCGCCCGCAAGGCGCGCTTTGCGGCGCCCGTCTTCGCTCAACACGCGCTTGCGCAAGCGGATCGACTTCGGCGTCACTTCGACCAGCTCGTCGTCAGCGATGAACTCGAGCGCGCGCTCGAGCGACATCGGCTCGGGTGGCGCGAGATTGGGCGCATCGTCCGAGCCGGCCGCGCGCATGTTCGTCAGCTTCTTCAACTTGCAGACGTTGACGGTGATGTCATCGTCGGTCTTAGCACGCCCGACGATCATGCCTTCATAGACCTCTGCGCCCGGTGCGATGAAGAACGCACCTCGCGCCTGGAGGTTATCCAGCGCGTAGGCTGTCGCATTGCCGGTCTCTGCGCTGATGAGCACACCGACGTTGCGTCCGGGGATTTCGCCGGCAAGCGGCTGGTGATCGTAATACGTGTGGTTGATGATAGCGGTGCCGCGGGTGAGCGTGAGCAGTTCGTTGCGCAAACCGAAGAGCGCGCGCGTCGGCATCGTGTATTCGAGCCGTTGTTGCGACCCGTACGCGAGCATGTTGAGCATTTGCGCGCGCCGCCGGCCCAGCGACTCGATCACCGCGCCCGCGTACTGCTCGGCGACGTCGACGACGACGTACTCGACCGGCTCCATGCGTTGCCCCTCGCGCTCCAGCACGATCACTTGCGGCTTTGAGACGGCGAGTTCGTAACCTTCGCGGCGCATCGTCTCGATGAGCACGGAGAGATGCAGCTCGCCCCGCCCGGAGACGTGAGCTGTGTCCGGTGACGCCGTCGGCTCGACGCGCAGCGCGACGTTGCTCTCAAGCTCGCGTTCGAGCCGCTCTTTGAGATGGCGGCTCGTGAGATACTTGCCTTCGCGGCCGGCAAACGGGGACGTGTTCACCGAGAAGTCGACCGAAACCGTCGGCTCGTCGACGAGCACCGCATCGACCGCTTCTGGGCGCCCGGCGTCTGCAAGCGTTTCGGCGATGTTGACCTCCTCTACGCCGGAGAGCGCGATGATGTCACCGGCGCGCGCCTCGGCAAGCTCGCGCCGCTGTAGCCCGTAGAACTCGAAGATCTTGGTGACGCGGTGCGTCGAGCGCTGATCGCCGCGAATGCGGACGATCGGCTCTCCCGGGCGCACGACGCCGCGGAAAATGCGGCCGATCGCGATACGCCCGACATACTCGTTGTGGTCGATATTCGATACCAGCATCTGGAAAGGTCCGTCATCATCGCCGGGCGGTTCGGGGATGTGTTCGATGATCGCCTCCATGAGCGGACGCAGGTCGCTTCCGGCGATTGAAAGATCCCTGGTCGCTGTGCCCGCACGTGCGTTGGTGTAGAGCACGGGAAAGTCGAGCTGGTGATCCGCGCAGCCGATGTCGATGAACAGCGCGAGCACTTCGTCAAGCACTTCGGCAGGCCGCGCATCTTTGCGATCGATCTTGTTGATGACCGCGACGACCGGCAGGTCTTGCTCTAACGCCTTGCGCAGCACGAAACGCGTTTGCGGCAGCGGGCCTTCGGCGGCGTCGACGAGCAGCAGTACGCCGTTTACCATCTGCAGCACGCGTTCGACCTCGCCGCCGAAATCCGCGTGGCCGGGCGTGTCGACGATGTTCACCTTGACGTCGCCCCACGCGATTCCGGTGTTCTTCGCCAGAATCGTGATGCCGCGTTCGCGTTCGATCGGATTTGAGTCCATGACGAGCTCGCCGGCAAGCGTTGGATCGCGGAACACGCCGGCTTGGCGCAGCATGGCATCGACCAGCGTCGTCTTACCGTGGTCGACGTGGGCGACGATCGCGATGTTGCGGACGTCCGGACGAGTGCGCACGCCTTCTATATACGCCTGCTCAAGACGGGAAGCCTAGCGCGACGGCCCGAATGCGCCCGCGAACCATGGACGACGATCGCGCTAAGACCGGCGACAACCCGGCACGTCAAGAGCAGCCATCGGCACACTCGCCCGAACGTTCGCATCCGCATCCGCCCGACATCGCGATGGATGTCGACCTTACCTATGACCCGGACGAGGACCCGACGGTGCGCTCGTTCGGCGTCATGGGGTCCTCGGGCGGCGAGCTCTTGCCCGAAGTTCGCCGAACGGCGTTCGACCTCGGACGCGCGATCGCCGAGGCGGGCTGTAACTTGGTGACGGGCGCATGTCCGGGCTTACCGTACGACTCGGCGCGCGGCGCACAAGCCGCCGGCGGACTGTCGATCGGCATCTCGCCGGCGCTCTCGCGCAGCGAACACGTGAAACGGTACGAGTCGCCGGTGGACGCTTACGACGCCATTATCTACACGGGCAGCGGACTGATGGGCCGTGAGGTCCACAACATCCACTCGTCCGATATCATCATCATCATCGGCGGACGCTCCGGCACGCTTGGCGAGTTCTGCATCGCGTATGACGAGGGCAAATTGATCGGCGTGCTGCAGGGGTCGGGCGGCATCGCCGACGCGCTGCCCGATGTCGTCGCAGACCTAGGCAAGGATACGGGCGCCGTCCTCATCTACGATCGCGATCCGCGCCGCCTGGTCGAACGCTGCATCGAAGAATATCGCACGTCGCACTTCCGCCGGCCCTCCACGTTCGTCGAGTCGGCGCCCGCCTAAGGCTCACAGCAGTGGCGCGCATCACGTTCATCGGCGCCGCAGGCGTCGTCACCGGCAGCAAGCATCTGCTCGAAACGGATTCGGGCGCGCGCGTGCTGCTCGATTGCGGCATGTTCCAAGGACTGCCCGAACTCGTCCAGCGCAATTGGACGCCGCCGCCGGTCGACCCCAAAACGCTCGACGCGGTGCTGCTCTCGCACGCGCATCTCGATCATTGCGGATATCTCCCCGCGCTGACGCAACAAGGTTTTGCCGGGCCGATCTACACGACGCCTGCCACGATCGAGGTCGCGACGCTCGTGCTGCGCGATTCAGCCGGGCTGCAAGAAGATGAAGCGAAGCGCGCGGCGCGCCACCCCGAACGCGGCCTGCACGCGGCGCCGCTCTACACCGATGACGATGTGACCGCGGTGACCAAGCTTTTCCGCCCCGTGCAGTACAACACCGATTTCAACGACATCCAGGGTTGTCGCGTGCGCCTCGTGGACGCGGGCCACATCCTTGGCTCGGCCATCATGCAGATCTGGTTCGCTGAGGGCAAGCTGACGTTCACGGGCGATCTCGGCCGGTATGGCCGTCCGCTGCTCAACGATCCCACGCCTGTCAGCGATAGTTCCGTTGTGTTGTGCGAGTCGACGTACGGCGACCGCCTGCACCCGGCGAACGATCCGCAAGTCGATCTGGGCGCCGTCATCAACGCGGCATACAAGCGCAACGGCGTGCTGGTCATTCCGGCGTTCGCCATCGGGCGCACGCAAGAGATCCTGTATGCGATCGGCCAGCTCCAGTCCGCCGGCAGCATCCCCGCGCTCGACATCTATGTCGATAGCCCGATGGGCATTGAATCGAGCCAGATCATGGCGCGCCATCCCGAAGCGATGCGCTTCGATCTGCGCGCGCGCTTCGGCGACCGGGCCGACTCCATGGGAGCGCAATCCGTGACGATGGTGCAGAGCGTCGATCAATCCAAGCAGCTCAACGACATCGCATCGAAGGCGATCTTCATCGCGTCGAGCGGCATGGCGACGGGCGGACGCATCCAGCACCATCTACGCAACCGTTTGCCCCGTCCGAACGACACTGTGTGCTTCGTCGGATACGAAGGTCCGGGTACACCGGGTGCGGCGCTGTTGGGGGGCGCAAAGACCTTGCGCATCATGGGCGTGCCGGTGCCGGTGCACGCGAACATCGCGCACATCGACGGCTTTTCCGCGCATGCGGACAAGAATGAATTGTTGCGCTGGATGGGCGGCTTCACCGGCAAGCCGCAGGTGTTTTTGGTCCATGCCGAGCCGGCAGCAGCCGCGTCGCTGGCGGCTGCGGTTGCCCAGCAATACGGTTTTCCGACCCAAGTCGCCAAGCCCGGACAGGTGGTGACCATATGAGCGAGCGTTTCGAGCCGGTCGACCAGCACTGGGAGCAGCGTGTGCTGGAGAGTTTCGCACGGCAAGGCGCCATGACGCTGCTCGGCGCACGCATCTTGCATCTCAAGCCCGGCATCTGCTCGATCGGCGTCGCATATCGGCCCGAACTTTCACAGCAGCACGGATACTTCCACGCGGGGGTCACCAGCACGATCGGCGATTCGGCAGGAGGCTACGCCGCGCTCACGCTGTTCGACGCGGCCTCGGAAGTGCTCACCGTCGAGTTCACGGTCAATCTCTTGGCACCGGCCGTCGGCGAAGAGCTCGTGGCGTACGGCCAAGTGATCCGCACCGGCAAGACGATCAGCGTGTGCCGCGTGGACGTCGAAGCCATCAAAGGCGGGAAGACGACCGTCTGTGCGATCCTGCAGCAGACGCTGATGCGAGTCGAGATCCCGAGTTAAGCAGCCGAAACGTAGAAGCGCCCTCTTGATGGGCGCCTCTACGTCTCACAGCGGTTAAGGGTTCGGGGCGTCCCCTTAGGGACGCCCCTTACGTATGCTCAAGGTCCGGTCGGCCGTCCTAGTTCGACGACGGCATTCGCCTCGTCGTTGGTCTGCGCGAGCCAGCGCTCCGCCATCAAACGTAGGTAGAGTCTTATCTCGTATTCGACCACCGGATCGATCTCGAGCACATCGCGATCGGAGAGCTGCTTCATTGCATCAGGGTACCCGAACCCTCAGGCATCAAACAGAATTCGATTCGCGTTTGAGATGCTGTTCTACGATCTTATGCGCCGCCGCGCGCGGGTCGAGTTCGCGCGCGAGCACCGCGGCGAGCACCGGCTCCATCGATCCATCCCGCGAAAGTTCGGCGCTGACAAACTCCCCGACGTGGCGCTGGACGGCTTCGACCACTTCGTCGCGCAGGTGGTCGCGCGAGCGCCCCATGCGCTGATCCGCTTCGAGCACCACGTGGTGCTGCTCGCAGGCCTGCCAAAGCTCCTCGACGCCCTGGCCGGTCGTGCCAACGGTCTCCAGGATCGGCGGCTTCCAGCGCCGGCGCCGTTCTTCGGAGCCGCCCAAGGTCAGCATCGACTTGAGGTCCGACACCGTTTGATGGGCGCCGGGCCTGTCGGCCATGTTGACGACGAAGACGTCGGCGATCTCGAGCAGCCCGGCCTTGATCGTCTGCACGCCATCCCCGAGGCCAGGCACGGTGACGACGACGATTGTGTCGGCGACTTTCACGATCTGCAGTTCGATTTGGCCGACGCCGACAGTCTCGACGATGACCACGTCCCGGCCTGCCGCGTCGAGCGCACGCACGACGTCGCGCGTCGCTGGAGCAAGGCCGCCCGACCCCTTGCGCGACGCCATGCTGCGGATGAAAACGCCGGCATCGCCCGAGTGGCGCTGCATGCGCACGCGGTCGCCAAGGACAGCGCCGCCCGTGAATGGACTCGACGGATCGACCGCGACGATGCCCACTGTCATGCCGGTCTTGCGGATCACCGCCGCCAAGCAATCGACGAGCGTGCTCTTGCCGGACCCAGGGGGACCAGTGACGCCGACGATCTGCGCGCGTCCCGTGCGGGGATAGAGCGTCGCGACGAGCGCGGCGGCCGCCGCAAGGTCGTTCTCTATCACGGTGATCGCGCGTGCCAGCGCGCGCGCGTCTCCGCTGATCACGCGTTTCGCAAGCTCGACGCCGTATGCGTCGACGCTCGTCTCAATCATGCCCGACAGTTCACTTCGGCGAGAAGGGGCGCCTGCGCGCGCCGCGCTAAGCCTGCCGTTGTGGCAGATAGTGCACATGCGAGGATACCCGTGCGCAAACCGTTTTCGGTGTATGCGACAGCGATCTCCCATGGATGGTATCAAACGCTGCCGTTTCGCCTCGATCCGGCAACGCACGTGTTACAGCGCGCCGAACAGTTGATGGACGGCAGCGTGTTGCTGCTCGAGATGTGGGATGAAGCGTCGAAGACGCGCGGCCATCGCGACGCCGTCATCAAAGTGAGCGGCGAACGCGCGCGCGATCCGGGTGTCGTCGATGAGATGGCGCGGCGGGCGCGCGTGATGCTGCACTTGGACGAAGACCTGCGCGGTTTTTACACGCTGGCGCGGCGGCGCGCCGATCTGGCGCACGTGATCGAGCACGGAGCTGGCCGCATCATGCGCGCGCCGACGCTCTGGGAAGACGTCATCAAGACGGTTTTTGGCACCAATGTGCTTTGGAGTCAAGCCGTCGTCATGATCAACCGCGTGGCGGATCTCGGCGACGCGTATCCAGGCGATCCGACGATCAAAGCGTGGCCGTCACCCTGTCGCATCGTGCGCGCCGGCGAGCGCCACTTGCGCGACATCGTGCGTGCGGGCTATCGGGCGCCCTACATCCTCGAGCTTGCCGCGGCGCAGAAATCCGGCGCGATCGATTTCGACGCGATCGATGCCCAATCGCGCACTGACGACGCCGGCACGCTGTTCAAGAAACTGCTGGCTCTCAAAGGCGTCGGCAAGTCATCGGCGCATTTTCTCATGAACCTGCTCGGACATTACGACCACATCTCGATCGATAGCGCCACATACGCGTATGCCAAGCGCGCGCTCTTCCGCGGCAAGCGCCCGACGGAAAAGCAGATCCGCAAGCGTTTTGCCGAGTTCGGACGCTGGCAATCGCTCGTCTATTGGTTCGGGCGATGGGGGCCGAAGCCGCGCTGGTGGGAAGACGCCAGCGGTCGCGCTTCGATGTGATCAGCGAATGCTTGCGTTGACAAGAACGGTGCCGGGAAAGTACGCTTCGACGATCTGCGCCGCCGGCATGCCGGCGTTGGCGCGCCCGCGCGCGCCCCACTGACACATGCCGACGCCGTGGCCGAGGCCATGCCCCTTGAAGAGATAACCGTCGACGGTCTCGATGACGTCGAACATCGTGCTGGGCAGGACTTTGTAGCCCAGCGCGCCGGCGACTTGAGCATAAAACTGGCGTCCGTCCATGTCGTAGCTCGGGGCGCCGGAGGTGCGCACGATGCGCACGGTCTTCGCCCGCAGGTCCAACCAGCGGTCCTTGACTTGGATGTCGGAGAGCTCGCCGACGACGCGCGCCAAGTCATCGGGTTTGATCGTGTTCTCCCACGCGAAGAATGGCGCGGGCGTGCAATAGGGGCGGCCGTTGTCTGAGTCGTCGATCCCGCGCAAATAGGTCGGCCCTTCGCGCCCGGTCAGCTCGATCAC
>JAFAKE010000085.1 GCA_019235715.1 Vulcanimicrobiota bacterium
CTTTCTCATACGTAAAGGTCCGCCTGGTCGCACCTCAGAAAAGAATGCTCCGAATGAGCGTTCGTCTGCCACCTCTTAATGTGCGGATTGCGATTGCAACGGTTGCGACGTTAGCATCGCTCGCCGCCGCATGCGCAGGTGGCGGCGGCGGCGGCAGCGGTCCGCCGCCTCCAACTGCGACGGCAACCCCAACTCCAGCAAGCGTGGCAACCCCACTCGTAGGCTGCGTCGGGGGGCCGCCGGCGAGCGCAACGCGGCGAACGATGGCGTTCAATATGCCTTTCGTGCGTCGTCGCTTGGCCGTCGCGCCGCAAGAACCGTATGTAAGAGGCAAACTGATTATCAAGTTCTCGAATGAAGTTCAGGCAGAGCAGATACTTAGCCGCCGCGGCGCCACTCGCATCGCCCCTCCGAACGCTGAAGGCTATGTGGGTGTCTCAATACCTCAAACGGTTGATCCAGCAGCTGAGGCTGCTTTTCTGCAAACTCAGCCAGGTATTGCGGATGCGCAGCCGCTTAAGTTGCGCTACATTCAGGTCAACGATCCAAACGATACCGATTTCGGAACGAATGCACAGATCTGTAGCGGACCGCAGACGACCCACGTTCAGTGGGATATGTTCGTGACGTGGATGCCAGAGGCGTGGGCCGTGACGACAGGATCATCCTCGGTTAAGATAGCGATTATTGATACCGGTGTTGATCTGACACAGGGCGACATCAGTTCGAAGGTCATAGGCGCTGACAGTGCGGTTTTCGACACGGGGCTTGGAACGCAGGACGGCACGAACGTTCAAGACTACGATGGTCATGGCACGAACGTTAGCGGAATCGCCGCGGCTGACACCAATAATTCGACACTTTTCGCAGGCACGGGCTGGAACACAAGCTTAATCGAAGTGCGGGTTTTTCCGACGCCGAGCGCAGCGAACCCGACGCCCGGCGCGACGAACTTGGATATCGCAGCGGGCATCAATTGGGCTGTAAGCAAGGGGGCTAAAGTGGTCAGCATGAGCCTTGGGGGTTCGGGCGCATGCGACAGCACGGAGCAGACAGCGATTTCTAATGCGATTGCGTCGGGCATAGTCGTCGTCGCGGCATCGGGAAACGCCGGAGCGGCGGCCGTGTCAGCGCCAGCGAATTGTAACGGCGTCATTGCTGTGGGGGCTTCGTCGCTCGACGATACCACCAACCCCCTGCAGCCGCGCGAAAAAGTCGCGTCATACTCGAACTACGCGAGCAACAACACCTGGGGAGTCGTCGCGCCGGGTGGGGATCCCTCGGCCGCTCAACAGAATTGCAATCCTGTTCCCCCGTGCGACTACCTGCAGTGGATAACCAATTTGTATTCCTCCACTGCATTCGGCGGTGGAGGTGCCGGGGTCTTTATTGCGGGCACATCCCAGGCGACGCCGCACGTTGCTGGATTAGCAGCCCTAATGTTCGCGAAAGATGGTGCACTTACACCGGCGCAAGTAGCGAACATTATTGAATCCAATACGGACCAGATCGTCGGTGCCGGCTTTCACCAGGGTTTTGGACGCATCAACGCGATCAAAGCGTTGAATGCCACGCCATGAGGACATCCGGAAATCCGTGAAGTTGTCGTAGCGGCGCCACCGCGAGCACGCGTCGCTCCGTCAAACCACCTCGCTCGCGTCCTCGGTTTCATGGATCTGTCGGTGCTCTCGTCAGCGAGCATGGCGCCGGCGTATTCGATTGCGGCCACATTCGGGTTGATGATCGCCGCAGCGGGTGCTGGAGCACCCCTTGCACTCGTCCTCCTGACCATTCCCGTGATGTTCATCGCGATCGCCTTCCACCGCATGTGCGAAGAGCACCCGGACGCGGGCTCCACGTACGCGTGGGCGCGTCTCGCGTTCGGACAACGCACCGGCGGTTTCTCCGGCTGGATCGTGATGCTGTCGTATTTCGGCGCGGCGATGGCGACGATTGTGCCCGCCGGCGTCTACACGTTGCGCTTCCTTAATGACCCGCTGCATCTGGTCGGCGCGGGCGCCGCGGATAATCCGCTCGCGGTCGCCGCGATCGGCAGCGCGTGGATCGTAGCCGCCGGTCTCATGCTCGTGTGGGGCATGCGCCCCACCGCTGATACGACCGCCGTCTTTCTCGTGCTCGAGATCGGCGCGCTGCTCTTGTTCGCAGGCCTTGCGCTCTTGCATCCGGTCGCGAGCGGCGGGCATTCGGGCTCGCTGCTCACCATCGGCAACGGCGGCGGCGCTGGATTCCTCGCGGCGATGGTGCTCGCGATCTGGGTCGCCGACGGCTGGGAGATTTCGACATATACATCTGAAGAGAATACGGGCTCGGCCCGACAGCCGGGCAGCAGCGCGCTCGTCGCGCTCGGCGTGACGACGGCGATCATGCTCGTGTGCGCGATCGCGTTCATGCGCGTTGCGCCGTTGGACGGCCTCGCGAAACACGCCACTGACACGCTCGCATACGTCGCCGATCAGCTCGGCGGCGGCTGGCGCACGTGGCTCATGGTCCTCACCGTGATCGTCTCGACGGGCGCCACGCTGTGGACCGGTCAGCTCGGCCTTTCGCGATTGCTCTTTTCAGCCGCGCGTGACGGCCTGCTGCCGCGCGCATTCGGGCGCGTGCACGCGCGCTTCGGCACGCCGGCGTTCAGCATCGCGGTGGTCACGATCGGGGCGCTCGTGCTCTCCTTGCTCGTCGGGCTCTTGCCGAGCGTCTACGCGATGCTCGATGACGTCGACAACATCGTGTCCATCCTGCTCGGCATGACGTTCATCCTCACCGGCGCGGCGTGCGTCACCTACTTCCTGCGCAAGGGTACGCCTTGGTTCGACGTGACGCGCGTGTTGCTGCCCGCAGCGGGAACGATCGGTCTCACCGCGCTGCTCGTGAAGAACTTCCAAAGCCAAACGGCCGTCGATCAGTGGGCGGCGATCGGTTGCGTGATCGCCGGCGTATTGATCGCGCTGCTCACGCCGATGTTCGCCGCGATGTTCGCGAAGCGCAGGACGGCTTGATCCTCGCTGTCCTTAGCACATGGGCGCTGCTCCACGCGGTCGCCCCGCACGAGATTGCAGCAGCGACGCCGACGCCGTCACCCGCCGCCAGCGCGCCGGCGGTCGTGCGGACGCCGCCGCCCAACGCGCACGTGTGGCAGGGCATAACGCCGGGCAGCTCAACGCAAACCGTGCGTGCAAAATTCGGCGAACCGCTGCTCGTGCGCGTCTTGCCGGACGGCTCGCTCCTGGATTGGTATCCCGGCCCGACAGACAACGCCTACGTCATCATCGGCGAGCGCGACAAGATCGTGCAGTACGTGCGCGCCTTTCCGCTTGCGCCGGATGGCTCTCTGGACGGCTTGACCGATCCGTACGGGGTCAAGCCCGGCCTCGATTACGCGCAGATCAAATCGCTGCGCGGTGAAGCGCAACAAGCGCATCAGGTCGCGCCCGGAACGGCGGTCATCCTGTATCCGGAAGATCAAGGCTTTGTCTGGCTGTACGAATTGACGGCCGACGGCGTCCACGCGATCTCGCTGTACGATGATAAAGCGCCGCGCGGCAACCTCAACTCGCCGCAGGTCGCGGATGCGCACGACGGCACCAGCATCGGCCGCGCGTACGTGCTGCACGCGAAGAACGAACAAGAGGGCACGCGTTTCGAACGATACTACGCGACACATCGCGCGGGTTGCGCGACGTGGCAGGTCGCCAACCAGACCGTGCTGTCGCTTGGCGCGCGCAAGATCGATCAGCTCGATCTGCAGTGCGCCGAGACAAAAGACGAAACGAGCATGTTCTTCGACGTGACGTCCTTCATCGGCAAGAGCTAGGTGGGCGCCGGCGCACCGCCGAATCCTACCGGCCGCAGCAATCCTGGAGGACTCCCATGGCACGCCCGATGACGCTCACCGAGAAGATACTAGCCGCGCATTCCGGCAAAGCCGACGTCGCGCCGGGCGACATCATCTCGATCGATCTCGACCTGGTGATGGCCAACGAGCTGTCGGCGGCCGTCGCTATCACCGAATTCCGTAAGATCAAGGGCGCGACCAAAGTATGGGATCCGGACAAGATCGCGCTCGTCCCCAGCCACTTCACGCCCAACAAGGACATCGCCACCGCAACGCTGTCGACCATGATGCGCGACTTCGCAAAAGAGCAGCACATCACGCATTACTTCGAGGTCGGGCGCGGCGGCATCGAGCACGTCGTGCTCCCCGAGAACGGTTTCGTCGGTCCGGGCATGACGATCATCGGCGGCGACAGCCACACGACGACGTATGGCGGATTGGGGGCATTCGCGACCGGCGTCGGCAGCACGGACATCGCAGCGGCGTTCGCGACAGGCGAGATGTGGGTCCGCGTGCCGCCGAGCATCAAGATCATTCTCGAGGGCGGCTTGCGCAAATACGTCCAGGGCAAGGATCTGATTTTGACGACGATCGGCCGCATCGGCGTCGACGGCGCGATCTACGGAGCGATGGAGTTCGCGGGTTCGGCGATCAAGGATCTGCCGATTTCCGGCCGCTTCACGATGGCGAACATGTCGATCGAAGCCGGCGCGAAGAACGGAATTTTTCCCGTCGACGCGATCGCCGAAGCATATTGTGCCGCGGTCGGCAAGAAAGACTACACCGTCTATCACGCCGACAAAGACGCGGAATATCAGTCGGTCGTGACGATCGATTGCTCGAAGATCGAGCCGCAAGTCGCTCTGCCTTGGCTGCCCGAGAATACGAAGAACGCATCGGATCTCAACGAGATCACCATTCACCAAGCCGTCATCGGCACGTGCACCAACGGGCGCATCGAAGACATGCGCCAAGCGGCGGAGATCCTCAAGGGCCGCAAAGTGCATCCGGACGTGCGCGCGATCGTCATTCCCGGCAGCCAAAAGGTTTACAAGCAGTGCGTGACCGAGGGCCTGGCCGAGATCTTTATCGATGCGGGCTGCGTCGTGTCGACCCCGACCTGCGGTCCGTGTGTCGGCGGCCATATGGGCGTGCTATCCGAAGGCGAGCGCTGCATCTCGACGACGAATCGCAACTTCAAAGGCCGCATGGGGCACGTGAAGAGCGAAGTGTATCTGACCGGGCCCTACGTCGCCGCCGCATCGGCGGTCGCCGGTCACATCGCGAATCCGGAGCAGCTCGGCGCACCGGTCGCAGTGTAGGAGCGGTTATGATTCTCAAAGGCACCGCGCATAAGTACGGCAAGAACGTCGACACCGACGTCATCATCCCCGGACGGTATTGCAACTTGATCGATCCGGTGGAGCTCGGCAAGCACGCGCTCGAAGATCTCGATGCGAACTTCGTCAAGAAAGCCAAGGCCGGGGACCTCATCGTCGCCGACACGAATTTCGGCTGCGGTTCGTCGCGGGAGGTCGCCGCCGTCGCGCTCAAGGGCGCGGGGGTTTCCGGCGTCGTCGCCAAGTCCTTCGCGCGCATTTTCTACCGCAACTGCATCAATACGGGATTGCCGATCTTCGAGTGTCCGGAGGGCGTGGACGGCATCAACGACGGCGACGCGATCACGGTCGACGCGGACAACGGCGTCATCACCAACGAGACGACCGGCAAGTCGTTCAAGGCCACGCAATTCCCGAAGTTCATGCAAGACCTCATCGCCAAAGGCGGCCTGCTCCGCTACGCCGAGCAGCGTCTTGCTGAGAAGAAGGCGGCCAAAGAGGGCGCGATGCACGATCGCGCCGCGACGTAAGGCTCGATGGCGAAGACCTACAAGATCGCCGTCATTCCAGGCGACGGCGTCGGTCCGGAAGTGACCGACGAGGGTCTGAAGATCCTCGACAAGTCCGCGAAGCTGTTCGGTTTCTCGTACGAGACCAAGACGTATCCCTTCGGCGCCGATCATTACATCGCGACCAAAGAGTTCATGCCCGCCGACCAACTCGAAGAATTCCGGCGCATGGACGCGATCTTGCTCGGCGCGATCGGCGATCCGCGCTTACCGCCCGGGCTCGTCGAGCGCGGCGTCATCGCCGCGACGCGCTTCGGCCTCGATCTGTACATCAATCTGCGTCCGATCAAACTCTACGCCGAGCATCTCTGTCCGATCAAAGACAAAAAGCCCGAGGACGTCGACATGGTCGTCGTGCGCGAGAACACGGAAGATCTATACACCGGACTCGGCGGCCACTTCAAAAAGGGCACCCCGGACGAAGTCGTCATCGGCAATCAGATCTTCACGCGCAAGGGCATCGAGCGCGCGGTGCGCTACGCATTCGAGCTCGCGGTGCGTCGCGAGAAGAAGAAAAAGCTCACGCTGGTCGACAAGGCCAACGCCATCGAGATCCAGCAGTTATGGCGGCGCACGGTCGAAGAAGTGGCGCCCGATTATCCGGGCATCGCATTCGATTTTGCGTACATCGACGCGGCCTGCATGTGGATGGTCAAGAATCCCGAGTCGTTCGACGTCATCGTGACGCCCAATCTGTTCGGCGACATCCTCACCGATTTGGGCGCCATGGTGCAAGGCGGCATGGGCGTCGCCGCATCCGGCAACATCCACCCGGGCCAGGTGTCGCTCTTCGAACCTATCCACGGGTCGGCGCCTAAGTATAAAGGAAAGAATGCCGTCAGCCCGATCGCCGCGATCGGCGCTGTGGGCATGATGCTCGATTACCTCGGCGAAACTCGGGCGGCCGATGCGATCGACGCCACCATCGGTTCGCTGCTCGCCAGCAAGCGTATCCCGTCGCTCGATGCGTCCAGCGGCTTGCGCACGTCCGAGATCGGCGACATGGTCGCGTCCGAACTGGAGAAGGTCGTCGTCGCTGCACCGTGATATGGAGCGGTCATGAAAAACGGTAAACCCGAAGTCGTCATCGTCAATGCAGCACGCACGCCGTTCGGCAATTTCGGCGGCGCCCTGCGCGACGTCAGCGCCATCGACCTTGCCGTCGTCGCGAGCAAGGCCGCCCTGGAGCGCTCGCACGTCGCGCCCGAGAAGATCGATCAAGTCATCCTCGGCAACGTCATCCAGTCAAGCGCGGACGCGATCTATGCCGCGCGCCACGTCGGCTTGAAGTCCGGCTGCCGGGAAGACGTGCCCGCCCTCACACTCAACCGCTTGTGCGGATCCGGTCTGCAAGCGATCGTCTCCGGCGCGCAACAGCTGTTGCTCGGGGAGGCCAAGTACGTGTTGGCCGGCGGCAGCGAGAACATGAGCCAGTCGCCGCACGTGATCCGCGGCGCGCGCTGGGGGCTGGCGCTCGGCCAAGGCAAACTCGAGGACTCGCTGTGGGAAGGTCTGACCGACAGTTATAACGGCATGCCGATGGCGATCACCGCGGAGAATCTCGCTGAGCGTTACGAGATCTCGCGCGACGAAGCCGACGCGTTTAGCCTGCGTTCGCAGCGCGGCGCCGCCAAGGCGCTCGAAAATGGATTTTTCGCTGAAGAGATCGCGCCCGTCGAAATCGCGGGCAAAAAAGGTTCGACGCTCGTCGACAAGGATGAAGGCCCGCGTCCGGGCGTGACGATCGAACAACTCGGCAAGCTCGCGCCGCGCTTCAAGAAAGACGGCATCGTGACGCCCGGCAATGCGAGCGGCATCACCGACGGCGCGGCGATGGTCGTGCTGACCACTGCTGAACAGGCGTCGAAAGATGGACTCGAGCCGATCGGGCGGCTTGTGTCGTGGGGCGTCGTCGGCGTCGATCCGGACATCATGGGCATCGGGCCCGCCTTCGCCATACCGCAAGCCGCCGAACGCGCCGGCATGAACGTCGGCGATTTCGATCTTGTCGAGATCAACGAGGCGTTCGCCCCGCAAGTGCTCGCGTGCGTCCACGCGCTGCACCTCGATCAGGACAAGCTGAATCCCAACGGAGGCGCGATCGCGCTCGGGCATCCGCTCGGAGCCAGCGGCGCGCGCATCACGTACACGCTGCTGCACGAGCTGCGCAAGCGCAAGAAGAAGTACGGCGTGGCCAGCGCCTGCATCGGGGGCGGACAGGGAATCGCCGGAGTCGTCGAAGCCCTCTAAGCGTGGCGACCTGCCCGGCGTGCGGTAAGGAGCAGAACGGAACGACCGCGTTTTGCACGTCGTGCGGCGCGGTGCTCGATCGGCCGAACCTTGACGCGCCGCACGCGCAAGCAGCGCCCGCGGGCGTTCCAGTCGCACCTCCGATCCTCTTCGTGCCTTCGCGCGCGGCGGATGACTTCGGCGACATCGGCCAATATATCGCGCGCCGCCTGTTCGCGCTGCTCGTGGATCTGATCGGCATCACCGCTTTGATCGCGATCGGCGTCGCCTATATACTGGCTCGGCGCGGCGAAGATACGCATTCGTTCGGCGTGTTCTTCGAGACCGCCGTCTACGCCGTCTTCGTGCTGATCGTGTACTTGTGCCTCGCCGAAGCGTACCTGGCGACGACGCTCGGCAAGGCATTGATGGGTCTACGCGTGCGGGTGACGACGTCAGCGCGCGTCGGCCTCGCGCGCGGCGTGGTGCGCAACATCTTTCTGCCGTTCGATTTGATCGTCATCGGTTTCGTGCTCGCAGCGCTCACACCGCGGCGCAAGCGCATCGGAGATTTCGTCGCGGGGACTGAGGTCGTCAATGCGCGTCGCCCTGCGCTGTACGTCCTCGTCGCGGCCGTGCTCATCGGCGCGTGGGCGTACGCTGAATACGCCTACGGCGATGGCCTGCGCACCGCGCAGACGCTTGAGAACGGTGCCGCGACGTATGGTCCAAGTTTGATCGGCGGCCAAGGCGCGCCGCCTGCCGCACCAACGCCGCTTCCCGAGCGCACCCCGGTGCCGACCGAACAGCCGATCACCGTGCCGACGATCGCCCCGTCGGGAGCTACATCCTCATTCAGTCCGAGTCCGTCGCCAAGTCCGTCGGCGTCGAACGCTCCAAGCGCGACGCCGTCGCCCGGCCCTTCGAGCACGACGAGTTGAGGATGCGGCGCCTCGTCGAGCGAATTCGGCGAGCGCTCGCGCCGCCCGGCATCCGTCACATGGTCGCGCTTGGCGATGCGATCACCGCATCGTGGGTCGCGCAAGGGATCCACGCGGTCGCCGTGGCTGGAGTCGCAGATCGCATCGGCGCCGAGCCGGTGGCGGTCGAAGAACTGGCTGCCGGCGCGGGCGTCGATCAAGACGCGCTTTACCGCGTGCTGCGCATGCTTGTGCCGGCCGGATTGTTCGCCGAGCACGCGCAACGGCGTTTTACGTTGACCGCTCTCGGGGCATTGCTGCGTTCGGATCACCCGAACTCGATGCGCAGCTTTGCGATCTACAACGGAACGCCGTGGCATTGGGCGCTGTGGGGCTCGTTAGCCGAAAGCGTGCGGACCGGACAGCCGGCGCGCGCCGGCGAGCCGGGCAAGCCGCTGTTCGAGTTCCTTGCAGGCGACGCACGCGCTGCGGCCGAGTTCGACGCCGCGATGGCCGATCTGTCCAACGCGCGCGATGTCTCGGCGATTTCGGGCTACGATTTTTCGCGCTTCGCCATCGTCGCTGACGTTGGTGGCGGCGAGGGCCGCCTGATCAAATCGGTGCTGACACGGTGGGCGAGCATCAAAGGCGTGCTCTTCGATAGGCCCGATGTCATCGATCGAGCGCGCGCGCGCATGGCAGGCGACGGACTTGCAGCGCGCTGCACACTGGTGGCCGGCAGCTTTTTTGAGTCGGTACCCGCGGGTGCGGACGCATACGTGCTCAAGCAAGTGCTTCACGACTGGCCTGACGATGAGGCGGTCCTTATCTTGCGCAATTGCCGCCTCGCGATGCATGCCGGCGCTCGGCTGATCGCGATCGAGATGGTCGTGCCGCCGGGCGACGAACCGTCGCTGGCCAAGCTGTCGGACATCGAAATGCTCGTGGCGACGGGCGGCCGCGAGCGGACGCTCGCCGAATACGACGCGCTCTTCGCAGCCGCCGGCTTACGCCGTACCGCAACGCACGCGACCCGATCGCCGTTCACGATCGTCGAAGCCGCGATGTAGGACAGGCTTTCAGCGTGCATTCACACCCGCAGTGTATTAGTATTACGCTATGAAATGGGCAGCCGTGATTCTCGCGATGTGGGGACTTACGATCGGCGTTGCGCAGGCGGCAACGCATGCGATCGACGTCGCCCAGTCCAAGCTCACTATCTATGTCTACAAAAGCGGCCTCTTCTCATTCGCGGCCGATAACCACGAGATCAATGCGCCGATCGCATCGGGCACGCTCGACGAACCGCTGACGTCCGTCTCGTTCGTCGTTCCCGCGGCGCAGATGACGGTGCTCGACCCGCAAATGCCGCCGGACAAGCGCGCGCAGGTGCAAGCGCGGATGCTTAGCCCCGACGTGCTCGATCCCGCGCGTTATCAGACGATCGAGTTCAAGTCGACTGCGATCACCGGATCCGCATCGGCGGGGTGGGACGTCAGCGGCGTGCTCAGCCTGCACGGACAGAGCAAATCGGTCAAATTACACGTGACGCAATCCGGCTCGCGCTTCCACGGCTCGACGACCCTGCGTCAGACCGATTACGGGATCACGCCTATCACGATCGCGGGCGGCACGGTCAAGGTCAAGAACGACATCCGCGTCGACTTCGATATCGTTCCCGGTAGCTAAGTCTGCGCTGCGATGAGGTAACGAGTAAACCAGTCTACCGCGAGCTCGGCGACGCCGTCGAGCGCACCGCGCTCTTCGAACAAATGGCTGGCGCCGGGCACGACAGAGATCTCGTTGTGCGCGGAGATGCTGCGCGCAGCCTCCGCGTTGAGGGCGAGCACGGTGTGGTCAAGCGCACCGACGATCAGCAGCGTCGGCGCCTTCACGCGTGCGAGCGCGACTCCCGCAAGGTCGGGCCTGCCCCCGCGCGACACCACTGCGCGCACGAACTCAGGCCGTTGCGCGGCGACGACGAGCGTGGCAGCCGCACCGGTGCTGGCACCGAACAACCCGATCGGCAGTCCGCGCGTGCGCGGATCTTGCCTGCTCCAGTCGACGGCGCCGACGAGTCTGCGCGCGAGCAGTGCGATGTCGAAGCGCAGGGCCGCGGTGGATTGATCGTAAGCGTCTTCTTCGCCGGTCAACAAGTCGAAGAGAAGCGTCGCGAGTCCGGCGTCGTACAGCATGCGTGCGACGAACTGATTGCGCGGACTGCGACGGCTGCTGCCGCTCCCATGGGCGAAGATGACAAGACCGCTCGCGCCGGCGGGAAGCGCAAGCGCGCCTTCGAGTTCGATGCGGTCGGTATCGATGAGGACCTCGGGCATTTGCAACTGGTTCTCTGGAATGACGCCGCCCTAGACGCCGCTTGGGAAGGTCTCGGGCACTTCGCCTTCGTCCCAACGGGTCCCGCGCTCGAGCGGCTCGACCGCGCGCGTGCGATCGAAATGCAAGACGCCATCGAACTGCCCGGCGATGTGCGCTCGAAAGTAATGGCTTTGCAGTTCGGTTTCGGGCCGGTAGACGACGCCGACGGCGCGCTCAGCGACACCGCTCGATCGCGCCATTGTCTTAGCGGCCTCGCGCGGCCGCCTCTGCGAGCAGCGCGCGCACTTGATCGTCGTTTATCTGCGAGAAGTCGCCGTACCACGCGCCGACCGCGTAGAACGGCTCGGGCATGAGCGCGCAGATGACGTCCGCCTCGCCGCTCAAGTCGGCGCAGGCCTCGCGCGTCGCGACCGGGACTGCGACGACGATGCGACGCGGCTTCAGGCGCTGCACCGCCTGCACCGCCACCGACATGGTCTGGCCGGTGGCCAGGCCGTCGTCGACGAGAATGACCGTGCGCCCGGCGACGGCCGGAAACTGACGATGGTCGCGATATGCATTTTCGCGCCGATCGAGCTCGAGCTGCTCGGCGCGCACGACCTTGAGCATGTCGTCGGGCGTAAGCCCGAGATGGTGGATCAGTTCTGCGTCGAGCGAGTACACGCCGCCGCTGGCGATCGCTCCCATCGCGAGCTCTTCATGGCCGGGGACGCCCAGCTTGCGCACGGACAGAACGTCGAGCGGCGCGCCGAGCGCTGTGGCGATCTCGTATGCGACCGGCACGCCTCCGCGCGGCAATGCGAGGACGACGACATCGTCGCGTCCGGCAAAGGACTGCAGCTGTTCTGCCAACGCTTTCCCGGCCGAACGCCGGTCCGTGAAGGCTCCGCCGCCGATCGCCACGTCCATATTCTGCCTTTACCCCTGGGCGGCCGGTATGAACTTTCAGTGAAGCGCCTTCACACGCGATGCAGCGCCGGCTGTTATGATGCGCTCGGCCATGCTCGGGCAACTCGATGAACGCGAAATCGAAGACGTGCTGCGCGCCGAATATCTCGGGCGCATCGGCTGTCATGCAGACGGACGGACCTACGTCGTGCCGGTGACGTACGCGTATGACGGCGGCGCCGTCTACGGCCACAGCGCTGAAGGTCTGAAATTGCGCATGATGCGCGCAAATCCGACGGTGTGCTTCGAAGTCGATCGCATGGAGAACCTAGCCACGTGGCGCAGCGTCATCGCGTGGGGCCGTTTTGAGGAGCTGCGCGGCGCAGATGCAGATCACGGTCTGGCCCTGCTGATGGCACGCTTGCTGCCGCTCTCGGTGTCGAGCGAGACGAGCCACCCGCCGAAGAGCCTCACACATCAGCATCGCGCGCTTGAAGCAGGTCTCGCCGCCACGGTCTATCGCATCACGCTCAGCGAGAAGAGCGGCCGCTTCGAGCGCCGTTAGCAGCCATCGTTCCCAGTTGCAGCGGGTCGGCGATCACTTCGCCTGTTGAGGCGTACAAGCCGGCTCCCGAAACGCTCCAAGGTATTTGCACGCGCTGCACTTCGCCGTCGCTGAGCGTGAACGCCACCCAATGCGGCGTGCTCCAATCGATTGTGATGCCGATTTGCTGGTTCGGCACAGGCCGCGCGCTAAAGCCATAGGTTTGCGCAAATGTGCCCGCGCCGACGCGAGCGATCTGTAGAGCAAGCCCTCGGCCGCTGGGCGAGATCCGCATTCCGACCGCGTTGCGGAATTGGTCTCCGCTCTCGCCTTTCACGCCGATCCAAAAACCCGGCGGACTCATAGCATACGAGCCGAGTCTCATCACGTTCAACCGTGCGTACAACGCAGAGTATGGCCTCACGTCGTCCTTACGCCACGACGAATTGTGTCCCGCCTGCGTGTCAAGGTCCAAGTATATCGTCTGACCGGTGGCGGCGACAAAGCGGCCAGGTGGAACGGGCACGCCGAGTGGAGTCTGCGCCTGCGGCGTGGATTCCGGCATCGGCACCGTCTGCGACGGCATTTTCGAGACTGCGCTGAAGAAGAGCGCGACGACGACCAGGATCGAACCGATCAAGCCGACGCCGAAACAGCCGATGATCCACAGGTTCGTGCGGTCGACAGAACTAGGTTTGGGCTCGGCCGGCGCGGGCGTGTTCGGCGGAGGTGATGTGTCCAACGGCGTCAGTGGCCGGTGAAATCGGCCGGCCGTTTTTCAAGAAACGCTTTCGTGCCCTCTTTCGCGTCTTTGGTGGCAGAGATCTTGCCGAATTCAACCGCTTCCAGCTCAAGAGCCGAATGCAGATCCGTCTGCATGCCTTTGTGGATGAGGCGCTTCGTCGCCGCGATCGCGAGCGGCCCTTTCGCGGCGATCGTCTTCGCGAGCTTGACCGCCTCGGGCAGCAACTGATCGGGCGGATACACTTTCTCGACGAGGTTCGCTTGCTTCGCTTCGTCTGCGCTGATCTGCTCGCCCGACAGCAGCAGATACGACGCCATACCCTGGCCGACAAGCCGCGGCAGACGCTGCGACCCGCCGAATCCGGCGACGATGCCGAGGTTGACTTCGGGCTGTCCGAGTTTGGCGTTCGCCGATGCGAGGCGCACGTCGCCCGCCATCGCCAGCTCGAGGCCGCCGCCCAACGCGTAGCCGTTGATCGCGACGATCACGGGCAGCCGCGAATGCTCCATCTTATGTCCGACCTCGTGGCCGGCGCGCGCCTTTTCCTCACCCGCTTTCGCATGGGCGAGCGCAGCCAGCTCGCCGATATCGGCCCCTGCGACAAACGCGCGCTCGCCGGCGCCGGTGATCACCACGGCGAGCACCGAACGATCTGCTTCAAGCTGATCGAAGGCGCGTGAAAGCTCGGCCAACACGAGCTCGTTCAGCGCGTTGAGGACCTTCGGGCGATTGATCGTGATGATGGCGACAGGCCCGTCGCGGTCGACGAGCAGCGTTTCGTATGCCACGTGGCCTCCTCACATGTAGTCGAACAAACCTTTACGCGTAATCGTAAAAACCTTTGCCGGATTTGCGGCCGTGGTGGCCCGCCAGGACCATGCGTTTGAGCAACGGCGGCGCCGCGAACATCGGATCTTTGAACTCTTCGAACATGATCTCGGCGATATAGTACGTCGTGTCCAGCCCGACATAGTCGAGCAGCGTCAGCGGACCCATCGGGTAGCCGCAGCCGAGCTTCATGCCTTCGTCGATGTCCTCTTTGGATGCCAAGCCTTGTTCGTACACCCTGATCGCGTAGAGCAGATACGGTACGAGCAGCCGGTTGACGATGAAGCCGGGCGTGTCTTGCGCGAGGACGGCGACTTTACCAAGCTTTTTCGCGAACGCGAACAGCGCGTCGATCGTGGCCTGATCGGTTTCGATCGTCTTGACGACTTCGACGAGCTTCATGATCGGGACCGGATTGAAGAAGTGCAATCCGGCGACTTGCTTGGGCCGTTTGGTCGCGGCAGCCATCTCGATCACCGACAGACTCGACGTATTCGAGCAGATGATGGCGTGCGGCGCGAGCAATGCGTCGAGTTTGGCGAAAAGCTCTTTCTTCGCGGCCGCGTTCTCGACGATGGCTTCGATCACAAGATCGCAGCCTTTGAGGTCGTCGACATTGGTCGAACTCTTGAGGCGCCCGAGCGCGGCATCGCGCGCCTGCGCATCGAACGTGCCCTTTTCTACGAACCTATCGAGGGATTTCTTGATCCCCGCCACGCCCTTGTCGAGCGCGCCCTGCACGGCCTCGACTGCGACGACGTCAAAACCGGATGTTGCGGCGACCTGCGCGATGCCCGAACCCATCAGGCCCAATCCGCAAACGCCGACTTTCTTGATCTCAGCCATCAGATCTCCTATACGGCGGAAGTTCGCAGCGAGCGCGCTTATCCTTCCTGTAGCCGAGCGCGTACTCAGCCTGCATGATCTTTTGGATTTCGCGCGTGCCTTCATAGATGATGCTGCCGCGCGAGTTGCGCAAGAAGCGCGCGACCGGGTACTCATCGGAGAAACCGTATGCACCATGGATCTGCAGCGCGTCGTCCGCGGCGCGGTTGGCCGCGTCGGTCGCGTACCATTTGGCGAGCGCCGTTTCTCGCGTGTTGCGTTCGCCGCGATTCTTGAGCCAGCCGGCGCGCAGATACAGAAGCCGGGCCGCGTCGTAGGCGAGCACCATGCGCGCGATCATCTCTTGCACGAGCTGGTGTTTGCCGATCTCGGTGCCGAACGTGCGGCGTTCCTTCGCGTACTTCACCGATGCGTCCAGACAGGCGCGGATCAGGCCGGTGGCGCCGGATGCGACGGTATAGCGGCCGTTCTCCAAGCACGTCATCGCGATGTAAAAGCCTTCGCCCTCTTCGCCAAGGCGGTTGCCGGCCGGCACGCGCAGATCGGTGAATGAAAGTCCGCCGGTGTCGCCGGCGCGCACGCCGTACTTGTCATGCAAGGAAAAGGTGTGCAGCGCGTCTTTGGCCGCCGCGCGCTCGATCACGAACGCGCTGATGCCGTGCTTCCCCTTGTCGGGATCGGTCTTGGCGAACACCAAGAACGTGTCGGCCTGCGTTGCACACGAGATCCAGATCTTCGAGCCGTTGAGGACGTAGGAATCACCGTCGCGCCGGGCCGTGGCGCGCATCGCAGCGACGTCTGATCCGGCATCCGGCTCCGTCAGCCCGAAAGCAGCCAGCTTCTCGCCGGAGGCGAGCGGGCGCAGCAGACGCTGTTTTTGCTCTTCGCTTCCCCACTGATAGATGCCGCAGCCCGTCAGACCGATGTGCACGGACACCATGGTGCGCAGCGAAGTATCGCAGTACTCGAGCTCTTCGCACATCAGACCGAGCGTGACGTAGTCAGCGCCGGCGCCGCCATAGCGTTCGGGAAATGGAAGTCCGGCGATGCCAAGCTCGGCCAACTTCTCGAACGCATGTGGAAGCGGCGTGCCGGAGCTATCCGAGCCTCTCACGTCGGGAGCGATTTTTTCAGCGAGAAACGCGCGCACCGTGTCGGCGAGTGCGCGCTGCTCGGAGGTCAATTCGAAATCGACCATGGCGGCGGTTTCCGTCAGCCGCGACAGGCACCCTCCGGCGCATCGCAGAAGCGCCGCTGCCCATGTCGCACCGGACGCTGTTCGCCATCGCAGTGGCGGCCGTTGTCTGTTCGAGCTGCACGAAGATCAGCTCGTCGACCGGACCGCAGTCGCACAAAGCCGAGCCGGGTGTGCTCCAAATCTCGGACATCTCAGACCCATCGACGCTGGATCCGATGCTCAGCGGCGCTGACGTCGCGTATCAGCTCGCGAGCTATGCGCTCGAATATCTCGTCCAACTCGACGATCGAGGCAACCTGACGCCGGTCTTATGCGAGCGCGTGCCGACGCGCGAGAACGGCGACATCAGCGCCGACGGCCTCAGCATCACGTATCACCTGCGCCGCAACGTATCATGGCAGGACGGCCAGCCGTTCACCTCGGCTGACGTCGTCGCGACCTGGAAGCAAGTGATGAATCCCAACAATCCGGTGATCATCCGCACCGGATACGAAGTCATCAGCCGCATCGACACGCCGGATCCCCACACCGCAGTGCTCCGGCTCAAGCAGCCGTACGCACCGCTGCCCACGCGCTTTTTGGTGGGGATACAGGAAGGCCCGATCCCGGTGCTGCCCGCCCATCTCATCGCCGGCCTTCCCGACCTCGTCCACTCGAGTTTCAACGAGCACCCCGTCGGCACCGGACCGTTCGCCGTGCAGTCGTGGGAGCACAACGGCAGGCTCGTCTACGTGGCGAACAAGCATTATTGGCGCGGCGCGCCCAAGATCGACCGCATCATTTTTCAAGCGCAGCCCAGCCAGTCCACGGAGCTCATCGGGTTTCGCAGTGGCGAGATCGATGCGGATTTCGACACCGGGCCGACCGATCTGCCGAGCTACCAGACGCTCACAGGGATGCGCATCTCGCGCTCGCCCAGCTTGCGGCTTGCCGTCGTCGTGATGAACGCGATGCCGGACCATCCGCTCTCCGACAAACGCCTGCGTCACGCGATCGCCTACGCGATCGATCGCCAGGAAACGCTGCACAAGATCATCCACGACGTCGGCACGATGGCCGATGAGTTCTTGCCGGCATGGTCGTGGGCATATACGCCCGACGTGCCGCACTACGAGTACGATCCAAAGAAAGCGCAGGCGCTTCTAGATGAAGCGGGCTGGATACCGGGGCCTGACGGCATCCGCGTCAAGGACGGCCAACGCCTGGTCCTCGTGATCATCGGATCGGCGGGCAGCGATTCAAGCCGCGAGTTCAACGTCGTGCTGCAAGCGCATCTGCGCGCGGTGGGCATCGAAGGCGTGATCAAGAATTTTCCCTACGGAACGGTGTTCGACTATAACGGGCCGATCCGCCAAGGCCATTACGACCTCGCCTCGTACACGTACAGCGTCAACTTCGATCCGTCGGCGCTTCAAGACGACGGCTGCGATGAGTTCGCGCCGGCCGGCGCCAACGAATCGCGCATCTGCGATCGTGAAGTCGACAGGCTCGAGCGGCAGGCGCTGGCGATCTACGACCAGGCGAAACGCAAGGCGCTCTACGCGCAAATCGAGCGCTTGCGCATGGACGATCTCGGAACCTATCCGCTCTATTATCGCGATCGCATCGGCGTCGTCAGCAACGACCTGCAAGGCTATCTGCCGTCGCGCGGCATAATGCCGAACACCAACTCGTGGCAATGGTGGCTCAAGTAAGTGCGTGCGCCGATGGGGGGCATTAGTATGCGGCGGGCAGCGTTCGCATTGACGATCTTCGGATTCGCGCTGATCTCGATGGGGCCGGGCCGGATTCTCGCGCAGCCAACTCCGGCGCCTGCGGCATCGCCGCTCGCGGCCGACACGCCGAGCAAGACCGCGGCCGGCGTCGCCTTTACGGCTCCAAGAGCATGGTCGGTGCGTACGGCGACGCAGCTCGTCGTCGTAACGGCGCCAGAGGGAGACACAGCGATCGTCGTCGTCGACGTGGGTCAAGCCAAAGATGCGTCGACTGCGGCTGCTTTGGCTTGGCAGCTCTACGGCGTTCAGCCGCATCCCGTGCTGCTCATCTCGCCCGATGCCGCGCGCAGTGGATGGGACGAGCGCACGCGCATCTTCTACGAGACCTCGCCGAACGAGAAGCGTACCATCGTCGCAAGTGCGCTGCGCAAAGGGACGAATTGGACGGTGCTCATCCTCGATGGGCTTGATGCGACGGTCGAGAAGCGAGAGGCGGCGTTTGAACTCGTGGCAGAAAGCCTGCGCCCTGCCGGTTATCAAAAGGAAACCTTCGCCGGCAGACACGCGCACGCGTTTGACGCACAGCGCATCGCGGCGCTCAAGTCATTTGTCCAAACTGCGATGCAAGAGCTTGGAGTGCCTGGCAGCGCGTTTGCGCTCGTGGATCACGGCAAGCTGGTCTATGAAGGCGGGTTGGGTGTGCGAGAGCTCGGCAAGCCGGAGCCAGTCGACGCAAACACGCTGTTCATGATCGCGTCGAACACCAAGGGAATGACGACGTTGATGCTTGCACGACTCGTCGATCAGGGCAAGCTGAAGTGGGACGAGCCTGTGACGCAGGCGTACCCTTCCTTCCGCCTCGGAAACGACGCCACCACGCAGAAAGTGCGCATCAAGGATCTCGTCTGCGCCTGCACCGGCCTGCCGCGAAAAGATCTGCAATGGCTGCTCAACACCAATCCTAGCACGCCGGCCTCGGATACATTCGCGCAGCTGGCCGCCACCCAACCGACCAGCGGTTTTGGCGAGGTGTTTCAGTATAACAATCTCATAGCCTCGGCAGCCGGCTATATCGGCGGCCACTTGGTCTATCCCCAACGGGATCTCGGCGTCGCGTACGACGACGCGATGCAGAACTTGATCTTCAATCCGCTGGGCATGAGTAGCACGACGTTCGACATGGCCCGTGCACTGGCCGCCGACCACGCGAGCCCGCATGGCTTCGCGCCCGATGGAAGTCCGGCAGTCGCAAGCATCGCCATCGACTACTCGCTGGAACCATACCGGCCGGCCGGCGGCGCATGGTCGTCAGCGCACGACTTGATCAAGTACGTCGAAGACGAGCTCACGCTGGGGAAACTCCCCAACGGGTCGCAATTCGTCTCGCCGGCGAACCTGCTGGCTCGGCGCATCCCGGGTGTCCCAACGGGTGAGGACAGTAACTATGGCATGGGGCTGATCATTGACCACACGTGGGGCGTCACGGTGATCGACCACGGCGGCGACCTCATCGGCTTTCACAGCGATATCATCTTCATCCCGGACGCTCACGTGGGGGCAGTCATCCTCACGAATGGGAACTGGGGCTTTCGATTGCGCGATTCTTTCTCGCGGCGCATGTTGGAGCTTATGTATGACGGCAAGCCTGAGGCAGCCGAAGACGTCGCATCAGCTGCTGCACTGTATAAGGCGGGGCTCGCGAAGGCTCGCGAGCGTTTGGTGATTCCTGCGGCTGCTGACGTTTCAGCGAGCCTCGCGAGCCGTTATGTGAATCCAGACCTCGGCCACGTCGACGTCGTGCGCCAGAACGGTATGGTCGTTTTCAATTTCGGCAGCTGGTCAAGCCAAGTGGGTTCGCGCGTCAACGACGACAAATCGGTTTCGTTCATCACGGTCGATCCTGGCGTCATTGGTTGGTTCGAATTCATCGTCGGCACGCAGGGCGAGAAACGAACCTTGACGATCCGCGACGGTCAACATGAATACGTGTACATTGAAGCGCCGGCGCCGTAGCGTACGTGCGGCGCGGATCCGCGGCTATTCTTTTGGGGTGTTGCCGACGAAATCTTCGGCCATGAACACGCCGCGTGGGCCGACGGCGACGCCGATCCCCACCGCGTTGTAGTGACTTGACAGGATGTTTTGGCGGTGGCCGTCGTTTGGTGGCACCTCGGCCATCATCTCGGCTTCCAGCTTCGCGAGCACGTTCCACAGCAGCACCGGGTCAAGGACGCCCGGCGCCCTGAAGCCGACGTTCTCACCGTAATAGTCGGCTTTGCCGCCCATGTCGTTATAGCGCTGCATCGGCGCCCGGCCGGAGCTATCGGTGTGCTCGAGGTTCCCTGTGGCGAGCATGTTTTCTGCTTGATACTGCGCCGCTCGCTGCGCGATAGGGTCCGCGGTCAGCGGCGGGAGGTTATACTGCGCTCTATCCTTATTGATCCGGTCGATCAGTTTTGCGCGCAACGAATGCAGCTCGGCAGCCGGCGGTGGGCCCGTGGAAGGGATCTGTCCGGCGTCTACGTCGATCAAGAACGCGGCGAGCAGGGCGGCGAGCAGCATTTCCATTATTGTCGGCCGATGGCACAACCGCCGTTAGACCGAGCGCTTTTCCCGATCGCGCGCGATTGGGCGTATTGCGACCATGCGTCCGTCGGTCCGTTGCCCCAGCCGACAAGAGATATCCTCGTCGAGATCTTCGACGCGCAAATGCGTCTCGGCAAGAACGGCATGGCGCCGATCGAGGCGCAGCGCGATGCGGTACGCGCACAGGTCGCAGCGGCGATCAACGCGCAGCCTGGCGAGATCGCATTCATGCGCTCGTCGAGCGACGGCGCGCTTCTCGTGGCCAATGGCGTTGAGTGGCGCGCGGGCGATGAGATCGTTCTGGCCGACGACGAATTCGGCGCGAACGCATATCCGTGGCTCAACTTGCGCCGGCGCGGCGTGCGCATCGTGCTCGCGCGCGCGCCGGGCGAGCGTATTTCACCGGAGTTCCTTGACCGCGTCGCGACAGAACGCACGCGCCTCGTCGCGGTTTCATATGTCGGCTTCAACGACGGCTACCGCAACGACGTCAACGCGATCGGCCGATGGTGCAAGGAGCGTGACGTGCTGTTCGCGGTAGACGCGATGCAGGGGTTTGGACAGCTTCCGTTCGACGTGCGCGCGAGCGCGGCGGATTTCGCGTACTGCGGCACGGCGAAGTGGCTGCTCTCGCCGCACGGAACAAGTTTCGTCTTCGTGCGCCGCGAGCTTGTCCAAGACATGTTGCCCTCGATGTTGTCGTGGCGCTCCGTCGCCGACCCCATGCGCTTTCTCGATTACGAACAGGCGCTGCACCCCGACGCGCAGCGTTTTGAGGGCGGATCGCTCAACTATCCAGGCGTCGCCGCTTTTGGAGTGAGCCTCGATCTGCTGACGCACGCCGGTCTTGAGAACATCGAGCGCCACGTGCTCGCTCTGAGAGAGCGCCTCGTCGAGGGAGCGAAGCGAAGCGGGATCGGCGTAAAAAGCGACTTCCCCCAGCAGTCGCGGTCGGCGATCGTCCTGCTCGATCGCGGGGAGGCCGACATCGACGAGCTGCGCGCGTGCTCGGACGCAGCAAAGGTCGGCATCACCGTGCGCGATGTCGGCGTGCGCGTTTCGCCGCACGGATATAACGACGAGTCTGATATCGATCGCGTGCTCGCTGTGCTCAGCGCGGCCTGCGCGGCGCGCTGAGTTCCGCTACTGCTGAAGTTTACGAACCGAGTTGTGCGAGTGCGGCGCGTACGGCTGCATCCGAAACGCGGATAAAACCGGTATATGGCGAGTACATCTCCAAGATGAGCCACACGGCGCTCGCCACCGACAGCGCGGACGCGAAGTACGCGCCGACGACCGTCGGGTTGGTGCGCGCGAACAGCCCGCTGCTTAGCGACACCAATGTCAGCCATACGATGAGCGCGACGAGAAGGGCGGCGGGGAGGCGGCTTTGCCGCTGTGCGTACATCAGCCAGCGCAGCCGGCCAAGCTCCACCATGAGTGAGA
This sequence comes from Vulcanimicrobiota bacterium, assembly GCA_019235715.1. GTDB lineage: Bacteria > Vulcanimicrobiota > Vulcanimicrobiia > Eremiobacterales > Eremiobacteraceae > JAFAHD01. The sequence continues at coordinate 22,045 of JAFAKE010000085.1, forward strand.
GCACCTGCGCTTTGATCGTGCGTTGCTCGTCGGTCTTGGCCGCCAGCTTTTCGGTCGCATCGAACAACGGCTCGGCGCTGCGAGCTTGAACCTCGCGCGGCGGTTCGTTCGAGCCTGACGGCGACCACATCACATCGGCGATGTGAACGACGTCGCCCTTGAGCATGGCGCGCAACGGAGCCGCGTCCGGCCCGAAGTGCGCGAACGCCCGGTCCAGCAGCACCACGTCTGCCGCGAGCTGCGTGATCTCATTGCTCTGAACGTCGAAGTACGACTTCGCGCCTGCGATAAGCAGGCCAAGCACGAGGGCGACCATGGTGGCGACGACCGCCATGCCGCCGCGCACCACGTCCTTCGAAGTATCGTCGAGGTGCTCGCGCGGAAGCAGGGCGGAGAAACGCATGCCGACGAGCGCGCCGCCAAAGACGCACGCGAAAACGATCAGACTTATAAGGCCAGGGCTATGAGACATGCGTATGCTGAGGCCGGGCATTGAGCACGCCGCGCGCGAGACCCTCTTAGGCGATGATGTTCACCGCACGCGCTGCGACGAGCACGATCGTCAACAGCGAGATGAGCGCCTGGATCGTCATCAATGTCTTTGCCAGGGTGGTCAGCGGCATCGTGTCGGTCGGGCTGAACGCCGTCGCGTTCGTGAACGCCAAGTATAGGTAATCGGCGAACATCGGCATCCAGCCGGTCGGCGCGCACGAGGGTGAAAGCATCTGGGGGAACATGAAGTCTGCGCTGCGCTTCGATGCGTTCAGCCGAAGTTGCGGACCGCCGCGATCCGCTTCCCAATACCACAGCCCGAACACGAGGATGTTGACGAACCAAATGGCGGCGGCCGAGTAGAGCAGGCCGATCCCGCTCTCCTTCGGCACGCCGGTCACGAGCGCGCGTACCAACAAGACCAGCGACGCGATGTTCGCGAGATTGACGAGTGCGATCAACGCTATGCCTAAGGTCCGCAAGAGCCGGGAGACATCACGGCCGCTCAGGATCGGACCGGCAACCGCTAAAGGTATCGCTAACGCTGCGACGAGCACCGGCATGAGCCAGCGCGGGCCAAGCGTGAGATGAGGCGGGAGCAGCGCGTACAAGATCGTCGCGGCAATGACGGCGAAGATCGGCGGCCAGCGCGATTCCGAGCGCTTGCGCATCTCCTCGCGCTCGACGGCGGCTGCGCTGCGTGCGGTCGCGATGTCGCTAGTACCCTTGATCCGAAATAGCGCAAGGCGCCATGACAGCGGTGGACATGCCGTGGATCAGCCGCTTGTCGGCGGGCACGACCGTCGCGAGGACGCCGGACAACGGCGCCTCGTCTTCGCTCACGAAGTAATACGGGCATAAGCGCACGCGGCCATCCATGGTCTTGATTTCGTTGGCCGCGGTGTCGTAGTAGGGGATCTGGACGCGGCGGCCCTTATGGAAACGCTGCAAGATGTGCGGCGTCTTGTCGAACACCGCCAGCCCGCCGTCAAGAACGGCCATCCATTCGTCGCGCGTCAGATCGTCACCGACGTACACGCCTTTGCTGCCCCACGACAGCTCCGAGAAACCAGAAGGCTTGACGACATACACGCGCTCGGACTTGGAGAGCGAGTAGAGCTGCGACCACGAGTGCAGTGGGCGGCCTTCGGCGGTCAAACCGAAAATGACCGCTTGGGGAGGCATCGGGCGCGGATCGAGGATCCACGTCTGCGGAAAAATCGCGCTAAGCCGAGCGTACGGCTCGTCGCCCATTTCGCGCC
>JAFAKE010000020.1 GCA_019235715.1 Vulcanimicrobiota bacterium
GAGCAGCAGACCCGCGCGATCATGCGCGTGCTCGATGCCGGTTCCGATTTGGGCACCAAAGTGACGCTCAGCGAAGCGCTGACGCAGCTCGTCGTCATGTTGCGCGAGTTCCGCGAATCGGTGCCGTGGAGCAACGTCGTCATCTACATCACGCGCACCGATGACGAAGTGCAGGACGAAGTGCTCATCGAGGAAGCGGTCGAAGGCGCGTACGCCGATTTCTATCGCGGCAGCAAGCTGCGCTTCGGCGAAGGCGTTGTCGGTTTTGCGGCGGCAGAACAGCGTGCGCTTATCGTCGCCGACATCCAAAAGGATTATCGCGAGGCGTCGCTGCCCCGCCCGAAGGCGGCGCATGGCTGCTTGGTGGTGCCCATCGTCAGCGAGCGCGTGACGATCGGCGCCGTCATGCTGATCGCGCCCAAGATCGGCGCCTTCACGTTCGAGCAGCAGCGCCTGGTCGACCGCCTCGTGCGCCTCGCGTCGGTCGGCATCCAGAACGCGCGCTTGCACAGCAAGACGCTCGAATTGGCGGAGACCGACTCGATGACCGGTCTGCTCACGAACCGCGCGTATCAAGAGCGCTTGGAGACGGAATTCCGCAAGGCGCAGCTGACCAAGCAGTCGCTCGCCTTGCTCATCCTCGACGTCGATTTCTTCAAACACGTCAACGATACGTACGGCCACCCGCAGGGCGACGAATTGCTGCGCCAGCTTGGTGAAGTGATCCGGCTGCACGCGCGCAAGATCGACATCTGCTGCCGCTACGGCGGCGACGAGTTCGTGGTCCTCATGCCCGAGACGATCAAGGCCGAAGCGGCGATGGTAGCGGGGCGCTTGCGTCAGGCGATCGAGCAGAACGAGTTCACGCTCGAGACGACGACCGCCAAGATCACAGTTTCGATCGGCGTCGCCGGCTATCCACAGGACGTGTCGACCAAACAGCAGCTGGTCAAATCGGCGGACTCGGCGCTCTACGCGGCCAAGCAGGCCGGGCGCAACAACGTCAAGCTCGCCACACGCGAAACGCTTCCGGTCCGCATGTAGTCAATCGGTTCTGATAAAAACGCCGAGCTCTCGAGCCCGGCGTTTTCGTTTGTGACGCCCGTTATGCTGGGAACGATTAGGCTCAAGGGCGAACGCGCGCGCATGCCTTCACGCATAAGGCAGCTCGACGCCACGACGATCGCACAGATCGCCGCCGGTGAAGTCATCGAGCGGCCGGTTTCAGTCGTCAAGGAGCTCGTTGAGAACAGCCTTGACGCAGGCGCGTCCACGATCGCCGTTGAGGTCGTCGATGGCGGCCGAGTGTCGATCGGCGTCAGCGACAATGGATCGGGTATTCTGCGCGACGATGTGGCGCTCGCGTTCGCGCGGCATGCGACGAGCAAGTTGTCGAGCGCGCGCGATCTGTTCGCCGTCGACACGCTCGGTTTCCGCGGCGAGGGACTGGCCAGCATCGCTGCCGCCGCGCACGTCGAACTCACGTCGCGGGCGCCAGGCGCCGAGCTAGGCGCACGCATCGACGCGCACGGCATGCACGTGGGCACGGCCGCCATGTGCGCGGCGCCGCCGGGCACAAAAGTCGTGGTGCGCGATCTTTTCGCGGACATGCCTGCGCGCCGCGAGTTCATGAAAAGCGCGCGCGCAGAATTCGCACGCATCAGCGCATTCCTTGGGCGCCTTTCACTCGGATGGCCGGAGGTCGCGTTTAGGCTCACGCACGATGGCAAAGAGATTTGGTCACTGCCGGCGGTGCACGACGGCGTCGAGCGGCTCGAGATGGTGTTCGGAAACGGGTCGCGCGGTGCACTGCGTGAGCTGGCCCCGGACGGCGCGCCCGCGCGCGTCATCGTGAGCGGATACGTCAGCTCGCCGGGGCACGACAAGCCCAACCGCGAGGGCCAGATTTTTTTCGTCAATGGCCGCCTGATCCGCAACGCGCAGTTGGGCGCCGCTTGGCTCGCCGGCTCCGGCTCGTTTGGCATGACCGGGCGCTACCCGTTCGGCATGCTCGCGCTGGAACTGCCGCCCGAAGACGTCGACGTCAACGTCCACCCGACGAAGATCGAAGTGCGCTTTGCGCGCGGTCACGAGATCTTCGACGCCGTGCGCACGGCAGTCGCGCGCACACTGCGGCTGACTGAGGTCGCGCGACCGGCGCCGCCAATCGCCTTTGCGCCAAGCGCGTCGGCCGGGCACGCTGCCGAGCTGCCTGCTCTCGCATTTGCGCCGCGGAGCGATGCAGCGCCAGGCATGCAGGCCGACGCAGCCGTCGCGGTCGCGCCGAGCGGATCGGCCCGTATCTACGGTCAGGTCGATCGCACGTTCATCGTCGCGGGCGACGCGCAGGGCCTTTTCATCATCGATCAGCACGCCGCGCACGAGCGCATCGCGTACGAGGCCTTGCTCGAGCACGCCGGCGATTCTGATGCAAGTGCGCCGCTTCTGTTTCCCACAATCGTCGAGCTCTCCGACGACCAGGCCGCCGCGTTATACGAACACGTCGACGAGCTGGCGGCGGCGGGCGTTGTCGTCGAGCCGTTCGGCGAAGGTGCATATCGCATCAGCGCCTTGCCTGCGGGGTATGAAAAACGGCGCTTCGACCTGGCGGGCATTCTTGACGACCTTTCGGCCGACGATGCGGCGCGTGAGGGAATCGCCCATCGAAATCGGCTGCTTGCCACGATCGCCTGCCACTCGGTCGTGCGCGCGCACGAGGCGCTGTCGTTGCAGGAGCAGTCTGCGCTGTACGATCGTCTGCAGCGCTGCGACGATCCGCATACTTGTCCGCACGGGCGCCCGACGATGCTGCGTCTCGATGCGGCCTCGCTTGCAAAGGCGTTCGGGCGCGCCTAAGCCATGACCGCGCCTGACCCATGAGCGCACTGCGCGCGCTCGCGTTGTGCGGTCCGACCGCTTCCGGCAAGTCCGAGCTCGCGTCGTTTGTGGCAGAACACGTGCGCGCCGAGATCGTCAACGCGGATTCGCGTCAGATCTACGCCGGGATGAGGATCGGGACCGGATGGCCGAGCGACGAGCAGTTCGCTCGCGCGCCTCATCATCTCTACGGGATGGTCGATCCCTGCGAGCGCTACAGCGCCGGCCGCTTCGTGATCGATGCGCGCGCCGCGATCGAAACCATAGCCGCGCGCGGAGCGCTGCCCATACTTGTCGGCGGCACGGGTTTGTACATCGAGGCGCTCGCGGGCACGATGCCGCTCGACCGCCCCGTCGCCGACGATCGTGTGCGCGCGCGCGTGCGCGCAGAGGCCGCCGTACATCCCGCCGATGCATTGCGCGCTTGGCTTGCCTCGCTAGCGCCGCAGTCGGCTGCGCGAATTCCCCCTGGCGACCGTTATCGCACGCTGCGCGCGCTCGAAGCAGCGCTTGCCGAGCGCGCGCAGGACCAACCGCCCGATAGAATACGAAGCGCGCCGCCCGTGCAGTTGACGATCGTCGTGCTCGACGCAGCGCCCGATGTGCTAGAAGGGCGTATCACAGCGCGCGTGCGCGCGATGTTCGAACACGGACTCGTCGACGAGGCGCTTGCCGTGCGTGGCAAGCACGAAGACGCGCCGGCCTTGTCCGGCATCGGCTACGCCGAGGCGCTGTCGTACGCGGACGGCATCGCGACGTGGCTGGAAGCGCTGACGCAAACAGTCGCGCGTACGCGTGCGTACGCCAAACGTCAGCGTACGTGGTTTCGAAGAATCGCTGACGCACTGCGTTTGGACGCTTACGACGAGCGCACGCCGCACGCGCTGCTCGAAGTGGCAAGGGGATTTGCGCGGATGGCGTGAACAACCGCGTGGGTCCCCTCGGTGTTCGGGGAGATCGGAGAGAAAGAAAAGCGTGAAGAGCAATTTGCCTCTGCAAGACGCGTATCTATTAGCCGTAAAACGAGAAAACGCGCCGGTCACCATCTACCTGCGCAACGGCTTCCAGCTGCGCGGACACGTGCGCGGCTTCGACAATTTCACGATTATCCTCGAGTACGATAACAAGCCGCACCTCGTCTATAAGCACGCGGTGTCGACCGTGTCGCCACAAGCGCCGGTGCAATTCTCAGGCGCCGAAGTGAGCGCCCATGCGAGCGGCAACTCAAGTCCGCGCCAGCCCGCCACGCCGGATGCTGTCGCCGCGCAAAACACCGACGGCGCGACGCACCAAGCCTCGGGCTAACGACCGCTCTCTCGACGATGCCCACCATCGCACTGACGAAGTGCCAGGCGACTGGCAACGATTTCGTATTGTTCGACGATCGCGCGCGCAGTGCGCTGCCGTATCCCGACCTCGCGCGCCAGGTCTGCGACCGGCGCTTTGGCATCGGCGCAGACGGCTTGCTCGTTCTCGCGGCTGCCGACTCTCCCCAAGCCGGCATCAGAATGCGCATCTTCAACCCTGACGGCAGCGAAGCCGAGATGTGCGGTAACGGCATCCGCTGCGTGTGGCTGTACCTCGCGCGTGAACGCGTCGACGGGCGGCCGCTTGACGTCCAAACCGCTGCCGGCGTCGTGCGCGTCGAGGCAGATGGGCCGCGCAACGTTCGTGTCGAGATGGGCGTGCCGCGAATCGAAGCGGGCGCTCGCGAGGTGGAATCAGACGGTGTGCGCGTGCAATTCGTCGCCGTCTCGATGGGCAATCCGCATGCGGTCGTATTCGTGGATCGTCCGCTCGAGGGCGTCGCGTTGGAGCAGCTTGCCGCGTGCATCGCACGTGCGAGCGGCGATGCGCAAGTCAACGTCGAGCTCGTGCGCCCGGCGGCGGGGCGGTTGGACATGCGCGTACACGAGCGCGGCGTCGGAGAAACGTGGGGATGTGGAACGGGAGCATGTGCCGCTGCAGCCGTCGCAATCGCGAGCGGGCGGGTGCGCTCGCCGGTCGATGTGGTCAGCAAAGGCGGTCAAGTGACGGTGACGTGGGCCGGTGCTGGGGAACCAGCCTATCTGAGCGGACCGGCGCAACTCGTTTTTAGCACGCGTATTGATGTGAAGGCGCAAGCGCCACCGAAAACTGTCTGAACCGAATGAAGCACAAGCAAGATATCACGGCTGTTTTCGCGCGGCCCGACGGTTCCGTTCTCGACTATCCGGGCTTAGAGGCCGCCGTCGATCGCGGACGCGTCGGCATCGCGGACGCGCGTGAATTCATTCCATTGCCGCAGGGTTCTCTGCTGTTGACACTGCCGGGTCGCAGCGCCATCGGCTTTGCCCATGGCTCGCGCGTCTCAATCGCAGAATTCGAGGGCGGCGCGGTGAACGCGGTCGCAGCCGCACTGCCGTTGGGCTACACGCGCACGCTGCTGCCGGCGTACGATGCGCGTCCGGGTGCTCCGCCGTTGCCGCTGTACGGATACGCCGCGGTCGCATGGCGTGACGGCGCGCTTCATGCGGCCGCACTGCGCACGGACCATCTCGAAACCTGGTCGCCGAGCGCGCATGCCGCGCAAGCACTCGATCGAGCGATCGCCGCTCGCCGCGCGGAGTTTCCAGCAAGTCTGCTGCTCGCGCAGCTAGAGCGCTGCGCGCGCGAATATGGTTGCTACACCGCACAAAACGCGTTCTTGCGCCAGGGCGAAGCGGCGATTCCGGTATCGCCCGCGTGCAACGCGCGCTGCATCGGCTGCATCTCAGAGCAGGAACCGGATGCGGGCATTCGCAGCGCGCAGGAACGCGTGCGCGCAGTGCCATCCGTCGAGGAAATCGCCTCGTTCGCAACGGCGCACCTCGATGCGCAGCGCGGGGCGATCGTCTCCTTCGGCCAGGGATGCGAAGGCGAACCGCTGCTCGCCGCGCCGCATATCGCGCGCGCGATTCGCGAGATCCGCTCACGGACGACGGCCGGCACTATCCACCTCAACAGCAACGCAGGCCTTCCGCGCGCGCTCCAGACGCTGATCGACGCCGGCTTGCAATCGCTGCGCGTGAGCCTGAATTCGGCCCGTCCGCAGGCGTATGCCGCGTATTACCGGCCGCGCGGCTACGGTTTCGAGGACGTTGTCGCCAGCATCGCGCTCGCGCAAGCCCGCGGACTTTCCGTGTCGCTCAATCTGCTCACCCATCCCGGGGTGACCGACGATCCAGACGAGATGGATGCGTTCAATGCATTGCTGCGCGCGCATCCGGTAGACATGGTGCAGACGCGCACGCTCAACGTCGACCCGGAAGTGTACTTCGCCGCGCTCGGCCGTCCGAATCGCGAACCGGTCGGTATGCGCGCATGGTTCAAGTGGATGCGCGAAACGTTTCCGCACATGCGCCTCGGCAATTTCACTCGGGGATTCGGCTAAAGATAGTCTGTTGTGGCGCCCGCTCAGTGGGGCGCGCGTTCGACCTCTTGCGCGACCATGTTCATGACGATCTCGGTGCCGCTGACGACCGAGTCGATGCCCAGCTCTTCGAAGATCTGTTTGTTCTTCGGGTTGTTGACGCGCGCGATCGTGCGCGGCTTGGCAAAGCGCTTCTTGGTGACGAGGCAGATGGCGAGGTTGTCCTCGTCGTCGCCCGTGTCGGCGATGACGACGTCCGCGCGCGCGGCGCCGGCCTCTTCGAGCACGAGCGGGTCGCAGCCATCGCCGACCTGCGCGATCTCCGCGTTGAGATTCTGCGCGAGCGCCTGCGCCTTGCGCTCGATCTTCTCCACGACCACGACTTCATGATGCGCTTCCAGCAGCGCGCGCGCGAGGTACGTGCCGAGCTTGCCGCCGCCCACGACGATGATGAACATCAGCGCGCCGCCATCGCCGGCGCTGTCAGCTTACGTACTTCAGCCTCGGCTTCGGGCGCCACGACCATCACCACGCGATCGCCGGCGCGCAAACGCAGATCGTTCGGGGGTATCAAGCTCTCGTCGTCGCGCACGACGACGCTGACCCGCGTCTTGCCGCTCGTCGTGATCTCGTCGACCGTACGCCCGGCAACCGCGTCGCTGACCACGAACTCGACGACCTCGACGTCGTTGCGCTCGTACGGCAGCTTACGATAGCTCTCTTGAAGCAGCGCATTGGCCATGAGATGCGCGCCGACGCGCGTCGGGCAGATCGTGAGCACGCCGAAGTCGCGGTACATAGCGGCACGCAGCGGATCGTAGATGCGCGCGACGACCGTCTTGACCTTGAAATGATGTTTGGCGATGAGCGCGGCCATGATGTTGCGATTGTCGCCTTGCGTGCAACTCGCAAAGCCGTCGGCTTGCTCGACGCCGGCGCGGCACAGCACATCGACGTCTATCCCTGTGCCAAGGACCAGCTTGCCTGGAAAGTCGCGCCCTAAACGCTTGAACGCGGACGATACTTCATCGACCACGGTCACGTCATGGCCGCCCCGTGCCAGCCGTTTCGCCAAGGTGGCGCCGACGCGCCCGCACCCGACGATCAAGTACTTCATGTAGTTCCTATGTCGCGAACGTTTCGTTACCGACGCGGTCGCTTCGGGTCGCCAGCAAGCCCGCCCTCTGGCATGTGTAGTGAAACAGGCAAGGAGCGCCTCTGCGCGCGCACGAAACGGAAACGGTTAGCGTGCGGGGCGTAGCTCAGCTTGGTAGAGCGCTCGGTTCGGGACCGAGAGGTTCGCAGGTTCAAGTCCTGTCGCCCCGATAGCCGCCACGTCTATTTACCCAGCAGCGTCGGGAGCAGCGCGATACCCGCTCGGCGGCCGTAGCTCGTTTGCGACGTGCGTAGGAGCAACGGTGTTCGCCCGATTCAGCCCGCAAGCGCAAGCCGTCGTCCATCTGGCGGAGCAAGAGTGCCGCAATGCGAGCCACTACTACTTAGGCACGGAGCACCTGCTCCTTGCGATGGCGATCGCGCCGCCGTCCGATGCGCTTGCCTACTTCGAGTCGATCGGTGCGCAGCCGTGGGAGATCAAGGCCGCGCTGCGTTCGGCCATGGAACCGCCGAGCGAGCACCCGTGGGAGGGCGTCATCCTCACACCGCGCGTACGCCGCATCTTCGACATGCTCAGCGCGGAGCAGACAGCAGCCGGCGCGATCGAGCCAGCTGACCTCTTACGGGCGATCGTCGCCGATGGCGGCGGCGTCGCCGCGCGCGTGATGGCCGCATGGACGTCGCCGTCCGCGGCGCCGCGTTAGCGCTTCATGCACATCCTCGAAGCGATCTCGCAGTTCGTGCTCGATCTGATCACGCGCCTCGGCTACACGGGCCTGTTCGCGGGCATGTTCGGCCAGGCGATCGGCGTGCCGTTGCCGAGCGAGCTCATGATGGGTTTCGGCGGCTATCTCGCGTTCGTGCAGACCTTCAAGTTTCTTGCGGTCGTGCTCGTGGGCACAGGCGGCGACACCCTCGGCGCCGTCGCGGCCTACTTGATCGGATATTACGGCGGCCGTCCTTTGCTCACGCGCTTCGGCCGATTTTTCTTCATCGCCGCGCGCGAGCTCGCCGCGGCCGACGCGTGGTTCGCGCGTTTCGGCAATCGCGCGGTGCTCGTGTGCAAGCTGCTGCCCGGAGTGCGTGCGTTCGGTTCGTATCCGGCGGGCGTGACGCGCATGCATTTCGGCGTCTTCCTTTTCTACACGGCGCTGGGCTCCATGGTGTTCTGCACCAGCTTCGCCGCGCTTGGATTCCATCTCGGCAAGCACTGGGATCTGATCATCGAGCAGATCAAGCCGATCGGCATCGGACTGCTGCTCGCCGTCGTGCTTGCAGTGGTCATCTGGCTGATCGCCCGCGCGCGCTCCGTAAAGGCAGGCCGTTCCAGCGCCGCGTAAACGTCCGTGCACGCTATGACGACATTACAGGAACAGCTTGAGCGTCTTCCGGCCGAGCCGGGCGTCTACCAGATGCTCGGCCGCGACGGCGAGGTGCTCTACGTCGGCAAAGCGGTCGACCTGCGCAACCGCGTCCGTTCGTATTTCCAGCCGGGCCGCGTCCATCACGCGCGCACCGATGCGATGGTCGAGCGCGTGCAAGGCGTGCGCACCATCATCGTGCGCAGCGAGGCCGAGGCGCTGCTGCTCGAAGCCAACCTCATCAAGCAGCACAAGCCGCCTTTCAACGTCCGTCTCAAAGACGACAAGAAGTATCCGTATCTTAAAGTGACGCTCGCCGAGGCGTACCCGCGCGTGATCTTCACGCGCAAGCTGGTCGACGACGGCAGCCGCTACTACGGGCCGTACACGAATGCGGCGGTGCTGCGCGATTCGATCAACCTCATACGCCGCGTCTTCCCGCTGCGCACGTGCAGGCTCGAGGACATCGGCATCAAGTACCACCGTCCGTGCCTGCAATATCACATCAAGCGCTGCATGGCGCCGTGCGCCGGGCTGCAGACGCGCGAGCAGTATGCGGCGATCGTCGCCGAAGTCGTGCTCTTCCTCGAAGGCCGCCAGGGCGCGCTGGTCGAGAAGCTCGAGGCGCAGATGCGCGAGGCGGCAGATCACCTCTCGTACGAGTTCGCGGCGCGATTGCGCGACCGCATCGCCGAGATCAAACGCGTCATGGCGCGCCAAGAAATCGTGTGGCGCAGCAAGATCGACCTCGATGTCGTCGCCGGCGCGCACGGCCAGGGCATCTCGTGCATGGAGCTGTTCTTCGTGCGCGCGGGCAAGCTCGTTGGACAAGAGCACTTCATCGTCGAGGGTACAGAAGGGCGATCGCCCGACGAGATCCTCGCGAGCTTCGTCGCGCAATATTATGCGACCGCGCCCAACGTGCCGCAGGAGCTGATGCTCGAAGCGGCTGTTCCCGATCAACAAGCCCTGTGCGACGCGCTGTCGCTGCGCCGCGGCAGACGCGTGCGCGTGCTCGTGCCGCGGCGCGGCATGCGCGCCGAATTCATGGAGACCGTGCGGCGCAACGCAGAGCAACATCTCAAAGAGTATCTGACCAAGACCGCGGTGGCAGACGAACGCGCCGCGGTGTCGCTCGATGAGCTGGCGGCAGCGCTCGACCTGCCGTCACTGCCCGCGCGCATCGAGGCATTCGACATCTCGCACGTGCAGGGCACGAACGTGGTCGGCTCGATGGTCGTTTTCGAAGACGGCCGGCCGAAGAAGAGCGATTACCGGCGTTTCAAGATCCAAGGCGCAGAGGTCAACGACGATCCAGCGAATATGGCGCAGCTGTTGCGCAGGCGTCTACGCTATATCGCGCCGCTTGCGGACGGCGTGCTCGATAAGCGCGCGGGCGGCGAGGACAAGAAGTTCGGACGCCGGCCGAACCTGCTGCTGATCGACGGCGGCCGCACGCAGCTCGACGCGGTGGTCAAAGTGCTGGCGGAGCTGGATCTCGTCGCCATGCCGGTCGCGGCGCTCGCGAAGCAATTCGAAGAGCTCTATCTGCCCGACGTCAGCGAACCAGCGCTCTTGCCGCGCAACTCGCCCGCGCTCCATCTGGTGCAGCGCATCCGCGACGAGGCTCACCGCTTCGCCGTTTCGTATCACCGCACGCTGCGCGGCAAGGCGCAGGTCGTCTCTGGCCTCGATGGTGTGGCGGGCGTCGGCCCGTCGAGAAAACGTGCGCTCGTGCGCGCCTTCGGCTCTGCCGCTGCGGTCAAGCGCGCCACGGTCGACGAGATCGCCGCGGTTCCGGGCATCAGCAAGGCGTTAGCGGAGACGATTCGCGATGCGCTGCGTGAGAAATAGATGAGTTCGTTCTGAGAGCACAAGTATTCGCCGAAAGGCACACGAACCGCGCTCTGCCATGACGACATCACGACGTGCTTACACGCTAATCCTTGCCTGCATGACCTTTGCGCTGAGTGCGTGCGCGAACGGCGGTGCGCCGCCGACGCCTACGCCGACCGGACATCTGCGATTGTTCGTCACGAATTTCGCGGGCGGCGGCGCGACATCGAGCCTCGTCGCCTACGTCTTTCCGCTCTCGTCCGGCAGCGCGCCCAACTCGACGCTCACGAGCAGCAACGGCATCAACGGCGCGCGCGGCCTGGCCTTCGACTTCTCGGATGACCTGTTCGTCGCCAACTCCTCAAACGCGACGGTCACCGCATATCTGCCGCCGGTGGGCAACAGTTCTGTGCCCGCGTTGACCATCACGAGCGGCGTCGGCACTCCCGAGGACATCACGTTCGACTTCAGCCTCGATCTCTACGTCGCAAGTCTTACCGGAGGATCATGTGGAGGTACCGGCTACGTCGCCCTCTACACGTCGCCGCTGAGCAGCACGAGCGTGCCGGCGTTCACGTTCTGCGCGGGCATGAACGCGCCGCGCGGCGTCGTATACGATGGTGCGTCCACGATTTGGGTCGCGAACTCCGGCGGCAACAACGTCACCGCATACGCGTTTCCTTTATCAGCGGCCAGCAGCCCGTCGGCGACGCTGACCAGCGGCATCAGGACGCCGTATGCGGTCGCCATCGACGGGTCTGGAAACCTGTGGGTCGTCAACCATGGCAATAATTCCGTGGCGGTCTATTCGCCGCCGCTCACGAGTGCCAGCACACCCGCCTTCACGATCACCAACGGCATCAACGCCCCGAACTACATGACGTTCGGAACAAACGGAACGCTCTACGTAGCAAATGCTACGAACGTCACGGCGTATCAGCCGCCGTTTTCCTCGAGCAGCGCGCCGACCCTGACGATCGCGACCGGATTGAACGGTCCCGCGGGCGTCGCGGTCGGCAACTGACCGGCAGGGCGGCGGCGCGCCTCGAGGGAACCGGCGGCCCATGCATTTGTTGACCCGGTTCATCATCAATGCGCTTGCCGTATTGGCCATCTCGTACTGGCCATGGCATATCATGGGCATCCACAGCGACGGATGGCTGCCGGCGGTCGAGGCCGCGATCGTGCTCGGCATCGCGAACGCCATCATCCGTCCGATCCTGATGGTGCTCAGCTGCCCGCTCATCATCTTGACGCTCGGCATCGGCACGTTGTTCATCAACGCGCTGATCTTCTATTACGGACTGCGTTGGATTCCGGGCTTCACCGTGCCCGGTTTCTGGCCCGCATTCTGGGGAGCGCTGGTGGTGACGATCATCTCGTGGATTCTCTCGCTCATCATCCGTGAGCCCGAGGATCGCACGCCGCGGCAGCAGACGGCCTAGCGCGCCTACCCCGTTTTGGGGTACAATAGCCGGGTCGCGGGGGCGTCACGGTCTCGACGGGTCGTGCCCTGGCGAAGGAAGCAAGCGGAGTTCCGAGCTCTCCTTAAACGATCGGAAACCGTATAAACGCGAATAGCGAATACGCACTAGCTGCCTAATTTAGGCTAGCTACGTCCGCGGGGCAACGGCGCCGGCACGGGCCCGCGGATGTCAAACAAGACGGCTCACGCTTTCGGGTATCTCGACGCAAGCGAAAAACAAATCGAGGTTGGCGGTCGCGGTAATCTCGCTCGGGAGAGTACGCGATCGCGAGATCAAAGCCCGAGATAAGCTTGTAGATGCCTTCGTGGGGGTCTTCTCGGACATCGGTTCAACTCCGATCGCCTCCACCACATTCACTCGACGCACATGTAGATCGCACCATGGGAATCGGGCTCGCGCTTGCGGCGGCGCTCGTATACGGCGCCGCTGATTTCTTTGGCGGACTCGCGTCCAAACGAAACGTCGTTTGGGCGGTGGTGTTCGTGT
>JAFAKE010000070.1 GCA_019235715.1 Vulcanimicrobiota bacterium
AGCCCACGCCGGACACGATCGTCCTCGTGCGCCAATACCGGCCCGCGACCGGACGCACGCTGCTTGAAGTACCCGCCGGGAAACTTGAGAGCGGCGAGGATCCGCTTGAGTGCGCGCGGCGCGAGCTTCTCGAGGAGACCGGCTACCGCTGCTTGCGCTTGCGCCGCTTATGGTCTTTTTACACAGCGCCCGGCTTTTGCAGCGAGCTCTTGCACCTTTTCGTCGCTGAAGGATTGACTGCCGGACAGGCGCATCCCGAGCAGAACGAGTCGATCGATGTCGATATCATGGACGTCGAAAAGGCGTGGGCGATGGTCGAGCGCGACGAGATCCCCGATGCGAAGACGCAGATCGCGCTCTCCTGGGCGCGACGCAAATAGGTAGCGCTCGCGAAATCTTCGTCTATCGGTGCGGGTAACGCCGCCACCATTGAAACGCGATCCAGCCAAGCCCAAGTATGACGAAGCCGATCGTCCACGCATCCCAGGACCAGCCGAGCATCGTCTGAAGTATTAGAAACGCGGCGATCGCGAGCGCGACACCGAACAACCAGAGATTTCGAAGTTCGCGCAGATCAGCGGTTCGCGCGCAAGCGCTTATCGCACGTGTCGCAGAAATAATTGTGCTTGCCGTCGGTGTCGTACACCGAGTGGCTATAGTACATCGCGCAGCGTGCGTTATAGCAGTGCTTTAGGCCGAAGATGTGGCCGAGCGCGTGCACTGCCTCTTTGAGCGTGCGATTGAAGAGCACGACCTCGTCGGGCTTCTCGTTGTAGAATTCCGGCCGCAAACGGAACGTCGAAACGACCGCGATGCGATCCGTGTCGCTCGCGTCGCCGAAGATAAAGCTGTGCGACGTCTTGTACAGATCTTCGCTCATGACGCCGAGCAAGAAGCCTTCGCGATTGGGCTGCGCGCCCATCATCTTATTGAAGACAGTCGACAGGAAATACTGATGGCGCGTGGCGTTGGCAAGCGACGGGGAGAGGGTGAGCGCCTTTTCGATTGCGAACTTGTGCAGGAAACGCTCCTCGAGGCACGGAGCGAGGCGTTCGCAGAAGTCGGTTTCGATGGTGTTGATGGGCACGAGCCCAATCTTTTCCACGGCTTCTCACCTTCCACCGCGCGCTGTGAAGTCCTTTGCTCGACAACTCGCCGGAGAATGACGTGACATGATCATCGGACTTGGAACCGACGTCGCCGAAGTCGAGCGCTTCAAATTCGCGCCCGAGAAACTTGCGCGCTTCGCGAAGAAGGTCTTCACGCCCGAGGAGATGGCGCATGCCTTGCGCCACCGACACTTCGCAGAACGGCTTGCGGGCGCGTTCGCCGCCAAGGAAGCGACCCGCAAGGCGTTTGGCCACGCGATTCCGTGGCGGCTCGTCGGCGTGCGTCACGAGCGCAGCGGCAAGCCGTATGTCGCGCTCACAGGCGGCGCTGAGCGGCTCACGACCCTGCGCGGCGTCAGCCGAATGCATCTCACCATCTCGCACAGCCGGTATAACGCGGTCGCGACCGTCATCCTCGAAGGTCCCGACGTCGTAGCGGCACCGCTGCCGCGCAGCGCAGAATCGGCGGTCGCCCGGTGAACGCGCTCACCGCGCAAGAGATGCGTGCCGCCGACCAGCGGGCGGTTGAAGACGTCGGCATTCCACCCGTTCTTCTAATGGAAGCAGCCGGACGCGCCACGGCTGAACTGGCGCGCGAGTTTCTCGAAGAGCTGCACGGCGATCCCATCCGCATCGCGGTCGTCGCCGGTCCTGGCAACAACGGCGGGGACGCGCTTGTCGGCGCCCGCTATCTCATGCAGCTCGGCTTTGAGCCCGACATCTACATGGCGGCCAAACGTGAAGATTGCAACGACTTGTGCCGGGCGCAGCTCGAGATCATCGAGAGTCTCGGCGCCTCCGTCAGTTTTCTGCGCGACCAATCTCCCGAATTCTTCCGCTCAGGCTTGCGCTCGGCGTTCCTCGTCATCGACGGACTGCTGGGGACCGGCTCCTCGGGACCGTTGCGTGAAGCCTATCGGAACTGGGTCAACGAGATCAACATCGCCGACCGCGACGTGATCGCCGTCGACATCCCGACGGGCATCGATCCGAGCAGCGGCATGGTACCGGGGCCGGCGGTGTCCGCGACCGCGACGGTGACGATGGCCGCCCCGAAAGTCGGCATGCTCTTGTATCCGGCCGCATCGTACGTCGGCGAATTGTGGGTCGCCAACATCGGAATTCCGCCGGCGATTTTGGCCGATGTCGGCGGCCGTTACCACGTGATGACGAAGGAGCAGTTCTTCTTCTGGCTGCCGGCCCGCAGCGCACTCGCTAACAAACGCACCGCGGGAGACGTCGTCGTCATCGGCGGCAGCCAGCAGTTTGTCGGCGCGCCTGCGCTGTCGGCGTTGGGCGCGCAATATGCCGGCGCCGGATATGTCACGATCGCATGCCCTCCGTCGGCTGCCGGGCCGATCGGGTATCACGTCATGGAACAGGTCATCGCGCCGTGGCCAGAAGGCGACGTGCAAACCGTCGTCCAGTTCTTACTCGACCTCACGCGCCACGCGGGTAGCGTGGTCATCGGCCCGGGACTTGGCCGTCAGGATACGACGCAGTCGATCGTGCGCTCGTTCATCCAGGAGACGACGCGGCCGCTCGTCGTCGATGCCGACGCGCTGTTCGCGCTCAGCGGACACGAAGAGCTGGTCGACGGCAAGAAAGCGGTGCTGACGCCGCATGACGGCGAGTTCGCGCGCCTGCTCGGCGAGAACGCCGAGACAGCGATCGCCAATCGCATGAAGGCGGCTGATGACTTCGCTGGGGCGCACGACATCACGCTGCTGCTCAAAGGACCGCGCTCGATCATCGCGACCAAAGAGCTGTCGTACGTCAACCTCACCGGCAACGAGCTGCTTGCGACAGCCGGTACGGGTGATGTGCTGTCCGGCATCATCGGTGCGATGGTCGCAGCCGGCTGCACGGTCCGGCAAGCGGCGGCGATCGGCGCGTATTGGCACGGTGTCGCGGCCGACTACCTCGCCGACCAGCACAAGCACAGCATTGTCGCCAGCGACATCGCGCGCTCGCTGCAAGACGCGCTTCATTGGCTGCACGATCGCGAAGATGTCGATGACGGATTCTTGAGACGCATCGTCTAAATCCGGCCAAGTGACTCCGACTGCGCCTGCCGAGCGGGCCGCTCGCCTGCGCGAGCTGTTGCACCGCTACAACGAAGAGTACTACGTCCGCGACGCGCCTACCGTCAGCGACGCCGAGTACGACACGCTCATGCGCGAGCTGCGCGAGATCGAGGACGCGCATCCGGACCTGCGCACGCCCGACAGCCCGACGCAGCGCGTCGGCGCGGCACCGTCATCGACGTTCGCGACGGTGCGGCATGGCGTGCCGATGCTCTCGTTAGGCAACGCGTTTGGCGCTGACGAATTGCGCGCGTGGCACGCGCGCCTGCTGCGCCAGCTGGATCGCGAGCCGGGCGCATACACGGTCGAATTGAAGATCGACGGCTTGGCCGTGTCGTTGCGCTATCGCGATGGCGTTTTCGAATCCGGTGCGACGCGCGGCGACGGGGCTGAAGGCGAAGATGTCAGTGCGAATCTGCGCACGGTGCGCTCGATCCCGCTGCGCTTGCAGGCGCACGTCGACGGCGTGCTCGAGGTGCGCGGCGAGGTCTACATGCGCCGCTCCGATTTCGACCGGCTCAACGAGCAGCGCGTGCGCGACGACGAGACGCCGTTCGCCAATCCGCGCAACTCGGCGGCCGGAAGCTTGCGCCAGATCGACCCTGCGATGACGGCAAAACGGCCGTTGCGCTTCTTCGCATACGGCATCGGCGCAAACGAACCGCCGCTGCGGGTCGCCTCGCAATCAGACCTGCTCGCGGCGCTTGACGCATATGGCTTCCCTGTCAATAAGGAGACGCGCCGTTTTGAATCGATCGATGATGTCGTCGAATTCTGCAACGTGTGGGAAAGCAAGCGGGCCCAGCTCGACTACGGCACCGACGGCGTCGTCGTCAAGGTCGATTCGCTCGCGCTGCAACGCGAGCTTGGATCGGTTGGGCGCGAACCGCGCTGGGCCGTCGCCTTCAAGTATCCGCCCGAAGAAGTGACGACGAAACTGCGCTCGATCGAAGTCAACGTCGGGCGCACCGGCAGCGTCAACCCCTATGCCGTGCTCGAGCCCGTCCAAGTCGGCGGCGTCACCGTTTCGATGGCGACGCTGCACAACGAAGATTACATCCACGCTAAGGACATCCGCGTGGGCGACATCGTCACCGTGCGCCGGGCCGGCGAGGTCATCCCCGAGATCGTCGGCCCGCTCGTCGCCGCGCGCGAAGGCAGACAGCTGCCGGTCTATCATCTGCCGACGCACTGCCCGGTGTGCGGCACGCCGGTCCAACGCGCCGAGGGCGAAGCGATGGCGTACTGCCCCAATGCGGTGTGTCCGTCGCAGCTCGTCGAACGCCTCGCGCATTTCGCGTCGCGCGGCGCGATGGATATCGACGGACTGGGCTATCAGTCGGCGCGCGCGGTGATCGACGCGCGCTTCGTGCGCGACGTCGGCGACATCTACGCGCTGACGAGCGACCAGCTGCTGTCGCTGCCGCGTATGGGGGAGAAGTCTGTGTCGAATCTGCTCGCGTCGATCGAGCGCAGCAAGACGCGCCCGTTCGCGCGCGTGCTGTACGCGCTGGGCATCCGTTTCGTCGGCTTCCAAAACGCGCAGCTCGTCGCGGATGCGACCGGCGGAATGGACGCGCTCGAGTCGATGAGCGCGCAAGAGCTGGAAGCGGTCGAACAGATCGGTCCGGTCATCGCCAAGAGCTTGGTGTCGTTTTTCGCGCACCCGCAGAACCGGGCGATCGTCGAAAAGCTGCGTCGCGCGGGCGTCAATCTGCGCGGCGTCGCGCGACCGCAGGCGACAACAGGGCCGTTGAGCGGCAAGACGTTCGTGCTGACCGGAACGCTACCCGCACTGACGCGCGAAGATGCGACCGCGCTGATCGTGGGCGCGGGCGGTAAGGTGAGCGGATCGGTGAGCAAAAAGACGGACTACGTCGTCGCGGGCGAGGCGGCCGGATCGAAACTTGCCAAAGCGGAATCGCTGGGCGTGAAGATCATCGACGAAGCAGGCTTGCGAGATCTCTTGAAATAGAGCGGTCAGTCGCGTTTGTGCGGCATGACCGCTGCGAGCATCTGCTTCACCGTCTGTTCGATGATGCCGGCCTGGTTAGGGTCTCCTTTGAGCAACGTCGACATGAAGTCGCGGGCTTGCTCGACCGTGATGTGCGGCGGCAGCGTCGGCATGTTCGGGTCGACGAGCGCATCGATGACGACCGGACGATCCGCGCTCAGCGCATCGTCCCATGCGCGTCCAACATCGTCTGGATCTTCGACGCGGATCCCGCGCAAGCCGAGCGAGCGGGCGAACGCGGCATAATCCAAGGTCGGCAAGTCTTGCGAGTCCTTGAATTTCGGCTCGCCGGCGACGCGCAGCTCCCAACTCACCATGCTCAGCTCACCATTGTTGAGCACGAGCACGATGAGCCTCGGATCTGCCCAGCGCCGCCAGTACTTGCTGATCGTGATGAGCTCGTTCAAGCCGCTCATCTGCATCGCGCCATCGCCCACCAGCGCGATGACGACGCGGCCCGGATGCGCGAACTTGGCGGCGATCGAGTAAGGCACGGCTGAGCCCATCGACGCCAAACCGCCGGAGAGCGACCACATCATGCCGCGGCGCGCGCGGATCTGACGAGCGAACCAGACGACGATGGTGCCCGCATCTCCGGTCAATATCGCGTCGTTCGGCACGCGCTTGGAGAGCTCGCGAAAAACGTACTCCGGATTGATCGGATCCGCGCTCGTATCCGCGCGCTCGTCCATGAGCGACCACCACGCGTGGACGCGCTCCTCGATCTGCTCGCGCCATTTACGCGCTTCTTTGCGTTCGAGCAGCGGCAGGAGCGCGCGCAGCGTCTCGCGCGAGTCGCCCTGCAAATTGATCTCCGTCGGGTAGCGCAAGCCGAGCATGCGGCCGTCGATGTCGACCTGCACGCCGCGTGCGAGGCCCTCTTTCGGCAAGAACTCGGCGTACGGAAAGCTCGTGCCCACCATGAGCAGCGTATCGCAGTGCTCCATCATGTACGAGCTTGCGGCCGTGCCCAGCAGTCCGATATTGCCCGTCACAAAGGGCACGTCGTCGGGCACGACGGTCTTGCCCAGCAGCGCTTTTGCGATGCCAGCACCGAGCACGTCCGCCGTTTCAAGCACCTCATCGGTAGCGTTTGAAGCGCCCGAGCCGACAAGCAGCGCGACCTTTTCGCCCGCATTGAGCACGTCGGCGGCGCGCTGCAGATCGATGTCCGCCGGCATGATGCGCGGCTCGGTATAGATCGGGCTTGAATGCACCGTGTCATGCTGGCGCGGCGGTTCTGCCGCTTTCAAGTCCTGCACGTCCTTCGGCAGGATGATCGCGGTGACGGTGCGCTGCGTGCGCGCGATGCGCACGGCGCGATCGACCAGATGTCTGATCTGGACCGGCGTCATCGCCGTGTAGACGTATTCGTGCGCGACGTCCTTGAAGAGCGATTGCAGATCGACTTCCTGTTGATAGTCGCCGCCGATCGCAGACCGCGCGGCTTGTCCGACGACGGCGACGACGGGCTGGTGATCCATCTTCGCGTCGTACAGGCCGTTAAGCAGATGGATCGCCCCGGGACCCGCTGTCGCGACGCACACCCCGACCTCGCCGGTGAATTTCGCATGCGCGCATGCCATGAACGCGGCCATCTCTTCATGGCGAACTTGGATGAACTCAATGCGATCCTTAGTGCGTTCGAACGCCCCGATCAAACCGTTGATGCCGTCGCCCGGGTAACCAAACACGCGGCGCACGCCCCACTGCGCGAGACGGTCGAGAAGAAAATCGGAAGTGGTGTCTGCCATATGTCCGCGGGTGCCTTTCGCGCGCGTACACATGTTGTACCCGAGCCGGTCCGCGAACAATCCGCCGCGCCTGGAAATCAAGACGGCGGGCTCATCGGCCCGCCGTCATATCTCGTTGTTGAGGCTAGCTGTTGTCGTACAGCTTCACTTGCCCGATATGATTCGCCCAATACCAGCAGCGCTCGGCCGCGTATCCTATGTAGCTGAGCACCATCCCCTCGAACGCGCGGCCTTGCGGGAACAGCGCGATCACGATCAAGATCACGACCACGTAGAACGACACACCGAGCGAGCCCCAGAAGCGCGTCGACGTTGATGCCTTAGCCTTCGCGCGCTGCGGCGCCGGCTCGAAGTACGCGCGCTTCGACGCCTGCGCGGCAGCCGGTGGACGATAGACCGGTGTCGGCGCATTTGCGGCCGCCTGGGGCGTGCGCACGTAGCCGCCTTGCTGCGTGCCGATCTGATCCACGGCGAAGCTGCGCGAGGCGACGGGGGCGAGATCCTCGGCAGGGCCGCCCAGCATGCGGGCTATCTTGCGTTTGCCGTCATCGTTGAGGTCGACGAAGTCTGCGACCGTCTGAAAGCCGCCATGCTCGCCGATCGGCGTCTGCGACTTGACTTTGATGAGCCCGCGCGCGGTCGAGTTGATACTGCGCATGTCGATGGTCGTGAACAGCACGGTGCCTTCGGGCACTTCCTGTTGAAACGTCACGACAAGGCCCTTCTCATCCAGATGAGTGGCCTTGCCGGTGATATCGAGCTTCAGGTCCGCGTTGCGTGCGCTTACCGAGACCGGGAGCGCAAGCGCGACGGGAAGCTCACCGGTATCGATCGCCTCAGCCATGCAGGTGCATACCTCTTCCCAGTGTATCGGCAGGCGGGCCCGAGTCCCTTAAGAGGTCTTGGCCTCCTCGAGGGCCCGCAGCAGCTCGCGGTTGGCGCGTTCGAAGTCAGCGACGGCCGCGTGCTCTCCGCTCGTTATGGCGATATGTGCGCGTGGATCTGCGAGCACGCGGCGCAGGTAACGCCCGGTGTACGAGCGTTCGTCCTGGGCGACCTGCTCGGGCGTGCCGGTCGCGATCACGCGCCCGCCCTTTTCACCGCCCTCGGGTCCGAGGTCGATGATATGATCGGCCGTCTTGATGACATCGAGGTTGTGCTCGATCACAAGCACGGTGTTGCCCGCGTCAACAAGCCGGTCCAACACGCGCAACAAGTGCGCGATGTCCGCGAAATGCAGCCCGGTCGTCGGCTCGTCCAAGATGTAAAACGTGCGCCCGGTGCCGCGCCGCGACAGTTCGGTCGCGAGCTTGACGCGCTGCGCTTCGCCGCCCGAGAGCGTCGTCGCCGGTTGGCCCATCTGGATGTAGCCAAGCCCGACGTCGCAGATCGTACGCAACTTGCTGTGCACGCGCGGCACGTTGGCGAAGAACTCGGCCGCTTCGTCCACGCGCATCTCGAGCACGTCCGAAATCGTCTTTCCTTTGTATGTGACGTCAAGCGTCTGCTGGTTGTAGCGCTTGCCTTTGCAGACTTCGCACGGCACGTAGACGTCGGGCAGGAAGTGCATCTCGATCTTGATGATGCCGTCGCCCGCGCAGGCCTCGCAGCGCCCGCCCTTGACGTTGAACGAAAAGCGGCCCGGTGCATATCCGCGCGCGCGGGCCTCGGGCGTGAGCGAGAAGAGCTCGCGGATCGGATCGAATGCGCCCGTGTACGTCGCGGGATTGCTGCGCGGCGTGCGCCCGATCGGGGACTGGTCGATGACGATCGCCTTGTCGAGCGCTTCCAATCCGGTGACGCGGCCGTACGTCTCATCCGGCGGCTGACCGTGCAGATGATGCGACAGCGCTCTATAGAGCACGAGATCGACCAAGCTCGATTTGCCCGAACCGGACACGCCGGTGACCGAAGTGAGTACGCCGAGCGGAAAATCAACATCGATGCCGTGCAGATTGTTGGCACGCGCGTTCTTGATCGAAAGGGTTCCGGTCGGCGTGCGCCGCGAGCGCGGAATCGGGATGAACGCGTTGCCCTTGAGATACTTGCCGGTCAATGACGCCGGCGCGGCTTCGATGTCCGCAATCGTACCGGCGGCGATGACGTGACCGCCCTCTTTACCCGCGCCGGGCCCGATGTCGACCAAGTAATCCGCCTCGCGCATCGTCTCTTCGTCGTGTTCGACGACGATGAGCGTATTGCCGAGATCGCGCAGCGTCTTGAGCGTCGCGAGCAAACGCGCGTTATCGCGCTGGTGCAGTCCGATCGACGGCTCGTCGAGCACGTACAGCACGCCGACGAGAGACGAGCCGATCTGCGTCGCCAGGCGGATGCGCTGGCCTTCGCCGCCCGACAGCGTCATCGCCGCGCGGTCGAGCGTGAGGTACTCGAGTCCGACGTTGACCAAGAAGCCCAAGCGCGCGCGCAGCTCTTTGACGATTTGGCGGGCGATCTGTTCTTCGCGCGCGGTCAGCTCGAGCTTTTCCATGAACGCGAGCGCGCGATCGACCGGCAGCGCTGTGAGCTGTGCGATGCTCAGACTGCCTACCGTGACCGCCAGCGCTTCAGGTTTGAGGCGCGCGCCTTTGCACGTCGGACACTTGACCGACGTCATCAGCGCGTCGATCTCTTCCTTCACATAGTCGGACGACGTCTCTTCGTAGCGGCGCTGGAGCTGCGGGATGATGCCCCGGTAATGGCCTTCGTAATGCCATTTCTTGCCCGACTTGGTGCGGAACGTGAATTTGCGTTTGTCGTCCTCATCTTCGTCGCCGTAAAGGACCAAGTCGAGCAGCTCGCGCGGGATCTTTTTGACCGGCGTGTCGAGATCGTAGCCCTCGCTGCGCAGCAGCGATTCGACTTGCTGCACGTAGAAGGCGTTCATGCCGGCGGCGAGGTTCTTGGTCCACGGCACGACCGCGCCTTCGCGAAACGTCTTGTTGCGGTCGGGTATGACCAGGCGCGGATCGATCTCGATTTTGACGCCCAGGCCCGTGCAGTCAGGACACGCCCCATATGGGGAATTGAACGAGAACAAGCGCGGGGCGAGCTCCTCGAACGACAAACCGCAGTGGCTGCACGACAGCTTCTCGGAAAACGGGATCTCTTCGGCGCGCTTGTAGCTGCCGTTGCCTGAGGCCGGGCGCTCGACCAGGGCCGTCACCAGCCCTTGCGTCAAGCGCAGCGCCGTTTCGACCGAGTCGGTCAAACGCTTGCGCAGGCCTTCTTTCATGACGAGCCGGTCGATGACGATCTCGACGGTGTGCTTGCGTTTCTTGTCGAGATTGATCTTGTCGCGCAGTTCGCGGATCTCGCCGTCGACGCGCACGCGCGCGTAGCCGTCCTTGACCGCCTGCTCGAACAACTTTTGGTATTCACCCTTGCGTCCGCGCACCATCGGCGCGAGCAGCTGGATGCGTGCGCCTTCCGGCAGCTTGAGGATCTGGTCGACGATCTGTTCGGCGCTCTGCGGCGCTATCGGCCGCCCGCAGTTCGGGCAATGCGGTTTGCCGATGCGCGCGTAGAGCAGACGCAGGTAATCGTAGATCTCGGTGACGGTGCCGACGGTCGAGCGCGGATTGTGGCTGGCCGACTTTTGATCGATCGAAATGGACGGCGAGAGCCCCTCGATGTAGTCGACGTCGGGCTTCTCCATCTGGCCGAGGAATTGGCGCGCGTACGACGAGAGCGATTCGACGTAACGCCGCTGCCCTTCGGCGTAGATCGTGTCGAACGCGAGCGAGCTCTTCCCGGAACCGCTTAAACCCGTGATGACGATGAGCTGATTGCGCGGCAGCGCCAGATCGATGTTCTTGAGGTTATGCTCGCGCGCGCCCTTAATGACGATCGATTCCAGCCCGTGGCGGGCGGGAATCGGTCGCACAGGAGCAGCCAGCGGGTCCGACGAGGCGCCGTTCGGCTTGGCAGACATGGAGGGTCTTATTTCGCGACGGCTGCTGATGACTCCCGGCAAAAGCGAGAAGCGGCCGAGCTCGCACTCGACCGCTTCCATGTGGGGGTACATTGTGGGGGTACATTCAGATCATCAGGACATGCACGTGTCTTATTGTAGGCTGATGCGTTTATCGTGCCGCGCGCGATGCGTTCCATCGCGCGTAGTGCTCATCGGTTTGCCCCTTCGTCGGACGCGGAGGTCGCGCGGCCGTGCGGCCGTTAGGCGAGCCGGTTCGCCGAGGGCGCTCCCGCTTAGACTCGGGCCCAGCGGTTCCCCTTGTGGACAAGGGTAGCGGCTTATCCGCTGGGACGCAGCCTATGCCAGGGCCGCGAGCGCCGTGGGCAACTCCCCGATGCTGAGGATTGTCGCGTCTGCGGGACGCACGCCGGCGGGCGCCGTTTCGTCGCGCACGTTGACCCAAATCGCGCGCATGCCCGCGGCATGTGCGCCCGCGATATCGCGATTGAAGCGATCGCCGACCATGACGCTCTCGCCCGGCGTCACGCCGACCAAGGTCATCGCATGTTCGAAGATTTTCGGATCCGGCTTGACGAGCTGCATTTCGCCGGCCAGAATGACGTGATCGAAAAACCGGCTGAGCTCCAGCCGCGCGATCTTGACGTCGTGCGTCTCCGCAAATCCGTTCGTGATGATCGCCATCTTGTACTTGCCGTGCAGTATCTGCAGCACTTTGACCGCCTCAGGAAACAGCTCGACGCGCTCGATGCGCAGCTGATCGTAGCGTTTGGCGATGCGCGCGGCGAGATCTGCGTCGTCCACGCCGTAGCGGCGCAACGCGGCGCGCCACATCGACGGACGGATGTCTCCCGCTTTGGGCGGCGGGGCGCCCGGCTCGAGGCTCTCCCAAAAGTCGATGGCCGAGTCGACGTAGGCGATGGCAAGTTTGTTCGCGGGCAGGCGCAATGCGGGCGATATTTCGAGCACCGCCGCCTCGGCGCAGCGTTCGAGCGAAAGCGTATCTTCGACGAGCGTGTCGTCGAGATCGAAGAAGATCGCCCGGATCAGAAAAGCGCGGCCTCGCGCAGTGCCTGGCCGAACACGGTCGGAGCCTTGCGTGAGAGCGCAGGGTCGCCCGCATCGGGCAGCTGCTTGCGCAGCTCCCACAGCTCGTCGCGAAGCGCCGCAGCCTTTTCGAATTCGAGGCGCGCTGCGGCGGCCTTCATCTCTTTCTCAAGCTTTTCGATGGTCGCGAGCAGCACGTCGCGCGGCACTTCCTTCAATTGCCTGGTCGCGCTGCGCCGCTTACCGTCGTCGGTGGCGCCGACGGTCGACAAGATGTCGCGCACCGACTTGAGGATCGACTTCGGATCGATGTTATGCTCTGCGTTGTACGCGAGCTGCTTCGCGCGGCGGCGTTCGGTCTCGTTGATCGCGCGCTCCATGGACTGCGTGACGTTGTCGGCGTACATCAGCACCGTGCCGCTGACGTGGCGCGCCGCGCGTCCGATCGTCTGGATGAGCGACGTCTCGGAACGCAGGTACCCTTCTTTGTCCGCGTCCAGAATCGCGACGAGCGAAACCTCCGGCAGATCGAGCCCTTCGCGCAGCAGATTGATGCCGACAAGACAGTCGAATTCGCCCAGGCGCAAGTCGCGCAAGATCGCGATGCGTTCGAGCGTGTCGATCTCCGAATGCAGGTAGCGCGCGCGCACCCCCATCTCGATCAGATAGTCGGTCAGATCCTCGGCCATTTTCTTGGTCAGCGTCGTCACCAGCACGCGTTCGCCGGCGTCCGCTCGCTTGCGCACTTCCTCCATCAGGTCGTCGACTTGGCCTTTGGTGGGACGCACTTCAACTTTGGGATCGACCAGGCCGGTCGGGCGGATGATCTGCTCAACGACCTGCGTCGCGCGGCGGCGTTCGTATTCGCCGGGCGTCGCCGAGACGTATACGACCTGATTGATGTGCTTGTCGAACTCTTCAAAGGTGAGCGGCCGGTTGTCGATCGCCGACGGCAACCGGAATCCGTATTCGACGAGCGCCTCTTTGCGCGAACGATCGCCCTGATACATGCCGTGCACTTGCGGCAGCGTCACGTGCGACTCGTCGACGAACAGCAGCCAGTCTTCTGGGAAGAAGTCGAGCAAGCAGAACGGCGTCTGGCCGGGCGCGCGCCCGGTGAGATGGCGCGAGTAATTCTCGATGCCGTTGCAGTAGCCGAGCTCGCGCAGCATCTCGACGTCGTTGCGCGTGCGCAATTCGAGCCGCTGCGCCTCCAGCAGCTTGCTCTCGCGCTTCAAATAAGCAAGGCGTTCTTCCAGCTCGGCTTCGATGCTGGATATGGCGCGCTTGAGTTTCTCCTCCGGTGTGATGAAATGCTTGGCCGGGAAGATCGTCAGCTCGCCCAGGTCATCGAGCATCTCGCCGGTGATCTGGTTGACGCGCGTGATGTGGTCAATCTGATCGCCGAAGAAATCGAGGCGCGTGATGATCTCGTCGTCGACGGCGACGAACTCAAGCACGTCGCCGCGCACGCGGAACGTGCCGCGCACCATCGCCAAGTCGTTGCGTGTGTACTGCATGTCGACAAGCTTGCGCAGCAGCTTGTCGCGATCGTACTCCTGGCCGCGGCGCAGCGACAGCGACATGTCGACGTAGTCCGAGGGCGACCCCAAGCCGAAGATGCACGATACCGATGCGACGATGATCGTGTCGCGCCGCGTGAGCAGCGACTGGGTAGCCGAGTGGCGTAAGCGCTCGATCTCTTCGTTGACCGATGAATCCTTCTCGATATAGGTGTCGGACGACGGGATGTACGCCTCGGGTTGATAGTAATCGAAGTACGAGACGAAATATTCGACCGCGTTATTCGGGAAAAACTCTTTGAACTCGCCGCACAGCTGGGCCGCCAACGTCTTGTTGTGGCACAGCACGAGCGTCGGCTTGCGCACGCGCTCGATCGCCCACGCCATCGTCGCCGTCTTGCCGCTGCCCGTGACGCCGAGCAAGGTCTGGGCGCGGTCGCCGCGTTCGATGCCGGCAGCGAGCGCGTCGATGGCCTCGGGTTGGTCGCCGGACGGTTTGAATGGGGCTTCGACTTTGAACTGAGGCATTGGTTCCTTATGGTGACTGCATGGAGGACCGCCGCGCAGCGTGCGGGGGGTCGAACTGCTATATTCGGAGAACGAGCGTATGGGCCTTCGGGCCCATCTTCACCTAACGCTCGATGGGAGACCGCTGTTATGGCTACGGCAAAACCGGTCCTCTTCTCCGGCAATTCCAATCGCGCGCTCGCCGTTGAGATCGCGCACATCATGGGCACGCACGTCGGCAAAGCGCTCGTCACGACGTTTGCCAACGAAGAGTGCCGCATTGAGATCCACGAAAACGTCCGCGGCGCGGACGCGTTCGTGATCCAATCGATCTGCAAGCCGCCGGAACCCGGCCGCTCTGTGAACGATTCGCTCATGGAGATGCTGCTCATGATCGACGCGCTGCGGCGCGCATCCGCGTACCGGATCACCGCGGTGATCCCGTACTATGGCTACGCCAAACAAGACAAAAAGACCAAAGGCCGCGAGCCGATCTCGGCTAAGCTGGTCGCCAATCTCCTGACGACGGCCGGCGTGCAGCGTATCCTCACCGTCGACCTGCACGCGGCCCAGATCCAAGGCTTCTTCGACGATCCGGTAGATAATTTGACCGCCAGCTTCATCTTGGCCAACCACCTGATCAACACCAAGAAGCTGCGCGGGCCGGGCGTCGTCGTCGTGTCGCCGGACGCCGGCGGCGTGGCGCGCGCCGAGGCGTTCGCCAAGAAGCTGCAATCATCGGTGGCGATCGTGTTCAAGCGCCGCCCGCGCCCCGACGTCAACGAAGTCAGCGAAGTCGTCGGCGATCTCAAGGGCAAGACCGCCGTCATCATCGACGACATGATCTCGACGGGCGGCACGCTTGTCAAAGCGTCCGAGGCGCTGCTCGAGCGTGGCGCGACGTCGGTGATCACCTGCGCCACGCACGGCATTTTCGCCGCCGGCGCAGCGAAGAAGCTCAACGATTCGCCGATCACCGAGATCGTAGTCACAAACACCGTGCCGGTGCCCGAGGACATCCGCGGCGATAAGATCAAAGTGCTGTCGGTCGGAAGGCTGCTCGCCGAAACGATTCGGCGTATCTCGGCCAACCGTTCAGTTTCCGAGCTCTACAACGATCAAGAGCGCACCCTCGGGCAAGACGGCGCAGAAGATCAATCGCTCTTCAGCCTCGGCGCATCGGACTCGGCGCCTGAGACGCAGCATGCCGACGTTCGCGATGTCGCGCTCGAACCGACGAGAAAGGGATAATGGACAGCATCACGATCACCGCAAAGCCGCGGTCGGAAACCGGCAGGCATGCGGTCAACAAATTGCGCCACGAGGGCAAAGTCCCCGGCGTCGTGTACGGGCATCAGTTCAACGAGCCGCTGCCCATCGTCTTTGAGGCGAAGGATTTGCGCCACGTATTGACCGGGCACAACATCAACTCCGTGTTCACGCTTGAAGTCGAGGGCCGCAGGCCGACGCCGGTGATGGTGCACGAGCGTCAGCACGACGTGCTCGATCACCGCCTCATCCACATCGACCTGTACGCGGTCGATATGGCCGAGGCCGTCGAAGCGAACGTGTCGGTCCAGACAGTCGGCAACGCGCCGGGCGTCAAGGAAGGCGGCGTGCTCGACATCGTACTGCGCGAGATCGCAGTGGAAGCGCTGCCCGGTTCGATTCCCGACCGCATCGAGATCGACATCTCCGCGCTCGGCATCGGCGACAACGTTCACGTGCGCGACCTGCGCGTGGCCGATGGTGTGAAGATCATCGAGGATCCCGACGAGATCGTGCTGTCGGTGCTTGCGCCGCAGAAGGCCGAGGAGGAAGTCCCGGCGGTTGTGGGCGCGGAGATCGCGCAGCCCGAGCTTATCGGCGAGAAGAAACCGGCCGAAGAAGAGACACCGGAGGCTTAGCCGGCGCGCCGGTCAGACGAGGCACACACGCCCCGGAATCTGCGCCTCATCGTGGGGCTCGGCAATCCGGGGCGTTCGTATGCGCGCACGCGGCACAATATCGGTTTTCGCGTCCTCGAGACGCTGGCCGAAAAGCACGCCGCGCCGCCATGGCGCACGCGCTTCCATGCGCGCGTGACGCAATTCGGAGACCTGAGCGCGCTGCTTGCGATGCCGCAGACTTACATGAATGCGTCAGGCGAGAGCGTCGCGGATATGGTCGCGTATCACAAGGTCGCCATGAAGAACGTCTTCGTCGTCGTCGACGACGCCAATCTACCGTTCGGGCGGTTGCGCCTGCGGCGTTCGGGCAGCGACGGCGGCCACAACGGTTTGAAGTCCGTCATTGAAATGCTTGGCTCGACCGCCTTTCCGCGGTTGCGCTGCGGCATCGGCCGTCAAGACGGCGATCTTATCGACCATGTCATCACGGCGTTTAGCAAAGCCGAAGAGCGAGCGCTGCCCGAAATCATCGACCGCTGCGTCGCCGGCATCGAGACGTTCTTGGATGCCGGCGTTGAGGCGGCGATCGCGCTCATCAATGCGGCAGGCGGAGACGCGCCCGCATCCGGGTAATATACAAGAGCGTGCAGGATGTGATGCCTCAACTCGGCCGATGGCTCGTGGTGGCGGGCGTGATACTCATCCTACTCGGTGCCGCATTCATCTTCGCAAAGCCGCTGCATCTCGGTTCGTTGCCCGGTGATGTGACCTTCGGCGGCAAGGGATGGCAGGTCAGCCTGCTGCTCGGCACTTCGCTGCTGCTCTCGATCCTCTTCACGCTCGCGCTCAATCTGCTGTTTAGGCGGCGTTGATATGCCGATGAGCTGGTAGAGCGATGTCCGGCGTTTTCGAAGACCCCGATCCGCAGTCGCTGCCGACCTGCAAACCGTTTGTTGGCCGGCCGTTCGTCGTACGCGTCGATGAGTCGGCAGTGTCCTCGCCGACGTTCGCCGCCGACATCGTCTTCATGCGGCGCATCGGCGTTCGGCCGGTCCTCATCCATGACGTCGGCGCGCGCGAGCCGGCGCAATGGCTCATCGGCAGCATCAACCGCGTCGGCGGCGCCGCGGTTGGACTCGATGGCCTTGCGGCCAGCACACTCACCGCTTCTGCCGGCGAAAGCGGCGCGGTAGAATTGCGCGGCGTCAACGCGGCGCTGCTGCATCTCTTGCTCGAGCAAGGCTATATTCCGGTGATCGCTTCGCAGGGTTCGGCGATTTCGGGCGCGCCGTTGACGGTCGACGTCGATGAGGCCGCGCGCGCGCTGGCCGGTGCGATCGGCGCGATTCGACTGCTCTTCGGGTCGCAGCCTGGCGGCATACCCTCCGATGACAGCGGCGTCATTGAAGAGCTGACGTCTTCGGAGGCGCTAGCCTTGGTCGCCAGCGGCGGCCTGTCGTCCGATCTTGCTACGCGCTTGAGCGCGGCAGCGCTTGGCGTTCGTGCCGGCGTCGACGCTGCGCAGATCCTCGATCTCTCGACCGCTCATGCCGCGATCGTCGAATTGCTCACCGCGCAACACCTCGGCACGCAGATCATTTCGAATATCCTAGTCGGCTGACGTTTTCATCTCTTGAACGCATCGCTCGCTTGTCGCGCATTGATGACCACAAGGATCGAGGCGCTTGTCGCTAATAACGCCAGGGCGACCAAATAGTAGAGATTTGAAGTCAGGCCGAAAGCGCCGACGATCAAGGCCGCGCCTAGCAGCAAGACGAGAGCCCGAGTCGAGGGCCAAAATATCTGCCGCAGAGGTGGTAGGAACAGCAGCGATGTTGCGCCGGCCACTGCAATCCCGCCGAGCAAGAATGGCACAATGATCTCCGCTACGATCACGATCGGAGCTCGAATATGGCTTTGTAGGGATCCCAACCAGGGTTTTCACCCGCGTATCCGCGCGGATTGCTGATCACACGGCTGGCGCCGATGTTGTAGTCTACAGGATCATGCATATGGCCGTGTATCCACAGTTGTGGTTGCAGGCGGTGCACGAGTGCGTCGAGATCGCTCGCGAAAAAGCCGTTAAGCGGCGAGCCGGCAAAGCGCGGATGTTGACTGCCAAACGACGGCGCCGTATGCGTCACCACGACGACGTGCTGCACGTCTCGCGGGTAGTCGCGCTCGAGCCAAGCGACGCCATGCTTGTGAAGCGCCATAAGATCGTCAACCGTCACCCCGTGCATGTCGAAGTGCTTGAGCACGCGCGCGACGGCCGGCGCATCGCGGCCACCGCGCATATCGGTCCACAGATTGGCGCCCAGAAAGGCGACGCCGCCGATGTCAATACGCTCTTCCTCGAGCAGATGCACATTGGCAAACGGTTTGACCGCCTCGCGAAATGCGGGCAGCACCTCGCCGAACCGCTTGCGATCGAATTCGTGGTTGCCGAGCACGGCGACGACAGGTATGTTTGAAGGCAGCGACCCGAACCAGCGGCCAAAAGAGGCGGGTTCGTCGTGCGTATCGCCTGCGACGACGAGGACGTCGGCCTGCGGTTCAAACGGCGCCAGCGGATGCTCTTCTAAATGAAGATCCGAGACGATCTGGACCTTCAAGATGCGCGGCGGCTGCCCGGGTCTGAAATTGGCGTGCCCTGTTCGCACAGCGCGCATTCGTCAGGCGCAAAATCGCGCAGCGGCAGATCGAGCAGTGCGGTGACCGGCAATGGCAGAGATGGCTTGCCGCGCTTGACGACCGCGCCGATAGCCACAAGCTCGCCGCCGGCGCGCTTCACGACCTCGATCACCTCCGCCACCGACTTGCCCGTCGTCATCACGTCCTCGATCACGGCTACGCGCTCGCCGGGCGCGATCGCGAATCCGCGGCGCAAGACCGGCACGCCGGCCTCTTTCTCGACGAAGATGTCGCGCACGCCGAGCGCCTTCGCGACGACGTAACCGGGGATGATGCCGCCGACGGCGGCACTGACCACGACCTGAGGCTTCGATGAACGCAACAGGTCAGCGAGCGCGCCGCATACGGCTTCGGCAGTCGGCGGGTCTTCAAAGATGCGAAATTTCTGGATGAAGCGATCGCTGTGCAGACCCGACGAGAGCACGAAGTGGCCTGATAGCATTGCACCGCGCTGCTCGAGCAGCGCAAGCACCTCTCGCGGCGTCATCTCAGATCGCGGGAAGCGGCTTGATAGCGCGCAGCTCAGCCTGGATCGCCGCGGCGGCGGCCGCGGGATCTGCAGCGGCCGTGATTGGACGGCCCACGACGATGAAGTCCGCTCCAGCAATCGCGGCCTCCATCGGCGTTGCGACGCGGCGCTGGTCGTCTGCGGTCTTGCCCGCCGGCCGGATGCCTGGACAGACGGTGAGCAACGAGTCCGCCGCGCGCGCCATCACGAGAGACACCTCGTCTACCGCACAGACAACGCCGTCGATGCGGTTGCGCGCGGCCAATTCTGCCCGCACTGCGACGAGCTCGTGCGGGTCGAGGTCCTCACCGGCCAGCACGAGTTCTTCCTTAGATAAGCTGGTCAGCACGGTGACCGCGAGCAGCCGCATAGAGCCGCCCGCGCTCTTTGACTCGTCCCGCGCGCGTGCCGCTGCCGCCAGCATGTCGCCGCCACCCGACGCGTGCACGGTCAGCATGTCGGGCTTATAGCGCGCAAGTGACTGCACGCCGGCGTACACCGTGTTTGGGATATCGAGCAGTTTAAGATCGAGGAAAACATGCGAACCGCGCGCCCGCAGCGCCTCGATGATGCGCTCGCCGTATGCGTAAAACGCCTGGTAGCCGACTTTGTACCAGTTCGCGACCGCACACGTCTTGTCGACGATCGCGCTCGCGCGCTCGAACGTCGGCTCATCCAGCGCGACGATCAGCTCTGTCATCTCGAGACCCCCAGACGCTGCGGCCTGCGATCGGCGGGCCAGCGCTTGCCGGCGAATCCCGGGTTTGCCAAGCCGGTCAGCGCTCGCACGCTTGCAAAACCGCGGCGGCGCGCTTCCTCGGCGATCGCATCGCGCACGTGCGCCGCCACAAGCGGATCGCGGAAGTTGGCCGTGCCGATGGCGACCGCCGACGCACCGGCCATCATGAGTTCGAGCGCATCGCGCCCGGTCTCAATGCCGCCCATGCCGATGATCGGGATGCGCACGGTCTGCGCGGACTCCCAGACCTGGTAGACGGCGACCGGCCGGATCGCGGGTCCAGTCAAGCCGCCGGTACCGTTGGCCAGTGTCGGCCGTGCTCTTTCAACGTCGATCGCCATCGCGCGCAGCGAGTTCACAAGCGAGATAGCGTCGGCGCCGGCTTCTTCTGCCGCGCGCGCGATCGGCCGAATATCCGCGACGTTGGGCGTCAGCTTGGCGATGACCGGCAGCTTGACGCGCCGCTTGACGGCGGCGACGACCGCGTCGGTCGTCCGTGGGTCGACCGCAAAGCATTCACCTTCGCTGTCCACGTTCGGACATGAAACGTCGAGCTCGATCGCCGCCACGCCTGGAAGGCCGTCGATCGCCGACGCGACGTCAACGAATTCGCCGACGGTGAAACCGGCGGCGCTGGCGATGACGACGGTCGGCACCGACGAGAGCTTGGGCGCTTCATGCGCGACGAAATAGTCGATGCCGGGGCCTTCCAAACCGATCGCGTTGAGCATGCCCGCCGGCGTAAGGGCGATGCGCGGCATCGCATTGCCAAGGCGCGGCTCGCGCGTGACGCTCTTGAGCGTGATCGCGCCGTACGCGCTGATGTCGACCACGCGCCCGAATTCGGCGCCGCGATTGTAGCAGCCGCTCGCCGCGATCGTCGGGTTTGTCAGCGTCACGCCGCCGATATCGACGCTGAGGTCGATGTTCGCCGGCGCACCGTTGCTCGCGCTCACGCGTAGGCCTCAAGCCACAGCACGTCGCTCGCCGGAAACACGGTGCCGTCGACGCACACGCGCGCGAAGTCATACGTGCGCGAGTCGCGCGGCGATGGCGGATAGCCGGATCCTTGCTGACTGCCGCGGCGCACGGGAACCACGCACCCCCAGCACGTGCCCATCGAGCAGCCGAACGTCTCTTCCATCGAAATCTCGCATTGGATTCTGTTCTCGCTCGCATGTGCGCACAGCGCGCGCAGCATGCCGAGAGGTCCGCACCCGTAGATGACGTTCGCGGCGTGGACGCGTTTGACCAGATCCAGAACCATCGCTTTGTCGCCCTCGCTGCCATCGTCGGTGCATACGGTGACGTCTGCGCCCGCTTCGCGCAACTGCGCCACTCCGTTGAGATGCGCCTTAGTTCGAGCTCCGACAATTGCGCGCACGTTCACGCCGGCCGCGCGCAGCTCGCGCGTGAGCAGCCAGAACGGCACGATGCCGATCCCGCCGGCGGCGATGAGCGCCGTCGAGCCCTTGACGGGAATGCTAAAGTGATTGCCCAGCGGCCCGATACACGACACGCCTGATCCGACTGAAAGGCGAGCCAGACGTCGAGTGCGATCCCCCCACTCGCGGAAGAGCAAGCTGAATTCGTCATCGCGCGTCGTCCAGATGCCCAACGGCAGCCGGACTGAGAAGACGCCGGGAACGTCGACCGCGACGTAACTGGCCGAGCCCGCCGCGCGCGCGATGCGCGGACTGCGGAAGCCCAGACACCAAAAGCCGGGGGCTACTTGCTCCCGGCTGATCAAGGTGGCGGTTTCCAGCAACGGCGCGTCGGATGCCATTGACCCGCATTCTTCGCGTACCTTGACAGACGACCCTCGAAACGTGATGGGCGTCATACTCTCGCGGTGACAGCGGTACGGGACGTCTGACGTGAACCGCGCGCGGGCATTTGTCGTTATAACTAATGGGGAACACCGGAGCTAGACCCATGCAAGGCATACTCATCTTCAACACTCTCGCCGAAGCGGTGGCAAGCGGCTTCGAAGTCTTCGACCGCACGCCGGACGGATATCTCGTGCGCAAGCGCACGGAGCGTGGCTGGGCGATCGCGCTCGCCAAACAGCACAAGGCAGCCTAAAGCTCCGACGATCTGAGGTGACGCCGGCCTGTTGAGCCGGCGATGGAAGCAATCAAGGCGGACCATGGTCCGCCTTGACGCTTTTCAGGACGCTGGAACCGCGCGGGGTGCGCTGCGCGGTTCAGCGTCTTCCTTTATAACGCGTCTTGTGCAGCAAATGTTTCTCGCTTTTTTCGACGCTACGGCCGCGACCCGCCACCGCTCACCGCGTACGTCACCGTGACCGACGCCTGAATCGTTCCGCTTCCCGGCTCGACCGGCGGCGGTGCGGCCGCATTTGCCACCGCGACGCGCGCCATCATCGGCATCGGTGGCGACACTCCAAAAACGCCGCCGAGACTCATGGAGTCCACCGCTCCGACGCGCACGCCGGCGGCAGACGCAGCAATGTCCGCAAGATCGCGCGCTTGTTTGACCGCGCGCTGCACCGCTTGCTTGTAGAGCGCATCGCGCTGCGTCGTGTCGAAGCTCAAGCCATACGTCTGGTTGGCGCCGGCGCGGATGCCTGTGTCGATTGCTGTTCCGGCTTTATCCACCGAGGTCTTCACGCTCACGCTCTCGGAGGCGACATATGCCGCTTTGACCGTTTCGGTCGCCTGCCGGTAGTATAGGTTGAATCCGCTGGTGGTGATGTCGGACGCGGCAATGCCCATGCCTTTGAGCGCGGCGATCACAGCATTCGCGCGGCCGGCAATGTCGCTGACGGCCGCGGCCGCGCTGTTCGCCTCGCCGTTCACCCCAAGCGTAAGGCGCGCCTCGTCCGGCGTATAGTCGACCGATCCTACACCGGTGACGGTGATGGCCGGTCCGTGGTGCGCCATCATCATCGTCATGATATCGGACGACGCCGCACCGGTTTGCGCGGCGTCGGCTGCGGCCGGGAACACTGCGAGTACCAGTACGGCGAGCGGCAACAATAACGAACGCATGAGCTACCGTCCTCTCTCTAGGTCGGCCGCACGCAGTGACGCGGAAGCACGCAGCTCATAACGCGTCGTGGGACCGGCGGGAACGCTTTCGAGCAATACGATCTTTCGCGCTGCGACGATTAGTGGTTGCGGCGTTGGGATGCTCGTCACCTCGCGCATGCGATGCTTACAGCGCGCCAGCGTGACATGTGGCAGCGCGTCGTGTTCGAACGTAGCGCCGAGAATCTCGAAGGCGGCGCGCAGCGACGCGGCACAGCGCAGATACCCCACCTGCGGCGCCGAGCATGCGTATGCGATGACGCCTGGGCGCCGCTTATTGCCAAAGCCGCCGAGCTCGTCGAAAACGACGTCGAAGGCCTGGCAGGCACGGGCAGCCTGGCGCAACGCGTCGGCAAACAGCGGCACGCGCACGGCATCGACTTGGCCGACATAGGCCAATGTGACGTGCAGCTTTTCGGGCCGCTCTAAGCGCACGTCCGGAATCTTCGCGACGGCTTCCATGGCATGCAACGCAATCGCACGCGCAGCGTCGTCCAGCTCGATCGCCGCGAAGACGGCCATGGACGGTCCGTTCGGGCAGGCCTGGTTTCACGCCCGCTTAATGTGACGCTTGGCTGCTCAGCGGTATGCTAGGAGCAGTGAGAAGTGCTAACCACCGTCGCTAGGAACGACAGGAGCACAACATGTCGCATTCATCATCGCCCCTGCACGCCGCAGAAACGGCCAAGCGCAAGATCCTCATCGTCGAAGACGACGTCCAAATAGCCAAAGTCCTGCGCCTCGAACTCGAGCATGAAGGCTTCGAGGTCGAAGTGTGCGGCGACGGCGCCAGCGCCATCGAGCGCGCGCTCAAAGGCCCCGATCTCATCATCCTCGATCTCTTGCTGCCGCGCATCGACGGCCTTGAGGTCTGTCGCCGCGTCCGGCGTCATTCGTCGGTGCCGATCATCATGCTCACCGCCAAAGACGCGGTGCCCGATCGCGTGACCGGGCTCGACACCGGTGCGAACGACTATCTGTCGAAACCGTTCTCGATCGAAGAGCTGCTCGCGCGCATCCGCGTGCAACTGCGCGAGCGCGAACCGGGCGAGCGCATGCTGCAGATCAAGGATCTCAAGCTCAACCGCGACACGCATGAGGTGTGGCGCAACGAGCGTCCGATCAGCCTAACGGCCAAAGAGTTCTCACTGCTCGAATTCCTCATGATGTATCCCAACAAGGTGCACACGCGCGACGAGATCTTCAACAGCGTGTGGGGTTCGGATTTCTTGGGCGAGTCGAATCTGATCGACGTCTACATCAGATATTTGCGCAACAAGGTCGACGACTCTGCCGATGAAAAGCTCATCCAAACCGTTCGAGGTGTCGGTTACGCCCTCCGCGCCTGATCGCGCGGACAACATACCGTTCTTCCAAAGCCTGCGCTGGCGCCTGAGCTTCTGGTATCTGGCGGGCGTGGGCGTGCTCCTCTTCCTGTTCGCCGCGGTCGTCATGCTCGGCGCGTATCGGGTGTTGTTTCTGTCGGCCGCGCAGCGCGTGGAAGGCGCCTCGATGGCGCTGCAATCGTATGCGCGCGCGGGCAATCCGCTGTTCGGCTCCGCGTCAGTCGTGGAAATGCTCTCGCAAGAGGGGCAGCTGAATCAGTTCTCGGGTCCCGGCCTTTACGTCGAGGCTTTCAATCCAAGCGGCGCGCGCATCAACGGCAGCAGCAATCTCGCTGATGCGGATCTGCCGACGACTGGCTATCGGCCGTGGCACATGGAGGGCATCGCACCGGGCGAGTGGGGCACCGCTCGCACCGATCTTGGGCCCGTGCTCGCGCACTGGCACATCATCAGTCAGAACGGCCGGCCCGTCGCGACGATCTATGTCGCCCAGTCGCTCGCCAGCGTCAATCAAACGCTCGGCGCCTTCGCCACATTCCTGTTGATCAGCTTCGTCGGCGCGGTCATCGTGATCGTGCTGGCGGGCGTATGGCTCACGCGCACGGCGATCGGACCGATCAACGAGATGTCGCGCGCCATCCAAGACATCGGCGGCAGCGATCTCGCCAAACGCTTGAACTGGCAAAACAGGCACGACGAGCTCGGACGCCTTGCCGCGCAGTTCGACGACATGCTCGCGCGCCTGGAATCCGCGTTTTCACGCGAGCGGCGCTTCATCTCGGATGCGTCGCACGAGCTCAAGACGCCGCTGACCGTCATCAACGCGAATGCGCAGATGCTCGAGCGCTGGGGCGAGCGCGACGATCAGGTGCGCCACGACGCGCTGGCCGCGATCCGCAACGAGAGCGCACAGATGGCGCGCGTGATCAACTCGATGCTGATGCTTTCGAAGACCGATACCGGCACCGCGTTGGCCGTCGAGCCGATGAATCTGCGCGCCGTCGTCAACGACGTCGCCGGCTCGCTGCGTCCGCGCGCCGCCGAAAAAGGCCTTACGCTTGAGACGCGCTGCGATGGCGACGCTTACATCCTCGGCGAGCCTGGTCTCGTGCGCCAACTCGTCGTGAACCTCACCGAGAACGCGATCAAATTCACGCAGTCAGGCGGCGTCACGATCTCGGCGGGCGCGCAGAACGGCCATGCACACGTCGACATCGCCGATACCGGCAGCGGCATCGATGCCGAATCGTTGCCGCACATCTTCGAGCGCTTTTACCGCGCTGACCCCGCGCACTCACGCGCAGTCGAAGGAACGGGGCTGGGGCTTGCAGTCGTGCGCAGCATCGTGCGCGCGCACGGCGGCGACATCTCCGTCAAGAGCAGCGTTGGATCGGGCACGACGATCTCCGTGACGCTGCCTGCCCTGACGCTCTCGAGCGAGGGCGATGCATGAGCGGCGCTGGACGAGCCTTGCTCTCGGCGGCTTCATTCACCACAGGCTCACGCCGGGCTCATGGGCGGTTCATGTGCGCCACGAGCGCTGACGGTATGGTCATGAGTGAACGGTCTCGCAGCCCGCGGACCCATGATCTCATGAAGCGTTTCAACCTCATCGCCATCGCGCTGGCCGCGCTGGCGGCTCCGCTCGTCATCGTCCTGTCGGCCAAGGCCGACCTGGCGCAGCTCAATGACGGCGCGCCGGTGATCAACATCAAATCGACCGGCGGGCGGATCTACGTCCACCCGGGAGAGCCCGACGGCATGGTGCGCATTCCCGGCAATCCCAACGGCGTGCAGATGAATCGCTTCAACGTCGATCCGCAGACGATGAGCACGTTTTGTTTTCCGCGTCCGCAGGCGCTCGTGGGAACGCGCCGCGGTTTCCGTCCGGCTGGCACGCCGGCCAACACGTCGGCCGCCGGATGCACGCAGCACAAGCTGCCGCTGCGCGAAGGCCCACACGGCGTTGCGATCAACAACCCGGGAAGCGATGTCGAAGTCGGCGTCCCTAATCGTTTTGAGCTCATGCACATCGAGGCCGGCGCCAGTCCCGTCGTCATCGAGCGCACGCGCGGTCCGTTCTTCATCACGGGGCAGAACGACGTGACGCTGCGCAACGTCAGCGGTCAAGGCGCGGTATTGACCGAGGGCAACATCGACGCGCGCAATATGGCTGGATCATTCGTCGGTGGGTCGGCCAACGGCAGGCTGGCGCTTGTCTCCAATGCGGCGCTGGACCGGTCGCAGCTCTACGCGCGCTTCGGCGAGATCGACTGGACCATCGAAGGTCTTGGCGGCGGACCGTACCGCGTGCAGACCGACGCGGCCGGCGCGCGCATCTTCATCCGGCCCGGCGTGGGAGCGAACATCGATGCCACCAGCGACGGCGGCACGGTCACCAATTCGCTTGATCCTGCGACGACGAGCGTCGGCTTTGCTGGTCCGCACGCCGTTTCGATGACCGTGAATGGCGGCGGCGCGCAAGTCACGATTCACAGTAAGAGCGGCAACATCATAATCGCACCAGCTCCCTAGCACGTTAAGGCCGGGCGCATGGATTTTGCCGGCGCACCGACGAACGAGGGCGCGTGCCTCGTCCTGTCCGCATCGTCGGCGTCGTTATCGCCCTCGCGATCGTCTCCGTTGCCGCGTTCACATCCGTTGGACCCAGCGTTGCGATTGGTCAAGAGAATCCGGGCCCTTCGTTCGCACCGCAGCCGGCGACTGCGGCACCGAGCACCACCCCGGTTCAGACCGCGCTGCCCAACCCGATCTCGCGTCCGGAGGATGCGCGCGGCATCACCCAGACGACCGCGCCGTTCGTGCCGCCGAGCGGCTACTCGCCGCCGCCAGTGCCGCCCGCGCTGTGGTTCTCCAACGTTGCGTCGTTCAGCGTTCCGTGCCAGTTGCACAGCAGCCGAATATATCTCGGCGTGGTGGTCGACGGGCGGCCTCAGACGTTTTTGCTCGACTCCTCAGCGCCATACTCGCTCATCGATCCAGCCGCGGCGCCGTCACGCGATGCGCCGATCAAACTTCACACGCTGCAGATCGGCAACGTGCGCTTCAACTCACTGCTCGCAGGCGTGGCCAAGATCTCTGCGGGCGCCGAGACATTTCTTGGCAAGCCCGCCGACGGCATACTCGGGCAAGAGTTGTTCTTGAACTATCCGGTCCGCGTCGATTATCAGCCTTGTTCGTTGACCGTGTATCGCGATGTCAAGGCGCTTCTCGACGCGAGCCCGCCCCCGGACGCGCATCCGCTGCCCTTGCGCATCATCAACGGACAGCCGCAACTCGCCGTGACGTTCGACGGCGGGCGCAACGCGCAGCTCGTCGTCGACACCGCTTCTGACGCTGACGCCGATCTCAGCCAAGAGTTTTGGACGCAGAACAATCTCGCTGCCATCGCTGCCGTCCCCGAACTGCGCCGCTGGCTGCCGAACACGCAGCTGAGCGGCGCGACGGCACGCGTGAGCGCGTTCAGCGTCGGCTCCATCGCCTTCGATCGTCCGCTCGTGGGCGTGATCTACACGAACACGCGCACGAGCGGCTATCTCGGCGACGGGTTTCTGCAAAACTTCAGCGTCTTGTTCAACGAGCCGGCGCTGCAGCTCACACTCACGCCGACGGCGGGCAATCGGCGTTACACGAACTATGATCGCAGCGGCGCGTGGTTGGTCATCCGATCGAATGCGGTCGTCGTGAAGAGCGTGCTGCCGAACTCGCCCGCCGCCAAAATGCTTTCACCCGGCGACCGCCTCATCGCCGTCAACGGACAACCCGTCAACGATCTCGATTCCGTTCGCGCGCTGCTCGCCGCCACGCCCGGAACAAGCGTGAGCGTGACTTTCGAGCGCGGCGGCAAGCAGCACAGCGGCTCGATCGCGCTGAAGACGCTGCTGTGAGCGTGCGCATCCGCGATCTTTCGCACATCGCGATCGCTGACGTTGAGTTTCCTAGCGCCGGTGCTACGGTGCGCGGACTGCTCTATCATAGCGGCCGGCCTGCAGCGTGCGTCATCTTGTGCCACGGCTACTCGGCGGGCAAACACAACGTCGACCCGCTGGCATATCATCTCGCGAGCGAAGGCTACATCTCGTTGGCATTCGATTTCCAGGGCCACAAACTTGGCGCGAGCTCCCGTCCGCTCGTGCGCGCCGAAGACCTCGTCGTCAATGCGGTCGATGCAATCGCGTTCGCGAAGCGTCATGCACTCGTCAAACGGGCGGTCGTCGGCGGCCATAGCATGGGTGCGGCGACCGCCATCGGCGCGGCGTTGCAGTCGTCAGCTGCAGAAGGCATCATCTTGATGTCGACCGCGCGTCATCGCTCGGCGAACTTCGCCGCCGATGGATTGGTCCGCGGGCTGATCAATCGCAGGGTTTACGTCGACGGCGCCGGACCAGAGGAGATCACGGCGGCGATGGACGCGCACACGACACGCATCGCCGAGCTGGCACCGCGGCCCGTCTTGTTCGTCGCGGGTTCGAAGGACGCGCTTGTCGCGCCCTCGGCGACCAAGCAGCTCTTCGACGAAGCGGGCGAACCGAAGACGTACGAACTGATCGAAGCCAATCACACGGACTGCGCCGAGCGCGCGCGGTTCGTCGTGACAAGATGGCTCAAGGCCACCGGCTTCGAATACGCGGCGCAAGGGGGATAGCGCATTGAAGAAGCTTGGGATATTCGCGTGCGTCACACTGGCGTTCGGCGCCGCGATCATCGCGTGGGCCGGCGCGTCGTCCAAAGCGGCGAACACGCCTGCACCGACGCCGATGGTTTCGGTGACAACGTTGCCGGCGTTACCCTCACCCGGTGCGCCGACCGCTCATCCGGTGAGCCCGGCTCCCGGAGGCTACACGCCGCCGCCCGCCGGGGGTCCCACGCTCGCACCCGCCATGCCGCCGGCTGGAACGTTCATCCTCATCAACGGCGCAGTGGCCAATCCGATGTACGTCACGCTCGACCAGCTTCAGAAGATGCGCCCGACGTCGATCACGCAAAAGATGAGCGGTCACGGCATCTTGACCGTCACCGGCGTGCCGCTTGCCGCCGTGCTCGACCTCGCACATCCCACAGTCACGGGTGGGACTAGCAATTCGCCAAGTGCGATCGCAATCGTTAGCGGCGTCCAATCCGAAACCGCAGCCGTCGCATTTCCCGAATTCGAGAAAGCGTTCGACGGCAAGGTCGTGCTGCTCGCATACTTGATCAACGGCAAACCGGCGAAGCCGGGCATGGCGACGCTGATAGTGCAGGGCGATCAGACGGGCGGGCGCTATGTCGAAGGCGTCACGCACATCCAGATCTTGCAGCCAACCCCTAGCCCCTAGCGAAATTCGTTGATTCGTCTCGCGGCCGCTGATCGGCGAACCGCAGTCGCTGCAAAATCTGCGCCGATTGTCGCCGAATGCAATGCTCTCAGTCGAGCAGCGGGCGGGAGCTCGTGACGTCACAGCACGGGATTGTGTGGCCCAGCGGCGTATGGTATACTGCCGCTTCGGGCTCGTGGGGATGTAGCTCAGCTGGTAGAGCACTTGCTTCGCATGTAAGGGGTCAGGGGTTCGAGTCCCCTCATCTCCACCAATCGAAAATCCCGATAGCATCAAAGTGCTGGAGCCGCATTTCGACTCATGGCGGGAGCACCAGATCGGCTGCTTCTTCAGCGTCTTTGAGGAGCGCCTTACGCGACACTCCCATCTGTGCGCGCATCGTCAGACCGCGCGCAAGATCGAGGACCTGCTTCGCGCGTGCGGCGACCGGAAAGTCTGACGGGATTTCGCCCGCGCTGATCCCGGATTGGAAACGACGTTCTACTAGGGCCACGGCGGCAGCGGCAGCGTTCCGTAAGAACCGCCGAACCTCGGCGTCGTTCACAAGCGGCGCGACGCACATGAGAAGGCACCCCGAGGCGCTTCCTTTGTCTGTCGCACTTGTGACCGTGTACCTCAGAAAGCTTGCGAGCGACTCGCGCAGGCTGTGCGGCGAGAGGAGCGCGTTCGCGGTGAGAGCGCCCTTCCTCTCGGCGTACGTCCTAAGGGCGCGCAAGAATAACGTCCGCTTATCACCGAAAATCGAATACAGGCTCGGCCGGCCCACGCCCATCCCGGCGACGAGATCGTCGACCGTCACGCCGTCGTAGCCCTTAGACCAGAACACCTGGATCGCTTTTTCCAGCGCGGCGCTCTCTTTGAAGTTGCGGGGTCGGCCACGCCGCCTGATCGATTTTTGAATCATTTAGTTCGAATTACCTTGCGTTCGGCCATCTGATCCATTATTGTACTGAAAGGTTCGAAAATGGCAAGTCGACC
The DNA here is from genome assembly GCA_019235715.1 of Vulcanimicrobiota bacterium. Lineage (GTDB taxonomy): Bacteria > Vulcanimicrobiota > Vulcanimicrobiia > Eremiobacterales > Eremiobacteraceae > JAFAHD01. Next base: position 30,516 of record JAFAKE010000070.1, read on the forward strand.
CTGGCGTCGCGGGGACCTCGCCGCCCGATCTTTCCCTGCACCACGGAGGCATCCATGGAACATTCGATCGCTCTCGTCACGGGCACCACCTCTGGGCTCGGTTATGCGGCGGCCCGTCTGCTTGCCGCCGAGGGCCGCCGCGAGGTCATCGTCACCGGACGCAGCCTGGCTCGGGTCCAGGAAACGGCCGCTCAGCTTGCGGCTGAGATCAAGAAACCGGTTTTTACACCGCTAGAGCTGGATCTGGACAAGCCTTCTAGCGTTCAGTCTGCCCTCGCGGAGCTCGTCAAGGGAGGTCTGCCGATCGATTTCTTACTGCTGAATGCAGGGATGGTCGGAGGTAAGAAGCGCGTGCTCACCGTGGCGGGCATCGAGGCGACTCACGCGCCACTCATCGGCCATCATCAATTGACTATCGGGCTGCTCCGCGCCAACCTGCTGAGTCCCAATGCGCGGATCGTGATCGCCGGCGCGGAACCTGCCCGGGGGGACATACCCATGTTCAGCTACACGAACGTGGCCGCCCTTGCGGCCGCGAAGTACAACGGCGACCGCAGCGCCGCGGTGGAAGCCCTGGTGCGCAGCCGGCCGGACGTGAAATATGAGCCCAACCGGGCGTATGCCGACGCGAAGCTCCTTGTTGCTTGGTGGGCTGCCGCGCTGGCCCGCCGCCTACCCCCGGGCATGGCGGTGTACGCCGTCTCGCCCGGCAGCGCGCCCGACACCAAGGCGGTGCGAAACCTTGGCCCGGTCATGAAGTCGCTGATGATTCCGCTGACAAAGCTCATTCCCGGCATGTCTCAGACGCCGGAAGCCGCCTCTCGTCGCTACCTCCAGGCATCGAAGTTCGGAACCGACGTCTCGGGGCTATTCTTCGCCTCGGCACCCAAGAAGCTCACCGGCCCAATTGAGGTGATGCGCCACCCACACCTCCACGATCGCGTTAACCAGGAAGCCGCGTGGAAGGCCATCGTCAAAGTCTCCGGTGTTGATTTTCCTCACCCGCAATGAGGCCGATGTCCTGAAGGAGCGCCGTCGTGGCGACATGGTCGTGCTCATCTCCACCTGCACAAAGAGGCCGGCGGCACGCAGGGCCGCCGGCCTCGTTCGACGTCCGGATCAGGGCGCTTAGAGCTTGATCTGGACGTTGAATGTCGCGTTGAACGGAACAACGGCGCCGGTGGTTATGCCGTTATCGCCCCACGCGTTCGGGAAATAGGGATACTTGAACTGAGTCTGGATCGTATCCCCAGGATTGTAGAAGTTGCCCACTGGCGGGAAGAACCCCGCGCTGTTGCTATACAGACACCAGTGGTTGTTGCTGTACACCCACGGCTCTTGCGAACCGCCGCTGCAGATGTTGACGATATTGGCCATGTTGAGCTGGTACGTCACCCGAGGCGTGGCTTCGTACGTGATGCCCATGTGCACGCTGAACTGGTTGGGTTCAACGAACGCACCGGGCTGATCGAACTTACCGGTGTACGGATCGGGGATGACCAGCGAACCTGTGCACGTCCTCGCGTCTGCTGCTGTGCCCGTGCCGCCGAACGGATAGCGCGGGTCGCCGGCGACCGGCGTTGCGAGCGCTCCGCACGTGCTCGGATCGAACCCGTAGGTCGTCTCCGGCGCGCCGTACGGCTGGCCCGAGTGGAACTGGAACGAGGGCGTGAACGCCCACTTGTCGTGCTTCCATTGCACGATCAGCGTCGCGACGTTCGGCGCAACGTAGCCGACCGACGAGAGCTGCACGCCGACCGGTACGATGCTGTACGGCGTGTAGGACGCGTTGGGATCGAGCAACGACTGTGCCGGTGCGCTGAAGTACGGGTTGGCGACACCGCTCGCTTCCGTCGCGAGTGCATTGGCGCCGCCAAACGGCCCGCACAGACTTGTGGGGCTATTCGACGCAACCGCGCCAACGCACGCTGACGTGAACGAGTTGTAGTGCTGAATGTCGGCGTTGTCCTGCGCCAGCACCGACTGGCCGGTGGGCAGCGGGCTGTACTTGATGCGGCTGTGCGTATACGTATAGGACAGCTGCCCGGCCCAACCGTTGGCGTTGAAGTTGCCCATGTTCGTCAGGAACTCCAGACCATAGTTCGTCTCGTTGCCGACGTTCAGCCCTGACACGAACGCCTGCGTCGGAGCGATGTAGATCTGTTGTACCTGGTTGCTCGTGTTGCGCAAGAACGGCGTGATCACAAACGACGTCTGCGTATTCGGGAACTGGTGCTCCCACGACGCGTCGTAGTTGTACGAGATCGACGGCGACACCACGTGGTTGGGCGTCGTGAACCCGTACTTGTAGAACAGCGACCCGAGCAGCACTTCAGGTAGATCCTGCTCGAGCGTGTTGTACTGCTGGAACGCCGCGTTGGCAGGCTGCGAGTAGCGGCCCGCCGAGAAACGCAGCACGTCGTCGGCGCTCATCGTGTACGTGCCGCTCAAACGGGGCTCGATGTCGTTGTAGCTGATCGAGCCGCCATTTGCGGTCGAGTTGGTTAGCGTCGCCTGCGCGAACGAGCCGGCCGGGAAGCCTGGAGCTGTCACGGCCGAGCATGCAGTGCCGGCGCTAAAGCCGAGCGATGTCTCGTCGAACGGGTTGCCGCCGTTGAACGACGGGTTCACGCACGACACAGCATTCCACGCATTGAACCAGTAATCGCGCGTGCCGCCACCAGTCGGGCTGTAACCGAACCCATAGATGTCGTCACGCAGTCCGATGTTCAGGTTCAGGCGATCGTTCGGCTTCCACGTGTCTTGGAGCGAGACGCCCCAAAACGCCGGAGTCACCGTATTGTAGGTCGCGTACGGACCGTTCTCCGTGACATACCACGCGCACGGTCCGCCGCACGCCGTCGCGCTCGGAGCCGGGATGCCGGTCGCGCCGACGCCGTTGATGCAGTTCGCGCCGCAGCCTGTCAGGAAGGTCAGATAGTTCGCTCCGCACGGCGATGGACCGGCGACGCAACCGAGCACGCCGCCATTGACCATGTTGCGAACGCCCTTCAGACAGGACGATGGTCTACCCGGATTGAGCACGTTGTAGCAGATGCCGCTGTTCGGATCCGCGGCACTGACGAGCTGCGCGATGTCGGCGCGCGTTCCGCCGCCGTTGAACATCTGGGTGTTGTTGTCGCGAACCGTGCTCGCCGTCGAATACGTCGCTTCGAAGTTCAGCAAGTTCTTCGACGAGAGCTGGTTGACGTAGTTGAGCGAGCCGCCGCGCGTGTGCGTCCACAGCCCGTAGTCAGGCGCCAGGCCGAAGTCCAGGTTCCATGCCGCCATCGGGTCGTGGATGAACCACCATGAGTAGTCGATGTATCCGTACACGCGCAGGTACGACTGCGTACCGATGTTGTGCTGGTACTGCAGTTTGTAGATCTCCATCCCGTTGCTGTAGCCCTCGAAGTTGTTGCCCGGGATGTTTTGAGGCGTGAACGCACCCGTCGCCGGATAGGCGTATGGAACGACGTTTGCCGCCTGTCCGGGACTGGCCGCAGTGAACAGCGTGCCGACCGGGGTGTTGTACTGGTAACCGGAGATGTACAGCGGCTGGGACGTTCCCTCGAGCGCACCAAGCGTGTTGTTCGAGAAGAACTGCGGGCCGCCACCCCAATCATTGGGCGCATTGTACCAGTTGGTGTAGACCTGGAACGTGTCGTAGAGCAGCTGGATGTCGTCTTTTCCGGCGTCGCCTTTGTGCGGGATTCCGATGTGGAAGTTGAAAACGTTTTCGCGGTCTTCAACATTCTTCGGCGTCAGGATGTTCACCGAACCGAGATAATAGCCGCCTGGGCCGGCGGGTACGCCGAGGATCGTGTTCGCACCGTTGGCGTAGCACAGCGTGTAGTTCGAACCGCCTGGGCCTGCGCACGCCGCGCCGCCGCCCGGCGGCAGCTCCATGTCGTATACCAAGCCTTGCGTCGAGTTCTGACTGACGCCGTTGTTCTCGTCGTAGTAGCGCGGGCTCTGGTTGATGATGCCCAGGCCTACGTAGTACGAGAAGTTGCGATTCGGCGTAGCACCCCCGAACTCGAGGCTCGCCTTGTTGTACAGGTTCGGGCCGCCGATGCCAAGATCGACGGTACCGTATCCCGGATATGTGCCAGTCTTGATCACCTGGTTGATGTAGCCGGCCAAGCCCTGGCCTTCGGCGGTCGCTGGCGCTGCGCCGGTGTACAACTGCAGCTCTTGCTGGCCGATTGCCGACAGATTGCTTGACGCGTAGTTGTCAAACGACCGGTTGACCGGTACGCCGTCGAATTCGTAGCCGACTTGGTCGTAGTCGCCGCCACGGATATTGACGACTTGGAACCAGCCGGCTTGGCCTGGAGGGATGTACGCGCCGGGCAACGCCGCGATCGCGGAGTAGCCCTGGTTGGCGCCGCCACCGCCGCCGAGCACAGCGCTGCGCGCTTGCGCGGCCGGGTTGACCGAATAGACATTGGCCGTCGTGCCGGGCTTGACGAGATCCGTCGACGCACGCGTCGTCACCGTGGCCAACGTTTTGATCGCTGGCTTGGCGACGATCGTGAGGCTCTGGACTTGGTCGGCAAGCACGGTCACGCCGCGCTGCACGAACGTCTCGATCGTGCCTTCCTTATCCACCGTCACCGTATACGTGTCGGGGACAAGAGAGACGAACCCGAAGTGACCACCATTGTCAGTCGTTGTGCTTGAGGTCTGGCTTGCAGAAGACGCCGTCACCTTGGCTTGCGCCACCGGTGCATGCGTTTGCTCCTGCAGAACCGTGCCGTTCAGCGATCCGGTGACGCCTGCCAGAACCCATGTTCCCTGAGCAAGCAACACTGCGATCGCCACAAAGGCACTTCGAAGCAAAACCTTCATGGTTTTCGTTCCTTTGAGATACGCCCGAAGCAAGTTGATCCGTCGCCCGCGCAGAGCGACGGAGGCTGGGAGCTCGGATCGCATTCGGGCGTCGCGGACCCGCGCGTCCCAGCGTGTTAAGCGTAACCAGCAACGGGTGCTGGCGTCGCTCACGTTCGGGCGGTCCAGCGCACGAACGGACGAAATCACGCCGGGAGGCGCAGGTGCTCGATCGCTACGTCAAGTTGCGCAGATAGCTCGGAGTCAATCCGGTGACGCGCCGCACGCAGCGCGCCATGTGGCTTTGGTTCGCAAAACCAGCTTGGAGCGCTACGTCACTGAGCGGGAGCTTGCTTTTCACCAGCATGTCGATCGCGAAATCCACCCGGCTTCGGATGACGTACTGATGAACCGGCACGCCGACGGATTGCTTGAACAGGAACTTGAAATGCGACGGGCTGACGCACGCTACTTCCGCGAGCTGGACAAGCGTGAGGTCTTGTGCCAGGTGATCGTGGATGAAGTCCGTCACGCGTTGCAGCCTGCGTTTGGGCAGGCCTTTGGTCACCCTGGGCACGAGCGGAGCGTGCTGGCGCAGCAAGTGCGCTGCGAGCGCTTGTCCGAGACCATCGGCGTACAAGCGCCCGGAGGGCTCGGAGCTCTCCAGCTCGGCCTTGAGCGCCCACCCGAGGTGCTCGATCTGTGGATCCCTGAACTGAAGCATGGGTAGTAACGAGACGCGATCGGGGTTCACGTCCATGTCTTCGGCAGTAGTTTGTACCAGCGCTGGGCTGAGATGAATGCACAGGAACGCTGACGGGCCTTCGTCCTGCCATTCTCCGGAAAAGCCGAGCGGCATCAAATCGACGCTGCCTGGAGTCTGCAAACGTCGCGACACCGAACCGTCGACCCGACTCGTCGTCAGGATCGGCGATCCGACTTGCACGGATATGCCGTGGTCTTTGGTGTAGCGGGCTTGGCTTACGCCTCCTGAAGTGTCGATGAGGGCCGCGGCGAATCCGGTCCAACACCGGTCGAAACTTGCTTGCCGAACCGAGAACTGCATCTTTCCATTGTTGCGATGCATCCAGGCGCGGTCTTGCATTTTTCGATTCGCTTTGGGAACCTTGCGGCGCCGTGAGGTGCTAGATTTCTTCTTTTGTTTCGACGGGACATTCTTGGAGCGTGCCGGTTCGCTGCCACGCGCTTGTAAGCGCCGAGTACAATCGGACGATTTTGAACACAATCAGACGGTATCGTTCGTGGGATGCCATTCGTCGCGGCCGGAGGGCAGAAGATCGAACATCGGCCAGGTGGCACACAATTGGTCGATGCCGCGCCAGCTACCGTCGTCAAATTCCGGATGTGCGGTATAACGGTGCCGCACGCCCTCTGGGGTTTTCTCGAAGACGAGCGCGGTGGAAATCGGTTTGCCTTTGCCGTGTTGCGCGCCGGTATCTTCCGCAAAGGAATCATCGGCGTCCGCAAGCAGACGAATGCGATCCCAACCGCGCCGTTGGGCCCAGCTTTTCAGTCGTTCTGGTGGCGCAAGCGACGCAAGGACGATGTTTGCGCGCTGTCCGACGTGCGGTGCAACGCCGTTCCAGCTATCCGCCCACATCGAGCACATCGGGCAGAACTCGTTTTCCTCGGGCCAGTACATCACGTGGTACATGGCCAAGAACGGCTTGCCTTCCTCAAATAGTTCGGAAAGTTTGAGACGCTTGGCCCCGTCAAAAAACTCGTAGTCGCGAACGACCGGCCCGGGTGGGAGCGCTCTCCGGCTCTCGGCGACCCTCTCGATGTGATCGCGAAGGTCCATCTCTTCCGAACACAGTTGTTGTCGCGCGGCGTCGTACTGCGCCGATGCACCGGGCATGCCCCACGTGTATTTCATAGCTTTGCCTTCCGAGAAGATAGCCGACAGTCTGTGGGACACTGTACCCACGACATTGAATGGCGACCGGGCGAATACGGGATTTCGGAGGCGCTCGTGAAGGCAGCGACACGTGAAAAAAAGGGCAACGGTCCGGCAGTCGTCCGTTTTGAGGCGCGGCTTGCGCGCGACGGCAAGGCGTCCAAGAACGGATCTTTGATGCTCGTCCTCCCGAAAGCGGCCAGTACGAAACTACGCGGCATGGGCACGCTCGAGGGCACGATCAACGGCCATCCTTTTCGAGCGCCGCTGGAGATGGAAGCCTCTGGCGCGCATCGCTTGCGCGTGAACGCGGCCATGCGCAATGGATCGCGTGCGCGCGAGGGCGATACCGTGAAACTCGCCGTCTTAGGACCGGAGCCGGAACCCAAAGTTCCAACGGATCTTCGCACCGCGTTCAGCGCTTCGCGCGAAGCCCAAGTATTATGGAAAGATCTCAACACCGACGGCCGGCGGATCTACCTTCGCTGGATCGCCGCAGCCAAGACGCCGGAAACGCGCGCCCGCCGAGTCCGACGAACCGTCGAACAGCTCGCGGAAGGAAAGCGTCGACCGTGTTGCGTCAACGTGTACGAATTCATGCTCGATCGCGTTCAAGGATAGGATGACCCCGATGTGCCGAAATATCCGCCCGCTCTTCAACTTTGAACCGCCTGCGACGGACGAGGAAGTCCGCAACGCGTCGCTTCAATTCGTGCGCAAGATCTCGGGCTTTACGAAACCGTCGCACGCCAACGAAATGGCTTTCGAGAGGGCCGTCGACGAGGTAGCCGCCGCCGCGCGCAAACTCATGACCTCGCTCACCACGTCCTCGGCACCTCGCGATCGCGCGGTCGTCGCAGCCAAGGCGAAGGCGCGGTCGGCTCTTCGCTTCGCCGGGCGATGACGCAGGGGGAAAAAGCTGACCTCTTCCGCCATCAGCATGCATCCTCGAAACCGCTGCTGCTTCCGAATCCGTGGGACGCAGGAACGGCGAAGATCCTCGCCGCGCTCGGTTTCGAGGCGCTGACCACGACAAGCGCCGGCCTTGCGTGGACCCTTGGGCGCACCGACGGAACGCGCTCGGTGACGCGCGACGAGGCGCTCGCAAACGCGAAGTCGATCGTCGATGCGGTGTCGCTTCCGGTCGCTGCGGATCTCGAAAACGGATACGGCGACGACCCACAGACAGTCGCGGAGACGATTGGACTCGCCGCCAAGGCCGGACTCGTCGGAGCGTCGATCGAGGATGCGACCGGCGATCCGCACCATCGCATCTATGATTTTGACGCTGCGGTCGAGCGCGTCGCGGCGGCCGCAAGAGCCGCCCGTTCGCTGCCGTTTTCATTCATGCTGGTCGCGCGCGCGGAGAATCATATCCAAGGCATTGACGATCTCGACGATACGGTCCGCCGTCTGCAGGCTTATGAAGGAGCCGGCGCCGACGTTCTTTACGCGCCGTTGCTTCCGAACGTGGAGGCGATCAAACGAGTTTGCGCGGCGGTAAACAAGCCGGTGAACGTCCTAGCAGCTGGCCCCGTGCTCTCGATGAGCGTTGGAGAACTCGCGGCACTCGGCGTCAGTCGCGTAAGCGTCGGTTCCGGATTTTCGCGCGTCGCGTTCAGTTCGTTCATCGGCGCGGCGCGCGAGGTGCTCGAGGCCGGCCGATTCGATTCGATCCGGTCCTCGAAGACGTTTCAAGAGATCTCGGCGCTGATCGCAGGGTAACGCGCTCCGAAATGTAGACACAAAAGCAGAACCGCCAGTCGCTGAACTGGCGGCTTGAGAGTCCTCAGCGCCTCTCGGAGAAGAGCTTCGCCTCACTTCCTGAATTCTTGCGGGGCCGTTTTTACTGGTACTTGATGAGCTTCAATTCCACCGAGTAGGTGTTGGTGCTCTGTTTGGGCACGATGCTCATGAGGTTGTTCACGTAGACCGGCGTCTTGATGCGCGGATCGTAGAGGAAATTCGCTTTCTGAGTGACGGTGATGTAACGTCCGCTCTGCTGCTTAAGCGTGCCGTTGGAGTGGATGAGGACCAACGGCGGCTGCTCGGGTACGACGCCCTTGTTCTCCAACGTGAAATCGCCGTTCCACGTCGAGACTTGACCGGCGAATCCGCGATTGACGCTCGGCGCGAACGACGCTTTGATCGTGTAGGTTGACTTCCAGTTCCCGCTCGAGCCGCCGGCGAGCGCAGCGAAATAGTTCTGGCCGAATAGCGGCAGAACGCTCGCCTGGATCACCGTCAAGTTATAGGGCGCTTTCGAGCAGGCGACATTTCCATTCGGATAGACTTCGCAATTCGCGCTTTGCTTGGGTTGCACCGCGTTCCACCATTGGTCGGTCGCGGTCACACTCAAGCCCCCATCGGGTGCGACGCCGGTGACGTCGATCGTCGTCGTGCCGGTATTGCCACCCGACGCGGCAGCTTTGGTATTCCAGCCGAATTCGTAGACCAGATGATGCGGCATATGTGCCGCGGCTCCAGCGAGCGCCGGCGAAACCGAAAGAAGTGCTGCACTGACGCATGCAACGATGAGCGATCTACTCACAAAAGAAGCCCTCCGGGAGTTCAAGTTGTCGTTCGAACTATCCGAGGTTCCTGCGCCACAACTGACTTTCCCGCGAGATCCACGGCGGAACGCGCTTGCGTTCCATCCGGGGCGGGCATCCAGCGGCCAGTACGGATCGCGCAATAATTGACGCGCAAGCAAGACGGTTTTGCGGCGAAACATCCCGCATCATCAATGGTTCGAACAAGCGTGCTATCGAAACTCCCCATGGCTCACACAGGTCCGCACGAGAGGTTCGCATTGCACTTTGAGTTCACTGCGCAGATCAACGGCTCGCCCGACACGATCTTCGACTTGCTCGCCGACATGCCCAATTACGGCCGCTGGCTTCCGGGTTCAAGTGCGTATGGCGGAACGGTAAACGTCACGCCATATCCGGTGCGTCTGGGAACGACATACCTGGATGCCGGGCCAGTCGAAAAGCCAGGCGAGGTCACGGAATTCGCGCGGCCGCATCGCATCGGATTCCATCATGTCGTCCAGATCCGCAGACCGTTTGCAACCGACGTGGACGCGCGCGTGCGTTACACGTTAGAGCCCAAAGACGGCGGCACGTTCGTCACGCGCGATCTCGACCTCGGCATGGATCTGCGCGGTCTTCTTATGCTCGCTCGACCCTTGCTCGTCGTCGCTTTCCGCCGTGAGAACAGCAGAACGCTCGCGTGTTTGAAAGCGTTTGTCGAAAGAGCCTCGGCTGTTACTGACCGCGGTACGGCTTGATCGTGCCGCTCGTCTGATAGGCCGTGAGCACGAGCGAGTCGAGCATCTGCGCTGCAGCGGCCAGACGCGCTGCTGTGAATCTCACGCCCTCATCGTGCGCCGGCGATGCGCCGTCGAGGTCGAACGCGCCGCGTTTCTGCAGTTGGTAGAACGGGACGACCTCATGCAGCGTCGCACCAAGGTATTGCTCGATATTCGACAACGGCACTGCCCCAAAGACCGGCGTCGTTCCAACAAGCGGCGTCACCAATGCCGGCGTGAGGAACTTCAGCACGAAATCGTCTTCGTAAGACGCATGCGTGGTGTTGGCGTTGGTATAGCCGTTCGGGTTTGGGAAGTCCCCCCAACCGTTGTAATGAACCGAAATGTGAAGCGGCTGGCTGCCATCGCCGACAAAATGGCCGAAGACGCCGATATCGTGGATTGTCAGCTCGCGACGACGGTCCAGCTCGGTTTGTGCTGCCGACCGCGCATCGCCAGTCGCGCCCGACAGCGCGTCTTCGGCGAATCGCTCGAGAGCAAAATCGGTGCGCACCTGCTCGTAGCCTTCAAGGATAGCGTAAGGCAGGAACCCGATTGTATACCCGTCCACGGGCGGCTCTGACCGATACAACGCCTCGAGGTAATCGTCGCGAGTTGCCGGTAATGCGTCAAGTGAGAACGTGCCCGCAATCCGGCCATCGTCGCCGACGTCTATGTAATGATCCGTGGACCACTCGCGATACCAGGCGGCTTCCTCGTCGCGCCCGACCTTGAGCCTGTCCTCTTCCGATTGTAGATAGACGATTTCTGACTTGGCCGCGTTCGATCGCACCCAAGCGGGCAGCGAGGCCGGCAGATGAGCGATCGCGGCTTGGCCTATGATCTCGTGGCCGCGCAGCCCCCATGCAAAAGCGGGCGACGCCGAGATCCAGAGGATCCAACATATGGCGGTTGCTCGAGCGGCGAACACGTGCATCATTCTATCGGTGGGCCATTAAGGGACGATTATCCCGCTCGCGCGCTTGGGAATTCGCTGAGTTAACAAGCCCATAAAGTCGTTAACGCTCAAACAACTCGTCGTTAACAGCGCTATAAGCTCGCGCGCGTACAGTTAGTTCCACATGCCCCGAGCTTCATATCGAGGTGAACACGTGCGTATCTTTTCGCTTTCCGTCCGCGCGGTGCTGACCGCGCTCCTCCTGTTCGCACCGCTGCCGGTGCTCGCCGCGTCGTCGACCAACGGCAACCTCACGGGCCTCGTCACGACCGGCGGCGGGACCCCGCTCGGGGGCGTCGTGATCGCGATCTCCGGGGCGACGTCCGCGTCGACCTCCACCGACAGCAAGGGCGAGTTCGCATTCAACGACGTGCCGTCGGGCATCTATTCGATAACGGCGTCACATGCAGGCTACAACACAACGACGCTGACTGACGTGTTCGTCCTTGCGGGCTCGACATCGCAGATCTCTGTGCAGCTCGCACAGCAATCCTTCTCGTCGATCCGATCGCTCGGCCGCCAGACGGTGACGGCGCATCGCAGCGGTTTCAACACGACGCCAGCTTCCGTGGCGGTGATCACCCAAAACACGTACCGCGACCAGGGCCAAGTGCAGGTCATGCGCATTCTCGATCAGACGCCTGGCGTCGTCACCGGTCACCCGGGCACGAGCGCCAACAGCGCTGCACCGGGCGCGATCACCTTTGCCAACATTCGTGGCGGCTTGTCATTCGAAACCGCGTCGCTGATCGACGGCCATCCGGTTTCCGTGGGTGCATTCGGCGATTACGTCACGACGTTCCTCAATTCGTACTTGCTGCAAGACGTCGAGGTGATCAAGGGTCCCGGCGCATCCGCGCCCGAGATCAATTACGCGATCGGCGGCACCGTTAATTTCCGCACGCGCGAGCCCACGCGCAAGCCGGTCTACGCAGTCGATTACGGCGTCTACAGCTACAGCGGGTCCTTCTCCAATTTCTTAGCCTCCGGCACGACCGACAACGGCAAACTCGGCTACGTGCTCGATTACGCGGTGAACGGCACGAACGGACCCCTGTTCCAAAACGGCTTTGTCACGACGCTCTCGAGCAGCGTCATCATCAACAACATGCAGCAGCACGGGTTTACGACGAGCGCGACGGTCAACCCGACCATCCAGAACAACCCATTCGCCGGCAACGCGACGCTGGTCGCGTGCTGCTTTCCGGTGAGCACGACGTTTGACAACAAGGGTGAGCTGGCCAAGTTCCGCTACAACCTTTCGAATTCGACGTCGGTGCTGGTCAGCTACCTGGGCAGCCAGACGTGGACCGAACAAAACGGCAATCACCTCAGCGAGATCCTTACGAACTTCGCGCCCGCCGCGGCCGGCAATTACAACGGGCCGATTCCGGCCGGGCCGCTCACGGTGGCGCAGAACATCTTCTTCCCGCCGGGCGAGTGGGAGATCAACAACGAGCCGATCTTCCAGGCCGAGGCGCGGACGACCGTCGGTCACGATACGGCGCTGGTGCGCTGGTACTCTGCGAGCATAAACCGGTTGCAATACAACGCCCTCAACGGCCCCACCCAACCCTATGCGCAGACCATCAACCTGTACGGCACCGTCAATCTGCAGCCGACGCCGAATCCGGTGAACACGGCGACGCCTATTCCGGCACCGACGCTGACGACGTTCCGCGGCCAGCCCGTGACCATCTCGGTGCCCGGCGCATACTTCGAGACCACCGAAGAGGACAAGCTGCACGGCGGCTCGTTCGAATACGATCATCCGCTTGGCGAAAGCGGTGACGTCCTCACGCTTGGCTACGACCAGACCAACTCGACGACGAACGCGTACAGCTACTCCGGTACGAGCACGACGATCACGGTACCGGCAGGATCGTACCAGCATTTTGGCACGGTGCTGCTGCGCGGGTTCTTCGAGCTCAACCCCGATTGGCAGGTGCTACTGTCGAACTACTACGGCATCTACACGACGCATTCGTCATACAACAACGGCGTGAACTTCCAGACGGCGACGAATTATCACTACGACGTGCGCGCGGGCTTCACGTATCGCCCGAACTCGAATCAATCGTGGCGCTTGGCGGTCGGCACCGCGCTGGCGCCGCCCTACCTCGCGCTCGTGTCGACGCCGAACTCGACGCCGACGCCCAATCCGGCGAATACGTTCGCGACTAACACGCTGAACAATCCGAATCTGAAGCCTGAGACCGCGTTCGGCGGCGATGTCGGCGGCGATCTGCGGTACGGAGACGGATTCAACATCTTCTCGTGGGACGTGTACTCGACCGGCTTGAAGAATCAGTTCTTGAGTTCGCAGTTCGCCAACGGCACGGCATGCGTCCAACCCTTTGGAACCCCGCCAGGCACGCCGTGCATCGTGCTGCCGCTGTTCACGACGCAGAACCAGAACCTCGGCAAAGCCTACTACGGAGGGATTGAGGCGTCGTTCCAGCGCCAGCCGAACGTCGGGCTGGGTTGGATCGCCCAAGGCGCGCTCATCCGCGGCTTCCCATACGGCATCCAGCCCAGCTTCTATGCGACGACCGCGGGGCCGGCCACCACGAACCTCGCGATCATCCCCGGCGTCAACTACTACTCGAGCGGCAATTCAGGCTCGCCTGGCGGCTTCAACGCGGTCTCCAACCAAAGCATTCCGTACGCGCAAAGCTATGGCGAGCTCAACTATCGCGGCGCGAATGGCTATTTCTATTCCCTCGGCACGACGTTTTACGGCAACAACAACTCGTACAACGTGGCGCCGTTCTTCGTCTGGAATGCGACTGCGCGGTTCCCGTTCAACGAGCACGGGTACATCCAGCTCTCGATCGACAATTTATTCAACAATCTTTCGGGCGTGGCGATCAATCAGTTCGGCGGCAACACGATTCCGCTCGCCAACGGCAAGATCGGGCTCGAGAACGGCAACACGGTTGGCCCCGGTACGCTGCGGATGTTCATCCACTATCAAGTGGGTGGGTGATGCCCGGCGGGACTGTAGCCAAGACTTAATCGTAGCACAACGCGCGATTAACCATCGCGTGCTAGAGTAGAAGCGAGACGTCGGCGAGAGCGGCGCGGCCGCGATGGTGCGCATTCAACCGCTTCGTATCAGACGTGTCCGGTGCGGCAATAAGGCAGGCCATAGCGGCCCGCCTTGTTCCGCTGAATGCTCCCTGTCTGAACGTCTAGCCCGGCGTTTCTTGCATTTCGTGCCGTGTCGTGGTACGCTCTCGCTCATCCTCGCCCCGAAACCCAGGGAGGGTCTATGAGCATTGCTCAGGACCGGTTGCCGACTGCACCCGCGAGCGCCGTCGCACCCGTCCGCACGCGCGATGAGCTGATCTATCTTCTGACACGAGCGTCTGAGCTCGAGCACAACCTCGCGTGTGTGTATTTGTACGCGGGCTATTCGCTCAAGAGCGACCTCGACGAAGGCGGGCTCAGCGCGGCCGAGCTCGACGCAGTGCGCGGATGGAAACGCAAGATCGCTCATGTGGCCGTTGAGGAGATGCTGCACCTCGCGCAGGTCTCGAATCTCATGACCGCCGTCGGCGGTGCGCCGCATTTCGGGCGCGCGCAGTTTCCGCTGCCGGCATCGGCATTTCCGTTTGGAATCAAGCTGACGCTCGAGCCCTTCTCGCAAGCTTTGATCGACCGCTTGGTCGTATACGAGATGCCCGAAGAGGCGGTGCTGTTACAGCTTGAGGCCGGCCGCGCGGCAGAATATGTCGAGATGGGCAAACGTGTCGTCGGCGACTTCAATCGCTCCGACTGCATCCGCATCCAGAACTCACTCGAGCCATACGATATCGATTTCCGCACCGTTGGCGAATTCTATCATAAGATAGAATCGGCGTTCGATTGCATTCCGGCCGACCGGCTGTTCATCGGCGACCCGACCCTGCAGGCGAATCCGAACTACCTGGATCTGCCGAAAGATCTTGTCGAGATCACCGATGTCGCGAGCGCGCGCAAAGCGATTGAGATGATCGTCGAACAGGGCGAGGCGCCGACCAAGGATCATCCGGACGCGCACTTCTCGGTCTTTGACTCGATACGAAAGGAATATGCGGCGCTGACCCAAGCGGCGCAGAAAGAAGGCCGCACGTTCGACCCGGTGCGCCCGATGCTTGAAAATCCGAGCACGCGCGGCTTCGGCGAGGCGCCCGGGACGAACCGCATCACGGATCCGGTCGCGCAGGAGCTCGCGGGGTTGTTCAACAGCACCTACGACCTCATGCTGATGATGTTGCTGCGCTTCTTCGCGCACGGGGGCGAGACGGAAGAAGAGCTGCGCCTGCTGGCGCGCGGCACGCTGCGCATGATGGCGTCCGGATTGCGCCCACTTGGAGAAGCGCTCGCTAAGGCGCCTGCCGGCCCGCAGTATCCTGGTAAGACCGCCGGGCCCACTTTTGGGATCGCGCGCAGCGTGCATCTCCTCTCGCACAAAGACGCGGCCTGGATTTGGTTCCTCGAACGGCTCTACGACATCTCAAAACGCCTGACCAGGCTTTCCGATGAGACGAGCGTGCCGTCGGAGATTCCCGAAGCGGCCGCAGCGCTCGAATCGGTGGCAGAACACTTGACGCCCTTCATTCCGGCCAAGTTCGCGATGGCGATCCGCTCGGAGGCCGACGAGCGCAGTGCGCGCACGACGATCCGTCCCGAGCTGAACGGCCCGTACATCGTCCGCAACCTGCGCAAGCTGACGAACTCGAAGGGCGAGACGCTGCCCGTGCGCCCCATCGTGGCGCTCTGCCGCTGCGGCGGCTCGAAGCTCAAGCCCTACTGCGACGGCACGCACGCGACGATCAATTTCTCGAGCGCGAAGGATCCGCATCGCGTCGCCGACCGGCTCGATCGCTACGAAGGCAAAGACATCACGATCCTCGATAATCGCGGCACGTGTTGTCATTACGGCAACTGCACGGACTGTTTACCATCGGTGTTCCATCACGAAACCGACCCGTTCGTGACCGCCGATGGCGCAAGCGCCGACGACGTCGAGAAGATCGTGCGCGAATGTCCGTCGGGAGCGCTGGGTTTCATCCGTGACGGCACGCAATACGCGGGGGAGGCGCGCGAGCCCGAGATCTACGTGGCCGCGAATGCCAGCTATTACGTGCGCGGCGGAATCGAGCTCGACGGCGAGCCGATGAACGCCGGGGCCAACCGCGAGCATTTCGCGCTATGCCGCTGCGGCCACTCGAAGAACAGGCCGTTCTGCGACGGCACGCATTGGTGGATAAAGTTCAGGGACGAAGACAACTAGCCGAGGGCGTCGTCGTCCACTGGCTGAGCAGCGATGCGCTGCGGGTCTTCGAAAAGCCGTGCGAACACCGCGCCGAAGATAAAGCCGCCGACATGTGCCATATAGGCGACGCCGCCCGCCGCCTGTGAACCGGTCACCGGTCCGGCGACGATCGGCCCGATGTTGACGAGCTGCAATAGGAACCACACGCCGATGAGCAGCGCAGCGTAGATGTACGTGACGCGCACGAAGACGAAGATCACCAACAGCGAACGGATCTGATCGCGCGGGTAGGTGACCAAGAAACCGCCCATCACTGCGGCGATGGCGCCGCTCGCCCCGAGGTTCGGCACCGTCGAGCTTGGATCGAACGCGACCTGTGCGAGCGCCGCCGCGATTCCGCCGAGCAGATAATAGATCAGGTAACGCCACCAGCCCATCGCGTCTTCGATCTCGGGGCCGAACGCCCACAGGAACACCATGTTGCCGAGTATGTGCGACCAGCTGCCGTGCATGAACATGGCGGTGAAGATCGTCTCGAGGTGCTTGCCTTGCGCGATGTCGGCGGGCACGAACGACCAGCGTTCGACGAACGGCTGCCCTGCGAACAGCTCGATGATGAACACGATGAAGTTGAGGACGATGATCGCAAGCGTGACGACCGGGAAGTTCGCCGGCCGCCGGGAGACGTCGCTAAGCGGGATCACTCCGCCCATGTCGCTGTGAGCCCTCTGCTAATTACCGGCGCTCAGCGGTTTGCCGAGCGCGTGAGGTCCGGCGGATCCTGCCCGAGCGCCGTCGCAAGGTCGATCTGGTGGTCTTGCTCGTTCACCAAGATGCCCCGGATCTGCTCGGCCATCGCGAACTCGCCCAGCTCCTCGCACTGCCGCACGCGTTCGCGGTAGTTGCGGATCGTCTCGTTCTCGTTGTCGAGATCGAAGCGCAGCATATCCTTGGGCTTCTCAGAAAGCCGGACGGGCTTTGGCGTCGCCGTCGGCATTTTGCCGAGATAATCGATCTGGCGCGAGATGATCAGCGCGTGGTCGAGTTCTTGCTTCGCATGCATCTCGAGTTGATCGGCGATGCTCATGTATTCGGCGCCCTTGAGCACTTGCGAATACACGACGTATGCGATGATGGCCTGATACTCGCGCGCGAGATCCTCGTTGAGCAGCTGCGCGAGCCGATCGCGCGTGAGCGGAGATCCGTTCGATTTCTGGCGGGCCATGCTTTGAGCTCTCCTATCGGCGCTGTGGGTTAGGCGACCGGTACCGGGGTTGTCGCGCTGGGATCGAGCGCCCAGTCGATCGCGAAGTCGGCGACCTCCTCCCATCCGTCTACCCCGCCGGTGAAGTGTGGACGTTCTCCAAACACTTTGAGCGCGGTAACCCCCGGCGACTTGCTGATGAGCTCGAAATTCGCTTTGGAATAACTGAACGGGACCAAATGGTCTTGACCGCCCGCGATGATAAGGATGGGCGCACGATCGGCTTTGACGTCGACGCGAGCCGGTGAGTGGACCGCGAAATTCTCGAATGCGCCTTCGAACAGCACGCGGTTGGCGCACGGAATCGCATAACGTTCGTAGAGTTCCCGAGATTTCTCGGTCGAAACCGTGTTCGTGAACGCGTAGTGGAACTGCTCGGGCGTGAGCATCGTCGCTTTATCGACGTTAAGCGGATTGGCGAGCACGGGCGCTGCTGCGCGAAGCGTCGAGAACGGAAGTTCCAGGACGCCCGCCGGAGCGGTCGGATCGATGCCGACGACGGCCGACCCGAACCCATGATAGGCGAGCAGCTGCGCGAACAATCCGCCGAACGAGTGTCCCATGATGATCGGTGATTTGAGTTTGCTTACTTGCGCGCTCAAGTTGTCGAGGACGGATTTGACGCTCAACTTTGTGAGCGGCGTCGGATCGTTGCGCAACTCCTCGACGCTGCCTTCGAGACCTGGCCACGCAAGCGGACGGACGTCGAAGCCGCGCTGCTTGTAGCGCTCCACCCATGGATCCCAACTTTGGTGGTTCAGAAATAAGCCGTGGATCAAGGCGATGGTGCGCGCAGGCTTCGCCGCAGACATCTCGGCGCTCATGACTTTCCTCGCGTTCTACTCCAGCCGTGCAGAACGAGCCGTCCTACATTGGGGCCGCAACAATTCATCCGACCGCAGCCTACTCCTTTGGGAGACGCCTGCGACGCATAGCCCGAGCCGCCAAAGGCTGCTCGAACGTCCCAGTTTGTTGACGCACGCCAAACGTCGCTGTCCTCAGGAAACAGACGTCGCATCCGCCTCATCGCTTGTCGAGGGCGAGGGTTGCGTCTTTATCTATTACTCGACTGCCGACCGCCTGCTCGCGCGGGCGCGGGTGCGCGTACCTTCATAATGTCGAACGCTGCCGCCGGCAGACACTTCGATGAGCTCGTCGGCGACACACGTATGAAACGACATGACGACCATGTCGGCGCCGTCAGGATAAAATTCGTGCAGAGTGGCTGCCGGGATGACGCACCACTCGTTCGCGTTCGGTCCCTCCGACGAGGCTGAAAACAAATCTCCCGTCTGGGCGTCGATCTTCGACTGTCCGCGACCCTCGAGCACGATCATGTGCTGCACGCTATTCGGATGCATGTGTGCTCCCGACCATGTATCTTTCTTGAGCACGAAGAGCCATGCCGATTTGATCGATGCCGGCAACTGCTCGGCAACGGTTGAAAGAGCGACGTTCGCCCACACAAACGGCTCTGACGACAGATCGACGTCGCGCTTGAGCTTGCTGATCGTTTCGATAACGCCGGCATCGCGAACCAGGCTGTGCACTGCTTTGCTCAAGCGATTGAGATGATCGCTCGCGCTGCTTATGGCCGGCTCCGCCGATTGAAGATGTTCGGGAAATCCTGTTGGATCCGGTTGGCGAATATCCATATCGCATTGTAAACGAGCAGCGCGATGGTAAGCCAGGTTATCCAGAATGTCGCAGGATAGCTCGGCAGATAAATCTTCACCGCCGCCGTAAGGCACAGCGCGACTGCGGTCGGCCACCACAAGATCTTGCGCGCAAGCCCGGCAAACGCCAGCGCGACGAGCAGCAGATAGACGTAAGGCCCCATTGCGGGCGCTTACTTGGGTCGAGGCGAGTCGAAAAGCCTGCGGACCGCTACTTTGAATCCGGGTAAGGAGTCGTGCTGGACAATACCCTCTTGACTGAGGACTTCAATACTTCGCGCGTCCCTAGGCGGTTCCAGCTGTTCCGGCGCCGGTTCGTGAAGCCCATTCGTGCGTCAGGTCTGAAGTCAGTGCGCCTCGAGCGGCTCCGTGTAGAATGTGCTCTTGTATATGTTCTTGTACGCGAGCATCGGAACGATTCCGATCGCGAGCAATCCAAGCGTCACAGTATCGGCGCGCCAGCCCGCGCTGATCAGCTGCGCGACCACGACGACCCACAAGAAAAGCGCAGCGCCGAGCGGCCAGACCCCTTTGAGCCACAACGCCTGCCGGTCGTGCGCGAATTCGCTTCGATAATAACGTGCGCATGCGAACGCCGACAGGCCATAGTAGAACGCGATGTAGATACCGATCGCATTGACCGACTCGTTGAGCACGTCAGATACGCTCGAGCTTGCGGCCGCTGCGGCGAAAAGCAGCAGCGAAATGACGCCCATAAGAATGCTTCCGAACCACGGCGTCTGGTAACGCGGGTTCAATTCGCCGAAACGCTCGCCGATCACCCGGTCGCGGCTCATGGACATCAGCGTGCGGCTGACGACGAGCAGCGAGGTCTCGAGCGTGCCGACGGTGCTCAAAATGACGATGATAACGGAGATATCGCTCCACGGACGAGGTAAGATCGCATTGGCGAAGACGTCGAGCAGATTGGAACCGGCGGCGGCGATCGACTGCGCCGGCAGCACGAGCTGGATGCTGATCTGCATGGAGACGAAGAGGATGAGCAAGATCAACACGCCGCGCAAGCCGCCGATGCCCGGCGCGCGGCTATGGTCGACCGTCTCTTCCGCGAGATTGGCGGTGACATCCCAGCCCCAAAAGTAGAACAGTGCGACCAGCGCGCCGGCCAATACTGCCGCGAGACCTCCTGCCGGGTACGGTGAGAACCATGCGATTCGAAACGCGTGCGCGTGGCCCGCTGCGATCGCAGCTGCGATTCCGATAACGGCCAACGCCGCCAGCCCGACGATCTCCAGTCCAGTGACAACGCGTTGGAAGTATGCGGTGGTGCGGATGCCGACGAGCACGATGATGTTGACCAGCACGAACCAGAGCGCACCGACGCCCGTCACTGCGAGGACGTTGGTCGCAAGTCGCGGGGCGAAGAGATCGAGCGTCGCCGACGCCGCCGGCAATGAGCCGGCGACCATGAAGATCGTGTTCGCGACGAGGATCGACCAGCCGGCGAGAAAGCCGAGCTCCGGATTGAGCGCACGTCCGACCCACGCGTAGCCGGCGCCGGCGTCCGACCGCCATGCGTTGAGGTAATAGTAGGCGACGGCGAGCCCGAACATCACGACCGCGCCGAGCAATAGTGCGCCCGGACCGAACAGGCCGACAGCCGCCATCAGCGCGCCGGTGCTCACCGCGATCGAATTCGCCGGCGCCGTGCCGGCGACCGCGATCAGCGCGGAGTCGAGCCGCGAGAGTACGTTGTGTCGAAGCTGCGTGGCGTCCATATTCGATAGTATCAGCTCACCATGTCCAAAAGGCGATACCACGCTCCCGCGGCTGAGACGAGGCCGGGCACCATGCGATGAATGCCGAGCGCAGGGACGGGGAACGTGCTGCGCATGAACGGACTATCGACGTACGTGTCTCCGGCGACCTGCGCGCCGATCTGCGACCCGAGCAGGGTCGCTAATGCAACCCCATGGCCAGCGTAGCCGGCGGCGTAATAGGTACCGGCGATCTCGCCGGCGTGCGGAAGCATGTCTGCGGTGAAGTCGATGGTGCCGCCCCAGGCGTAGTCGATCTTCACATCGCTGAGCTGGGGAAAGAGCGCAATCATGTCCGCGCGCAAGACTTCGGCGCTCTGCTCCGTCGCGCTTGAGGATTCAGGCACAAATGACGCCCGGCCGCCGAAGAGCACGCGCTGGTCGGACGTCAGCCTATAATAATGAAGGAAGTGCTTCGAATCGAACATCATGCGCTTAGCCGGTGCGACCGCTCGCGCCAGCTGGTC
Source organism: Vulcanimicrobiota bacterium (assembly GCA_019235715.1). GTDB lineage: Bacteria > Vulcanimicrobiota > Vulcanimicrobiia > Eremiobacterales > Eremiobacteraceae > JAFAHD01. Next base: position 51,986 of record JAFAKE010000070.1, read on the forward strand.
GGGGAGAGCCTCCGTCGCGATCACGTAGGAACCGATGGGGACGATGCGCCGGCGCAGCCATTGCGACTCGGGGCCGGTATACGCCCCGGTGGCGATGACGACGTGCTCGGCTGAGAGCATGCTACTGCATGCGCGAATGTGAAATTTGCCGTTCTTGCGATCGATGGCGAGCACGGGATTGTGCACGCAAACGAGGGCGCCGGCATTCACCGCGGCGCGCGCGACTCCCAGCACGAGCTTGGCAGGATTGACGCCCGCGCTCGCCTCGTCGACAAGTCCGCCGAAGTATGCGCCGGATCCAACTTCCGACGCAAGACTTTGTTGCGGCACGAGCTTCACGGAGCGGTCGAAACTTCCGTTGATGAGCTCGGCATCTCTCTCGAATTGAGCGTAATGCCCGGGCTTCGATGCAAGCGCGATGTGTCCGCTCCTCGAAAAATCGCAGTCGATGTGCTCTTCCTCGATCAAACGCTCTACGAAATCGATCGCGGCGAGCGACGCGGCGTCGAGCTTGCGCGCAATCTCCATTCCAAAGCGCTCGACTAGCTCGTGCGCACCGACTTTCAAGCCCGTCAACACCATCCCGCCATTGCGCGAGCTCGCGCCCCAACCAACCTCCTGCGCTTCCAGTACGGTTGCGCGCACGCCGCGTTTCGCAAGCGCGCGCGCGGCGGAGAGCCCTGTCAGGCCGGCGCCGACGATCGCCACGTCGCAAGTCGCCGGCACGTCTTGGCCGTTTGCGATGTGCTCAGCCGTCGGCGCATCGCCAAGCGTTTGGTGCCAGTACGAAGCATACTTCATGCGAAGGCCGCCATCGTCGCATAACTACGCGATGCGTTCGGTGAGGGCCTCGCCTTAGGCGACGTCGACACCACTGCGCGTGCGCTTGAATATGACTAGATTACTTCGGCCTGTCCTCGCCCGGCAGCGTGAACAATGTTCGCACGACTAAAGAGAATCCGGGCAACGCCGCGTGCTGCAGCGTCTCGTCCTCTCTGAGGATCCGGCTTCCGGCAGCGTCGCGGATCGTGATGGTTTTTCGTTGCGGGTCAACGAGAAATACGACTGCAGTACCGGCACCAAGGTAGACGCGCGTTTTTTCGTCGATGTCTGCCTGAGCATCTTCAGGCGAGCGCACTTCAACCACCGCGTCCGGTGAGACGCGGGGGATGTCGGTATCCTTAAGCTGCTCTAACGGCATGCGCGCGTACGACAGAAAGGCGATATCTGGCACGAGCGTCCGTCCGATTTCGCCTGGCGGTCGCACTTGGAAGTGCCACTCAGTGGCGGCCACTCCATTTTTCCGTTCGTGCGTCCACGCGGTGAGTGCCGACACGAACTCGCTTTGTGCGACAGCGTGCCTGCGCTTCGGGCTCACCTTTTGGAGAACCCGGTTGTTGACCCATTCGAGCGCCGGCTTGGCTTCCGGCAAAATGATTTCGTGCATGCGTACACGCGGATGATATCACGCCTGGCACTCTATCGTCTAGTTTACGGGCCGGCCGTAAAGCTAATCGGCGACCCAGTCGAATCGCAAGAGCCGTTCGTCGACCGGCACGCGTTCAGCCCATTTGTGATCGGTGAGGATCGCGTCCGCGAAATGCCGAGCCATTTCGGCGGCTTCAGGCGGAGCCGTGATCTTGGCGTCACCGCCAAAGCTGAGCACCCAGGCCACGATTTCTCGCGGATCGTCGACCTCGAAGATCATTTCAACGGAACCGTCAGCAAGATTTTTCCGCTTCACTTCAGCCGGCCAGCGCCGTGCGTTGACGTCAGCCGCTCGATTGCGGGCGAACCGGACGACGATGCGGAGAACATTTCTTTTTTCGGCAGGTCGTGTCGAGCCGTCACCTGAGATGTAGATCCCGAAACTATGCTTCAACCAATTATCCAATCGCAGCTCTGCATCGGGCTTGAAGACGTCACCCTCTTTGCTCGCAGCCTCAGTCATCCGATCGATCGCGAAAAATTTGGGATGGTGCGCGCCTTCCTCCGGCCCCCACACATAGATACGACCGGTGTAGTCGAATAGCTCGTATGGGGCGATCGCGCGACGAGATTCAACGCCGTCGCGGCTGCGGCGATACTTGAAGCGAAGGATGGTGTGATTGCGGACCGCACCTTCCGCCGTCTTGAGACAGTCGAAATAGATCTTGTCCATGCGCGGCTGCGGTTGGCGCGGCGGCAGCTGTTCTGTCGCCGACGGGTCGAGTTCAGAAAGCTGCTCATCCCAGCGGTCTAGCTGCGGCCCGATGCCTTCCACGAATGGGCTCCCAAGCCGGGAGACCGCGACTCGCAGCAAGGCAAGCAGCTCGCGTTTGCGTGGATCCATCTTGGGCGCTTTAGAACGCGTCCAGCTTCCGATGACTGTGAACCTTTTGGTTTTCGCATTCCAGCGCAACCGGCAACCTTCGGCCGCAAGCTCGCGCTTGATGCGCTTCCAGGTGCTCGGGGAAAAGGTTTTTCCGTAGATCACCGCCGCGCGCCTGACAGTGACCTCGCGTTTTGTGTCGAGCTCTTCCAGCAGAGCCGCAAATGCTCTGGCCTTCATGTCCTTGTTATCGGCTTCGTCCGGGTCAGATTCTGACCCGGTCGGCTCGCGGCCGTCATGACGCCGACCGGTCCAGCACGCTATCCTTTTCGTGTAGACGACGAATCATGGAAAGGACCGTGGATCGCGATGAGAACGCCCAATGCTGACGACCTCGTGAACCAAGTGCTACGCGCTGCGAGCGAGGGTGACGGCGTCACCCAAGACGATTTGCGCAAGCGCCTGACGTTTGCATTCGACATGTACGAGGGCAGCGCTGCCGCACCATCCCTAGCCCAGATCTTGCGCTTCAGCCGGCGCACCCATCGGGCGCAACAGCGCCTCCTCGAAGCCAAGTTGGTCTGTCAAATGCAGGGCATGCTGCGCACCACGCGGCTTGGCGAGGCATTCTTGCACGCCGGTTGCCGGCGCATAGACGAAGCCACACTTGCGCGCCTCGCGGAGTCCCTTCCCACCCAAGAATCGCTGCCGCTCGAGCAGGCGCAACCGATGCAGAGCGAGTTGGCTGATACGGAAGCTGCCGAATCCGAAAGCGAGCCGGTTCTTGATGCCAAGGCGCTGATGGCCGCAACGCGTCTGAAATATTATCGCCACGGCAAAGACCTCTATAGCGTCACGTTCGATGCCGACCTGCGCACGTGGACCCTGGAGATCTGGTTCTCTGGTCGCGTCGTGCGCGCGCGTACATTCGTGATGCGAGCGCCCAAGACCGGCCACGCGCGAGCGCAGCTGCTTGAGGCGGCGATGCGCGTCAACGAGATCGCGGTGCCGCATTTCTTCGTCGACGATCGCGATGGCTTGTACCTTGGCGTCGATGAACGCCAGGAGAATATCGATGCGGCATCGCTCCGCTCGCTGATCTTCACGCTGTTTTCTGTGGCTGCGGACCAGTACGCGCGGCTCTACCGCCTCGTCACGAGCGAAGACGCACTCGCTACGCTTGAAGCGGCGTACAAGAGGAGCGGATCGTGATCGATTCCGCGTCCGCGAAAGACCTCCGCTTCACCACGCATGCGCTGGTCCGCTACGTCGAGCGTCATGTCGATGCCGGCGCCGTTAAAATGTTGCGCCGGCGCGGACTGAGAGACGGCGCCATCCTGCGCGCGCTCGCGCCTCGGTTTGACGCGCAACTTGAGTTGTTTCGCTCAGGTGTGAGCGCTTGCGCACACCGCGGATTACGCGCGCAGAGCATCGCTGGCGTGCCGTTTCGGCTCAAGGTCGGACGCATGCGTGTGGTGATCCACAACGGGCGGTGCGTAACCGTGCTTCCCGCAGATCGGATGGCGTCCTGATGAAAGATCTAGTCGTATCCCCCTCCTCATTCGGATTTCTGTACGAAGAGTGCCCAGCGTGTTACTACAATTCCGTGCATGGACTCCGCCGCCGCCCGTCGACGCCGTTTCCCTCTATCTTCACGCAAATCGACCGCGCGATGAAGGCGCGCTTTTCCGCTCCTGGATGGCATGTTGTGGCGGGCGAACGGCGCCGCTTCAAGATCGCCGCGTCCGACGGCTGGGTGCGCTCGGCTCCCATTCCCGTGCGCGGCCACGACCTCACGCTTACGATCCGCGGCACGTTCGATTCAGTACTGCGCTTCGAAGATGGCCGATTTGGCTTGTGCGATTGGAAGACCGCGCCCGTCAAAGCCGATCTGCTGTCCAAGTACTCGCGTCAGTTGCACGCGTATACCTTCGCGCTCGAACGCCCGGCACTCGATGAGCCTCAGCGCATCGACGAACTCGGCCTTGGTGTGTTCGAGCCCGCTGCATTTGACGTGAACGCCGGCGCTCAGGCGAGCCTCACGGGGGGACTCACATGGTTGGCGATGACGCGCGACGACGTCCGCTTCGCGCGCTTCTTGCAGAGCGTCGGGCAACTGCTCGCGCTTCCGAATGCGCCGCCGCCCTCTCCGAGCTGCGCCTTCTGCGCGTATCGCGCCGCATGAATGACGCGATCTTCGTCTTGCTGATGTTCGGCTGTTATATCGCGGCGCCGATCGTCGCGTACCATCGCGGCCAGCGCTATTGGTGGGTGCACATCGTCCTCGGATGGATGGCTCCCGAACTGGCGCTGTTCATCGCGTTCATGCCAGTCTTCATTCTGCGGAGTAGCCCGAAGAGCGTCCTCAAGACGAGATTGGATCGCAACGCGCTTCACGCGCAGCTGCGGCGATTGAAATGGGCGATCTGCCGCCGATCGAGATCGCCGGAATCGTTCCGGGCGCCGCCGAGACGTTTTTCTGGCGCCAGCGCGCGCAGTACGGTGAGCGGCTACGAGCGGGCCATAACGCCGTTGATGTCGTGTGGGGCCCGACGGGAACCATCTTCGTGAGCGACCAGCGCATCGCGTTCAAGTCATCCCATGGCTTCATTTCCGCCGGTTACGAGCGCATCTTCGGCTACGATGCCTATCATGACGGCTTGGGTTTGCAGATCGAAGAGCTGGGCATGATCCGCTTTTTGACGGGAGACGAGTGCCTCGGCGTGCTGTTCGATAATGTCGTGAAGCGCTTGAGTCTGCTCTCTCGCGCCGCCGCTGCCAGAAGCTCGCCCATGCCGCGATTGCTCCCGCAACGTCCGGCCGCTAATGGGACGTAGGCGAACGCTTATGCTTGTCGCGAACGCAGCCGATAACCCGACGGAGACGTTTCGAACCGAAAAAACGTTTCCATAGTGGAGATCCTTGAAAAATCTAATCGCCGCGCTCGGCCTCCTGGCCATACTGGGAGTCGCCGGACCGGGTCGTGCTGACAAACCAGCGCCCGCTCAACCTGTGAGCGCGCCGCTTCGAATCATGGCGCTCGGGGACTCGATCACCGCGGGCGTCAACGTCGTGGCTCCCGCCGATGGCGGGTACCGCCGCAAGCTTTCGGCCCTGCTCACTGCGCACGATTATCACGTCGTCTTCGTGGGCAGCCGCAACGACTTTTCGGCCGGCTTGGCGCAGCCGTGGCATGAGGGCTGGCCGGGCTACGTCATCAAGGCATATCCGTCGGCGCCCATCGGTCAGTTGAGCGGCCAGATAGCGGCTGGCGCGATCTCAATGGACAAGCCCGACGTCATTCTCCTCATGATCGGCACCAACGATCTGCTGCGCGCGCAAGCGGGTTATGCCGGCTACAGCGAGCCCGCGGCCGAGCGCAACATGGGAGCGCTGTTGAACGAGATTTTCGCAGCCAAGCCCGATGTACGCGTGATCGTGGCCGGCATCGTCGACAGCCCGCGCCTTACCCAGTGCAGTGTGGATCAGTTCGACACTGGGTCATCCCTGTGCGGGCCCTCGGCTGGAGGGTTGCCCGCGCTCGTCAAGCGCTTCCAGGCGCGCGGCAAATCGATTTGGCTCGCTAGCGGCATGAACCGCGCACTGCCGCGCACGGCCGCGTATTTCCCAGACGGCCTGCATCCCGACGACGCCGGCTACGACGCTATGGCACAAGTGTGGTTCCGCGCGTTCCAGTCCTCACTTGGCAGCCCCGCTCAAGTTGCGGCCCTCACAGCGCATCACGCCGCGCAGACCACGGCGCAGCCGGCGATCGCCAACGCGGCTGCATCATTGCATGCCAACGCCGCACAACCAAACTCGAAGAGCCACTAGACCCAGTTTCTTCAAGGTCGAGCTCGGGTAGAACGGCAAAACGCGCCGCGAGGCGGCACCGCCGCGGCGCGCACGTTCTCTCGTGGCAGTCAGCGCTTTACCACTTCCCCACGCACTCGAGGGTCCGGCCGATGCCCCTGCGCGCATCGAGCCGCTGGCACACGAGGAGCACGTCGGCGTCTTTGACGGGCTGCGCGGCGTCGCGATCCTGCTTGTCGTCTGGTATCACGTCGGGCTGGTCACGCACGCGCTCTCAGCCTGGACGGTTTTCGGAAGATCGTTGAACGTGCAGGCGATCGCACAGACGGGGTTCGTCGGCGTCGACCTCTTCTTTTTCGTCAGCGGGTTCTGCCTGTTCTACCCCTACGCGCGTTCGATCGTCGAAGGCCGAGAGTTGATGACGATGCGCGAGTTCACGCGCAAGCGGCTGCTGAAGATCCTGCCATCATATCTGCTCGCACTGACCGCGTTCGCGCTTCTCTACCGACAGTCGTTCGCATCGCCCGCTGATTTCTGGCGTCAATTCGGATTGCATCTCGCATTCTTGCACCCGCTTTTTCTCGACTCGTTCGGTTCGATCAGCGGACCGTTGTGGACGCTCGGTATCGAGGTCGAATTCTACGCGCTGTTCCCGCTGATCTGCTGGTTTTTCCGCAAGCAGCCGTTCATCGTCTTTTCGCTGATCGCGGTCGGCGCAATTTTCTATCGGGTTTCGCTCAGCGCGCACGGCGCCACGACGATGCTCTATCAGACCGATCAGCTGCCCGCCGTCATCGACTTATTCGCAAGCGGAATGCTCGCGGCGTACGTCATCGTGCTCGTGCGCATGCGTGGCATCCGATCAAACGCAGCGCGTGGCGCGTGGACCGCGATCGGCATCGCCGCGATCGCATCCGTCGGCCTCTTGCTCACGCGTCTCTCTGCTGCCGGTGACGCGGGCGGCGATGCAGGCGCCTACACCTGGCTCAACGACCACCGCTTCGCGTTCGCCGCCCTCTTCGGCGCGACTGGGATCGGACTGACGCTCGGCGTACCGGCTGGACGTCTGCTCTTCACGAATCCGATACTCGGTTACCTAGCCGGCATCTCCTACAATCTGTATCTATGGCATCTCGAGATCGTGTGGCAAGCGCATTTGCTCTTGCAGCGCGTGCCGCAATGGATCACGATCGCGGCGGCGGTCGTCGTCGCGCTGGCTATCGCGTCGCTCGTCACCTATCTCATCGAGCGGCCGCTGCTGAAACTTGGCCGCCGGCGCACGTGAGACTGAAGCCATCGGTCAGATCGAGTACACCGTGGGACTTTGCGCGTCGTTATAGCCTTCATCAAACGCGGCCTTGAGCAAGTCGCCTTTGTCAAACCCCAACGAGGTCAGCTTGAGCGGCTGCGGCGGCCTGATGATCCGCAGCCGTATGGGCTCCCAGTGCGGATCGTGGATGCCTCTTAAGAAAGCGACGGTATGCGGCTGCAGGTCGTGATAGTCGCGATACCGCGACAGCAGATTGCGCGCGATCGATAGCCTCATATCGTCTTCAAGCAGTTCGCGCTGTACGACCGACAACGAGCCGAACATCAGGCTCGGTATCGAATCGGCTTGCTTTTGTGCGCCCTCACCAGGCGCGCTTGCAGTCACCACGGTGATGTCGGCAGCGCCAGCGGCGGCAACCGTCGTGATCGGTGTGTTGTTGGCGACGCCGCCGTCGACGTAAAGATCTTGCGTGCCGGTCTCGGCGATCGGCACCTCGACTGGTTGAAACATGCCAGGGACGGCTGCGGAGGCGAGGACGCATGAAACGAGGTTGTCCTCCGTGAGCACGTAGCGCTGGCCGCCCGGCTGAATCGCCGGTCCCTCACCGCTGTCCGCCTCGATCTTCACGCGGTGTAGAAATGAGTCCCTTTGCGCATCGGCGACCGGTCCGACGAAATGATAGAATGAATCAGAACTGAAGCGCGTCATGTTGGTGGCGTTGATGATGAGGCTTGTCTGCATCTCGGCCAGCGTGAACGGGTATTTCTTGACTAGACCGTCGATACCGTCGCTGCTCACGACGCCCATGATTTTGGAGAGCTCTTCTTTCGAGCCCATCTGCTTGATCTCACCGTTCGCCTGACTCAAATAACGCAGTTTGCGAGGAAAGCCATGCCTGCTCGACTCATCAAACGCATTCGCCGCGTTTACACCATGTTGTGCCGGCGGAATCAGTTGCGTGACATTGGCCTCCGGCATTGAGAGCCACAGCTGACCCGCCTGCGCAATGGAAGCGCTTGTGGCGCGTGCAGCAAACGCCGCGTTGATCGCGCCTGCCGACGTGCCGGAGATGACGTCAAAGGGCGAGCCTTGCGTGTCGATGTCCTTGAACAGCCACTTGAGCACGCCGGCTTCATACGCGCCGCGCGCACCTGCGCCGGAAAGCACGAGCGCGCGCCGCGGCAGTTTCGGCTTGAGCGGCGGCGGCAAGGGGAACCACGGCGGCAGGGCGGCTTCCACGCGCTGCGTCGTCGCAGCGGCGATGCCGGCGCCTCCGAGTGCGGCGAAAAATGCCGAACGAGACAGTCGCATACGAACTCCCAAACCTTCCAATATTCCAATAGATGGAGGTAGCAGGTGCGAGTACGTGACGCCGCTACTTATCGCCTGTGCGCGTCCCAAAGCCGGAGGGCCGTCATGCGCAGGTCGCGCAAGCCACCTTCTTCTCCGGCCGGCGCTTTGCACCGGCGTGGTGCGTTGCAAGGAGGATGGACATGGTTCTCGCGTCAGAAATGGTCGGCGCGATCGCAGAGCACTGGTGGGTGCTCCTCATCCGCGGTCTTATCGCAATCATCTTCGGCATTCTCTTCATCATGTATCCGGGGCATACGCTTGTCGCGCTGCTCTATATCTTCGGCGCATTTGCGATCGTCGACGGCGCGTTCGCGTTGATCCAGGCACTGCGCCTCGGGGTGCACAGCGACCGTTGGTGGCCGCTTATCTTAGAGGCGGTGCTCGGCATCGCCGTGGGCGTGTTGTTCTTCCGCTTCACTGGCATGAGTGCCGAGGTCGTCGCCTATGTCATCGCCATTTGGGCGATCGCGACCGGCATCTTGGAGATCGTGGCAGCCTTCCGCTTTGGCGGCCAGGGCAGCGCCCCGTGGCTGCTTGGACTGGCCGGCATTCTCTCGATCATCGTCGGTCTGATCTTCGCAGTTGCGCCGATCCCCGGCTTGCTCGCCTACGTGATCGTGCTCGGTATTTACGCGATCATCTTCGGCATCTTGATGGTCGTGTGGGCGTTCCGGCTGCGCAGTACCGGAAAAGCGCTTGGCGCGACGACGTAGAGCTGCGATCCACAGAAAGCAGACGCGCCGGCCTCAAGGGCCTGGCGCGTCTTTTGTTCTCATGAACCCGCGGCTACATCTTATTTGGGCGAGTATTGTTTGACGAAATCGGCGGCGCGAGTGTGGCCACGCTGGAGCGCTTCACGCCAATACCCGAGCGCTTGATCGCGATGACCTAGGTGCAGGCTTGCCCACGCGGCGTAGTCCCACGCGAACATGTTCGCGGGGTCATTCGCGAAGGCGCGCTGGCATGCGTTCAGCGCGTCGCTATAGTCCTTGCCGACCTCATAATAGACGCGGCATAGCGCCCACGGCAATGCGCCGCTCTTCTGATTGTTCTCTATGCCGCGCGTGAACGTCTCGACCGCATCTTTGTAGTCCGCGGGACTCGTGGGGGCACGCATCGCCTGTAAGGTCCCAAGCCCGAGCCAGCCCTCGGGAATATGCCGGTCTACCGAGATCGACTTACGATAGTAGTGCTCGGCCGGCCGCAACGCAAGCATGTGCTCGAAGCTCACGCCGCGATAGTACACGGCGAACGCAAAAAGCGGCCGGAATAAGAGCCAACCTACGACGAGCACCAACACCAAAATGATCCAGCGATCGTATGTCTTGATGATATAGGGCTTGACCTGTTGGCTCCCCATCGTCTTTCCGGCAGCGGCCGCCGGAGCTGCTTGGATGGTCGCCACGTTTTCGTCGCTCATGCGATGACCGCAAAGAACAGCGCGAGAAACACCAGCACGTAGCCGGCGGCCATCTCAGCAGCCAGCTGCCAGCGTTTGACCGCAGGATGGTGCGTGTACCACGGCGCGATGACGCCGGCTGCGAATACCGGCAACCCGTGCCCGATGCCGAAGAACAGCATGAGCAGCGCCCCTAGCGCGAGTTCGCCTTGGAATGTCGTGACGGCGAGAGCGCCGATCATGAAGGGCGTCGCATCCGGCGCGATGAGGAACGCGAAACCGAAACCAAGCATGAAGGCGCCAGGCACGCCATGACCCATGACGGACAACAGCGGCACCTTGACCGGGATCTCGATGAGTCTGATCATCGACAAACCCATGAGCAGACACAGCGCTGCCGTGAAATAGTACAAGAAGCCCGTCATCGACAGCAGCGCACCGAAGGTGCCGGCCATCGCACCGACGCCGCAATAGACGACGCAGATGCCGGCGACAAACGCCAGCGATAGCACTGCGGCGTGCGCGGTGTTGCGTGCCTCGCGACCGGCATAGTTGACGATCGCGATCATGCGCGGAACGCTCGACGGGCTCAGGCTGCTGAGGACGCCGCCCAAGAGCATGAGGCCGAGCGCAACAGGCAGGTGCTGGTGGATCTCGTCAGACAGCTTGTCGACGAGCGCGTAAATATTGGTCCAATCCATCTGTAGACAGTATCGGCAGCGGCGCGGCTTGTCGCTACCCGAGGAGCCGGGACAGGTCGCCGAGGCAGAGGTCCGACTGCGCCTCGAAGAAGATAAGCAAGCCGTGATCACGCCCGTCGAACTCACCGCCCTCATCCGCAGCGCGCTTCCCGACGCGCACGTCGAGGTCTACGACCGGACGGGGACGCGGGACCATTACAATCTGAAGATCGTCTCCAAGGGGTTTGCGGGCCTCACGCCGCTTGACCGCCACCGGCTGGTCTACAAGGCGCTCGATGAGGCGCTAAAAGACGGCCGCCTTCACGCCGTCGAATTGACAACTCAGACCCCCGACGTGATGTAAACTTAATGCTGCATTCAGAACGGAACCAAAGACGATGAGCGAAGAGCTTCAAGACCAGATCCAGGACGAGATACGCACGCACAAGATCCTGGTCTATGGCAAGGGCACCAAAGATGCGCCGCGCTGCGGCTTCACGATGGAAACCATCGCGTTCTTCAGCCAGTTCGGTTACCCGTTCGAGGTCATCGACGTGCTTGAGGACATGCCCAAGCGTCAAGCGCTCAGCGAACTCACCGACTGGCCGACGTTGCCAAAAGTGTTCATCAACGGCGCGTTCTACGGCGATACCGACATCCTTGGCCCGATGCACGAGCGTGGCGAGCTGCAGCCGCTGCTCGAATCAACGTTCAAAACGCCTGTGCGATAACTGCGCATCAACGAATACATCTCAGTTCATCCGTTGCACTAGACGGGACGTCGTTGGAGCTCCGTCGAAGAGGCGAGTTCCGTTTGCTTCGCCTGTTTAAGAAGATAGGAAGATAGCTTCGTTGCCGCCATCGGACCGCACGCCGACGCGCGTCGAACGACCGCCTGGTCCCGTCACGGCAGGCGCGGTACTGCTGGTCGCTCTGATCGTCTCGATCACCGGATCGTACATCACCTATCGTAGCGTACAGAGCGCGTTTTCCGAGCACGAGGCCTACGACAACGCGCGCGCGCTTCTGCAGCAATGCGAAGAGGACCAGCTGAACGAGGAGACCGGCGTTCGCGGCTTTTTGAGCACGGGCAGCAAGATCTTTCTCGAGCCTTATTATGGTTCTGAAACGTCATATGCCCAGTCGTTCGCGCAGCTGACCCAGGCGGTCAACGCGCTTAAGCTTTCCGGCGCTCCCGCGCTGATGCTCGACCTGCGCAGCGAGCACGCGCTATGGCTGCGCCAGATCGCGCAACCACTCATCGCCAGCCCGTACGGCCCGAATTCCGTCAACCTGCTCGAACGCGGCAAGCTTCTTATGGACCGCATGCGCAACGATTACGCCAGGCTGAACTCGATGATCGGCGGCGAGGCGAACGTGCTGTTCAACAAATCGACGGTCTTATTGCGCAATATGGCGGGTGCCATGGCGGCGGTGCTGCTGCTCTTCGGCGTCGCGGCCCTGGTCGCCGATCTGTACCGCGGAAGGACCCAAGAGGCGCTCGCGCGCGAGCGCGCCATGACCGACACGCTGCAGCGCGCCTTCTTAAGCGGCTGGGATTTGCTGCCGTATTTGCGCGTCGGCACCGCTTACGTCTCGTCGACTCGCGAGGCGGCAGTCGGCGGCGATCTCTTCGATGTGTACCGCCTGGATGACCATCGCGCGCTGATCATGGTGGCTGACGTCAGCGGCAAGGGGCTTTCGGCGGCGGTCGACACCGCGCAAGTGAAGTATTCGATCCGCACGCTGGCCGAGACCGAGGAGGACCCGGCGCTGATCGTCGACCGCTTCAACGAGATCTACGAGCGTTCGGCGCGCGAGGCCGAAGCGTTCGTCAGCCTCTTCATCGGCATCATCGACGATCGCGATCTTTCATTCTATTATGCGAGCGCGGGCCACGGTTCCGTGTTCGCGCGCAGCGGCAGCCGCGTGTGGCCGCTGATATCGACGGGACCGGTGATCGGGCTGGGCCGCGGTTTGACCTTTGATTCCGCGCGCGTGCAGATGGGCGTCGGCGATGTGCTCGTGCTGGCCACCGACGGTTTGACAGAGGCACGCGACCAAGCCGGCCTCATGTTGGGCGAAGAACAGGCGATGCGCTGGATCGAGCGCGGAAACGCAGATCCGCAGCGGCTGGCCGACGAGCTCGTCGCCAACCTGCGCCGTTATGCCGGCGGGCGCATCGCCGACGATTTGGCGCTTCTGGTCATCCGCATCCAGCGAGCGCCGGTCATGGCAGAGGCCGCGGGCCTGCCGCGCCCGCGCCGCGAGGTCGCGCCGCAAGCAGCCGACAGCGGGCTGCTGTAGAAGCCGTCAGGACGATGCGCGCCGGGTTTGCCTGTGAAGATTGCGGCGAGGTTGTCTGGCTCGCGCAGGGCCCGACGCACGTGCGCTGGCTGCGCGATCGCGAACATGTCGTGCGTGAGGTCGGCAGCCATTCGTCGGCCGGCCTGGACATCTGGATGAGCGAGGGTTTGCGCTTCCTCGACGATCATCGCGGCCACAGCATTCTCGTCGTCTCAAGCCAGGACGTCGCGCCGGCCTCTTGATGCGGCGCGCCGGTCTCATGCGGCCTGCGAAAGAAAAAGAGCGAAGCTCACTTCGCTCCTCTTCTTTTGCGCTAAACGATCTCGTTTAGTGCTTTTTCTTGCCCTTCTTGGCTGCCTTCTTCTTTGCCATTTGGACTCACCCCCATTCTGCGGAGTAAATGGACGTGACATGCTCTAGATGAGCTGCGCGATTTTTGCGCGGGCCGAAGAGCATCTCCTTCTTTTTTATCGGCCGCTCATCGCCTCCGATTTACGATGCGTGGATGTGCTCGCCGGTTTGATCCTTCAACTTCATCCCCGCGCGTTCGTATTTCGCGGCGATCATCTCAGCGAGGATGGCGACGGCGATTTCCTCGGGCGTCTGCGCGCCGATGTCGAGACCGACCGGTGCGTGCACGGTGTCGATGACGCCGGCCGAGAAGCCGGTCTGCTCGAGGCGCTTACGCCGCATCGCCTGCGTCTTGCGGCTGCCGATCGCACCGACGTAGCGCACCGCACGTGTGAGCACGTAGGCGAGCGTCGGGTCGTCGAACTTCTCATCGTGCGTGAGCACGGCGACATAGGTATTCTCGTCGGGCGCGAGCGCCGGCAGCTCATCCTCGGGCCAACCGACGGCCAGGCGGCGCGCGGCCGGAAAGCGCGCGCGGTTGTTGAGGCGCTCGCGTGGGTCGACGACCGTCACCGCGAAGCCGCTGCGCGCGGCCAGGTCGCACAGCGCAACCGCGATGTGGACCGCTCCGACGATGATGAGCCGTGGGTCGGGCAGCAGCGGCAGCAAGAAAACGTCGTGCGCCCCGACGGTCACAGCTGTCGCGGTGCCGCGCGCGAAAGCGGCTGCGGCGGCCGCATCGATCGCGGCGTCGAGCGCCGCGTCGCCTGTCGACGCCTGACTTCCATCTCGAGGCGCGCTACCGTTCCCCCCAGCGTTCGCTTCCACGACGCGCACCGCGCCGACGTGCGAGGGACCGCGCACGACCATGCACAGCACGATTGGGCGCGTGATCTCTGCGGGCAACGCCTGACCCTCGAACGGCCTGATGTAGACCTCAATGGCGCCGCCGCACGAGAGGCCGACATCCCACATCATGTTCTTGTTTATGCCGTAGCGCACGATCTTGGGGGTGCCGCTGGCGAGCACGCCGCGCGCTTCGTCCGCGACCGCACCCTCGACGCAACCGCCGCTCACCGAACCGGCGATCGCACCGCTCGCGGAGACGAGCATCGTCGCGCCTTCGTCGCGCGGCGCTGAGCCATCGACCTTGATGACCGTCGCCAGCGCAAAGGGCTCGCCGTTCGCGCGCCAACGCTCGATTGTCTCGAGTACGTCTTTCATCTGAATTCTGGGCGGCCGGGCTTCACGACGCCTGCCGTTGCGCGCGCACTGGGCGCCGGTCTTCGACGGTGTTGAGTAGATCCGCCAATTGCATGAGGCTGCGCAGATTATGCGCTGACAAGAAGTTGTCGATGTATGGAAGCGCAGCCTGCATCCCCACGGTCTGCGGCCGATAGCGCGGCGAACCGAGCAGTGGATTCAGCCATATCAACCGGTACGCGCTGCGTTGCAGCCGGCGCATCTCCCGGGCGAGCAAGTCGATGTCGCCGCGATCCCAACCGTCGCTGATGATGATGACGATCGCGCCGCGCCCGAGCACGCGGTTGGCCCAGCGCACGTTGAAGGCGCGCAGGCATTCGCCGATGCGCGTGCCGCCTGCCCAATCGGCGACGGTAGACGATACATCGTCGAGCGCGATTTGGATATCGCGATGCCGTATCTGGCGCGTGATGCGCGTCAGGCGCGTGCCGAAGACGAACGCTTCGACTCGCCCGACCGCGTGGCGCACCGTGTGCACGAACTGCAGCAACAGCCGCGAGTAACGGTCCATCGAGCCGGAGATATCGCAGAGCAGCACCAGATCGCGCTGCTTGCGTTTGCGCGTGCGCGTTATCAGCGAAAGCACTTCGCCGCCCCGGCGTAAACTCGCGCGCAGCGTGCGCCGATGATCGAGCAGCGCGCCGCGAGCGCCGCTTTGGCTGCGCCGCGAGCGCTTCGTGCCCAGGTCCCACACGTGCCGGCGCGTCAGCTCGCGGGCGCGCTCGGCCTCCAGCTCGCTCAGATGCGAGAACTCTTTTTGATACAGCCCTTCGGCGAAGCTGTAGCTGAATGCTCGATCCGCCTCGATCTGCTCGGCTTTCTCATCCGGCTCTGCGCCGGCGCCGTCGCCGCGCACGAACATCGTCTGCTGGCGCGGCGTCTGTTGGCCCGCGCCGGGAAGCTCCGGCGTACGGTCGCGCGGATTACCGGGCGCGTCATTGGGTTGCTCGGGTATGGAACCCGATTCGAGCGGCGCTTGCGGCGCGACCGCCTTGCTCCAGAACAGCTCGAAGGCCGCGTCGAAGATCGGGATCTCTTCGGGCTTGCGCACGATCACGCTGCGCGCGGCGGCTTTCGCATCCGCACGCGAGCGCAGGCCGATCGCATCGAGCGCCTGGTCCAGCAGGATGATGCGGTCGGGCTGCACGGCAAGGCCAAGATCGCGCAGCACGCGCCCGAAGATAATGACGTTGCGTCCGAGGTGCGAAAAACGCTTCAGGTCGTCGGCGTCAGCGATCACGCGCTCGACGCCACCTTTTGCGCTCGCTCGACGCGCGTCCCCAGCGCGGCATCGCGCGCCTTCGCAACGTCTTCTTGATACTTGAGCAGACAGCCGATCGTCTCGGACACAGAACGCTCGTCGAGCTGGCTTTTGCCGAGCGTGACCAACGCCGCGGCCCAGTCAATCGTTTCGGCGACGCCGGGATGCTTGTAGAACGAATCGCTGCGCAGCGTCGCGACCAATGCCGCCGCTTCCAGCGCCAGCCGGTGGCCGACGCCCGGCACCTTCGATTCGACGATGCGCGCCTCGCGCGCGACATCAGGGTAATCGATCCAATGGTAGAGGCAGCGCCGCTTAAGCGCGTCGTGCACTTCACGCGTCCGGTTGCTGGTGAGCACGACGAGCGGCGGCGTCTTGGCGCGGAACGTGCCGATCTCGGGCACCGTCACTTGGAAATCGGAAAGCAGCTCGAGCAAAAACGCTTCGAATTCTTCGTCGGCGCGATCGATCTCGTCGATCAACAGCACCGCCGGCGCGTCGTCGTGCTCTTCGATCGCCTGCAGCAGCGGCCGTTTGATCAAAAACTCAGGCCCGAAGATCTCGCGCTCGATCTTGGCGCGCTCGCGATCGCCTGCGTGCGCTTCGGCAAGCCGGATGTGCAGGATCTGCTTTGCATAGTTCCATTCGTACACCGCGTGGTTGACGTCGAGCCCTTCGTAGCACTGCAAGCGTATGAGACGGCGGCCCAAACCGGTGGCGAGCACTTTGGCGACTTCGGTCTTGCCGACGCCGGCTTCGCCTTCTAAGAAGAGCGGGCGGCCAAGCGTCGCAGCTAAGTAGATAGAGACCGCGAGATTACGGTCGGCGACATAGCGCTGCTGCGCCAGCATCTCCTGGACGTCATCGATCGATGCGATGGTTCTCACAGACATGTGACATTCGCTCTCAGCTACGAACGTACCCGCGGCAGGGCCGTGTGAGCGCGGGCGCAAAGTGGTGGCCGTGCTTCGTTGGATCGTCGGCGCAATCGTCGCGGTCGCGCTGGTGGTCCTGATCGCTGCGTTCTTCCCAAGCGAAAACGACCAGAGTCGCGGCCCGGCGCAAGTCGTCGGCATGACCGCCCCCGGTCTGACCGTGCCGCTCGTGAGCGGCGGCAGTCTCGATCTGGCGACGCTGCGCGGACACGATGTGCTGCTGAATCTGTGGGCGAGTTGGTGCGGGCCGTGCCGCCGCGAGATGCCGGCACTGGAAAAACTCGCGCGCGGGCAGACCGGCAGACTGATCGTCGTCGCGGTCGATCAGGGAGAAGCGCCGTCGACTGCAGCACTGTTCGCGAAGCGTTTCGGCGTCACGTTTCCGGTGGCGGCCGATGAAGAGCAGCGTTTGGGAACGCAGTTGCATCTTGCGGGCATGCCGAGCTCGTTCTTCATCGACAAGAGCGGCGTGATCCGCGACGCAGTGGATGGCGAGATGACTTACGACGCGATGCTGAGCAAAGCGCAACGCATCGAGAATATGTAGCGCGGTTGCGCTGTAGCGAGGGAACAGGACGAGGGCATGAAGACGACGTCGGAACGCATGCGTGAGATCGTGACCTGGGTGCTGACACCTGGTATGCGCGCGTTCGCCGTGCTGCTCGCCGGTTTTGCCGTCGCGATCGGCATGCTCGGCGGCGGCTGCTCGAGCTCGACCACCAATCCAACGCCGCGCCCGAGCTCGAGCGTCAGCCCGACGCCCACACCATCGCCGACGCCGACCGGCGCCACGCCGACTCCGCTGCCTCAGAACTTCATCTCGATCTCCGTCACGCCGTCGCCCACGTTGGATCCGACATACGGCACGGTGTCAGGCTACGGCGTGCTAGCGTCGCAACCGACGGCATCGCCGACATCGACGCCCGCGCCATCGCAGATCATCACATTGCCGGCGAATCAAACCGTCGTGTTCGTGAACTTCGATCGCCTTGCGGCGCACACCGCGTCGCTTCTAGTTCCGGCCAGCGGCGCAGCGTGCAGCTCGTATCCTTCATCGCCCTGCTTCCCGTCTATCTTCAACAACACGAACGGCACCACCGGATTGCCCCAAGGCACTGCGATCACGGTGCCGCAGTTCTCGACCGGCACCATCGCCGAATCGGGCGGCCTTCCCGTCTTATCGGCGGTCTATAACACCGGACCGACGACCGGGATCTTTTTCTTCGGCGATTTCTTCGGCTACCAATCAAACCCGCCGATCCGCACGGTCATCATCATCCAATAACTCCGCGCCGCGTTTCATTTAGCAGAATTTCAGCTTCGCTTTAATTCGCGTTTCATCGCCTCGGCCTAGGATGGCGGTGCGGGTGCGGCGCTGCGCCCTGTCGCCGCCCCGCGCTTGCTCTTCGCAAAGGCTTTAGGGTGCGCGAAAGGATCTACCGTGGTTTTCCAAAGCATGTCACGCGCGGCGCGGTTGGGAGCGGGCTTGGTCACTCTCATCGCCGCGCTCGCGTTTGCTGCCGGTTGCGGCGGCAGTTCTTATGGCGGCGGTGGTGGTGGAGGCGGCGGCGCGTGCGGCGGCATATACGGCCCGGCGTGCCCGACGCCGACGCCGGTAGCAGCGGCCGATTGTTCGGTTTCGCCGGCAGGCAATGTGACGATCGATCTCAACTTCGGACTTGCGGCGTGCGTCGACAAGACGTACGGCAGCGTGCTCGGTTTCTCCACCGACAACACGCATTCGCAGATCATCAAGATCGCCGCAGGTTCAACGGTGACGTTCATGGCGACCGCGCAAGGGCCGCACACCGCGGATGAGCTTGGCTCCGGCGGCTTCCCGGCCAACGACACCAATCCCGCGACCGCGTCGGCCGCGGGCACCGACATCAGCGCGGCCAACTTCAGCACCGGCACGCTGAACAACGGCCAGTCGTCAGCGATCTACAACGCCGCCGTCGTCGGCATCTACTACTTCGGCTGTCACTTCCACTACGGCAGCGGCATGCGCACGGTGCTCATCGTCCACTAGCGCTGGCGCTCGGTGCGGCGGCCGAGAGATAGATCACGACTTGGCCGCCGCTGACCTCTAGATGCACGGTGCGAGTGCGACTGTCGAACAGGGCGAAGGTCGCCTCGCGCCGTTTCTCGTTCACGGCGGATTGCGTCTGCGGCGGCAGCTGCGTCTGGTACCAGCCGCGCACTTTGTCGAATGAATCGCGCGTCGTGTAGATCGCAAGCATCTGACCGGCGTTCTTCGCATTCTGTTTTGGCGAAAGTCCGACTTGCGTCGCCTGCGGATAAATGGGGAGCGCCGCTTCCGTTCGATCGCTGCTCTCATGTTTGGCGCACGCGCTTAACGCCGATGCGATGATGAACGCGACGACGAGCGATGCAACCCGGCGTTGGGTCAACGGCTCGCCGGCGTTCCGGCTGCCAGTGCCGGCAGCACTTTGATGAAGTTCTCTGCGAGCGCGTCGTAGTCGGGCGACGCGTAGTCTTCGATCTTGCCCTCGTCGCACAGCGCTGCCAGCACGGGGTCGATCGGCAGCTGCGCGAGTAGCGGCGCGCCGCTTTCAACGACGAGCTCGACGCCTTTGCTCGGTCCGAATGGTTCTGTGCGCTGCCCGCTCGAGTCGACGAAATATGACATGTTCTCGACTAACCCGATGACTTTCGAGTTGAGCTGCTGCACGAGCTTGATCGCCTTGCTGACGATCATGGTCGCAAGGCCCTGCGGCGTGCTCACCAGCACCGTGCCGTCCACAGGCAGCGCTTGCAACACCGTCAGCGGCGCATCCGAGGTACCTGGCGGAAGATCGATCAAAAGATAATCGAGCTTTCCCCATTCCAGGTCGCCGTAAAATTGTTTGATCGCGCTTGAAACCATCGGCCCGCGCCAAATGACCGCCTGATTCTCGTTATCTAAGAGGAAGTTCATCGACATCAACGGGATGCCGGTGCGCGTCACAGGCGGATGCGGCTTGCCGTCCGCGCCTTGGTGCAGGCGCGCGGTGACGCCAAACAGCTTGGCTTGGCTCGGCCCTGTGATGTCCGCGTCGAGAATGCCGACGCTGCGTCCCCGCCGGCGCAGCGCGACCGCGAGCAGTGCGGTGACTGTCGATTTTCCGACGCCGCCTTTGCCTGACATCACGGCGACGACGTGTTCGACGCCCGGCTTGCGCTGACGCTCCATCGGCGGCGCAGAGGGCCCTGCCGGTTTGCGCCGCGCCGGCGGCACCGTTCCGTCGGCGATGAAGCGTTCGAGATCGGCCATGAGCGCGTCGAGGTCGAGACGATGTACGGCCGCGCCCCCGCGAATGCTTTCGCGCGTGGAGACGTGGCAGCCCGCGCAGGGCAACCCGTGCGCGGCGAACACCGCGTCGGCGCCTTTATGCGTCTCGACGACTTCGCGGATCAGCGTGTCCGGAGAAAGAGAAGGCATCGTCTTATCGTTCGACAGCAGCGCGCCGGGAATCTTCTGGTCGCAGCAGTGCGGACGCGTCGCGGATGCGGCTTTCGCACGCGTGCCCGCGACTGTAGTAGAAGTGCGCGCCACCGGCATTGTCGAGCGCGATGATCGAGCTCGACACGGTGCCGAAACCCTCGGCCGGCCGGTGCACGCACAGCCCGACATCGCGTTCTCCCGATCCATCGGCCGCGTGATCGGAAAGCAGCATGTGGAGGCGCTCGACAAGCTGCGGCAGCGGCACGTCGATGTCGAGCGCGTGCGCGAGTTCGGTCGCGCGGCGCGCCTTCGGATGGTTCGTGTCATCCATCTTCCAGTTGGTCACGACGTGCAAGCCGTCGCTGATGGGTTGGAGGTTCAATCCGTCGTCGCCGGCTGTAGCGGCGAAACCGCCCGTGCGATCGAGCGCCACCAAGACGAACGGATTGTACGACTGAGAGTCGAGCGCGCGCACAGCCTGTTCGATCGCCGGCGGCGAATCAAGGCGCGCGAGTTCAAGCACGAGTGTGCCGCGCGATTTCTTCGTCGGATCGTGCGCGCCCGCGGCGCGACGGTTGGTTAGCGCGACGATGGTGCCGCGCTCGCTCAGCGCGAGCCACGTGCCGCCGGCGACTTCATCGCGACCGCCGACGATGAGCGGATCTTCGTTCAAACGCAGCGGATCGCTCGATGGCCGCTCCTCGAACTCGTCGCGATTCGCCGCGACGATAAGCGGATATTCGGGATGCCGGTTCTTCCAGATGAGCAGCGTGCACACGATGCTGGCTTCGGTCCGCAAGGAGCGACTTTCCCGCTCGCGAACCCGACAAGACTTCATCCCGCAAGGAGCGAGCTTCATGCATCGTCGCTACATCATCGCGCTGACGCTGGCCTTGATCGCGGCCGGCTGTTCGCAGCAATCCTCGCAGACCTCGAGTTCGACATCGACGTCCGCGTCGTCGGCTGCCACGAGCGCGGCTGCGACGAGCGGAACGACGAGCAACGCAGCCGGCGGCACAGTGATCAAGATCGGCGTCGATCTGCCGGTGTCGGGCGCGGATGCGTCGATCGGCGTGCCGACGCAATACGGCGCGCAGCTGGCCGTCAAGCAGGCGAACGAGAAGCATCTCGTGCCGGGTTTCACGTTCGAAGCGGACGTGCTCGACGATGCAGTCAACGGCGTGCACGATCCCGCGCAGGGCGCCAAGAACATCCAATCGTTCGGCGCGGATCCTGCGGTGCTGGGCGTCGTGGGACCGTTCAACAGCAACGTCGCGCGCGCGGAGATCCCGCTGTCGAACAGTTTACAGCTCGCACTGATCAGCCCATCGAACACGAATCCAACGCTGACCAAAGGTCCCGATGCGGTCGCGATGCGTAAAGATCATCCGGATCAAATCGCCTATTTCCGCGTGTGCACGACCGATGACATCCAAGGCCCTGCCGGCGCGGCCTACGAGTACACGAAGCTGCACGTGAAAAACGCGTACGTCGTCGACGACAATGAGACGTATGGCAAGGGCGTGGCCGATCAATGGGAAGGTGCCTTCAAGAAGCTCGGCGGCACGTCGCTGGGCCACGATCACATCACGAAGGGGCAACAAGATTTTCACGCGTTGCTGACGCGCATCGCCAACACGCATCCCGACATCGTGTTCTTTGGCGGCAATTCGTCGACAGGCGGCGGGTTGATCCGCAAGCAGATGCCCGATGCCGGACTTGGCAGCGTCATCTACGCCGGCGCCGATGGCATCAGCGACAATCAGTTCCTCCAAGATGCCGGCTCGACCGCCGACAACGTGTACGTGACCGTCGCGTCGGTGAACGCGGCGAAGCTGCCCGCCGCGGCGCAATTTCTCAAAGACTATCAAGCCGAATACAATCAGCCGGTCGGCCCGTACTCAGCGAATGCGTACACCGCGGCGATGGTGATGATCCGCGCGATCGGTGAAGCCGTTAAGGCAAATGGCGGCAAGGCGCCAACCCGCGAGCAAGTGCTCGCGCAGCTGCGCATGACCAAAGACTTTCCCAGCGTGATCGGCACGTTTTCGTTCGACGCGAACGGCGACACCACCAATCGCATCATCTCGATCTACGAGGCGGTCAAAGGCAAATGGGTCTTTGTGACCCAGCAGAATTTCGCAGGCTCGCCCTAAGCCTCGCGCCGCGTGGCGATCTTCCTCCAGCAGCTGATCAACGGCATAGCCCAAGGTGGGATGTACGCGCTCATCGCCTTGGGTTACACGATGGTCTACGGCATCGTCGAGCTGATCAATTTCGCGCACGGCGACGTCTTCACGCTCGGTTCTTTTTTGTGCATCGCGATCTTAGCATTGCTCGGCGTGTCTGCGAGCGGGCAGATCATCGCGGGCTGGCAAGGCGCTCTCATCGCCTTGCTGGTGGTCGTGCTGGCTGCGCTGCTCTGCGGCGTCATCGGCGTGTTGATCGAGCGCTTCGCGTATCGGCGCCTGCGCAATGCGCCGCGCTTAGCGCCGCTCATCACGGCGATCGGCGTCTCCTTTTTGCTGCAGGGCGTCATGCGCAACTGGAAGGGGCCCTCGGAGATCTCATTCCCGCAGTTCTTGCCCAACCCGACATTCGCGTTCGGCGGCGTGCACATCGACCTGCGCGAGCTGCTGGTCGTCATCGTCAGCATCCTCATGATGGTCGCGCTGCAGTTCTTCATCTACAATACGAAGCTCGGCAAGGCGATGCGCGCGAGCGCCCAGGATCGGGACGCCGCCTCGCTGATGGGCATCAACGTCAACACGACCATCGCGTGGACGTTCTTCATCGGCTCAGCGCTCGCCGGCGTCGCAGGCTTCATCTCGGGCATGTACTTCGGCACGACGATGTTCACCAACGGCTATCAAGCCGGATTAAAGGCGTTCACCGCGGCGGTGCTGGGCGGCATCGGCAACATCGCAGGCGCCATGCTCGGCGGCTTCCTCATCGGCATCGTCGAGGCGATGACCGCGCAGTACATCTCCGACCAGTGGACCAACGTCGTCGTCTTTTCGATTCTCGTGCTCATCTTGGTGCTGCGACCGAGCGGGCTGCTCGGCGAGCAGCTGCCGGAGAAAGTGTAAGTGGACGCGCGCGTGCGCCTGCCGCTGGGTCTCGGCGAGGTGGCCGTGTGGCAAGCATTGGGCTTGCTCGCGATCGTCGCGCTGTTCGCGCTCTATCCCGTTATCGATCGCAACATCGGACACGTCTCCGCGGTCGCCGACGCCGGATATTTCCTCTTGTTGGTTTTCGGTTTGAACATCGTCGTGGGCTTTGCGGGGCTGCTCGATCTTGGCTATGCCGCATTTTTCGCGATCGGCGCCTACACGTATGCTATGGTCGCCTCCACGCAGTTCAACCTGCATTTGAATTTCTGGCCGATGCTGATCGGCAGCGCGTGCGTCGCGGCGCTGTTCGGCGTCATCCTCGGCTTCCCAACCCTGCGCCTGCGCGGCGATTATCTGGCGATCGTCACGCTCGGCTTCGGCGAGATCGTGCCCCAGGTGTTCTTGAATCTGGACAAATACACCGGCGGCCCGAACGGCATCTCGAACGTCGACCAGCCCGTGTTCTTCGGTCACGCGTTCGGCTTCAATCCCGTACCTTACTATTATCTCTATCTCGTGGTCGCGCTCATCTCGCTGGTGCTGCTCAACAATCTTCGGCGCTCGCGGCTTGGGCGCGCGTGGATGGCGATCCGCGAAGACGAGCTCGCGGCCACGCACATGGGCGTCAATCCCGTGACGACGAAACTGCTCGCCTTTGCGATGGGCGCGTCGTTCGCGGGCTTGGCTGGATGCATCTACGCAGCCAAGCTCACGCTCATCAGTCCTGACGAATTCAACTTCTCCGTGTCCGTGACGATCCTGTCAGCGATCGTGCTGGGCGGTATGGGCAGCCTGCTCGGCGCGTTCATCGGCGGGCTGCTGCTCGCGCTCCTCAATTTCATGGTTCTGCCGCAGGTGACGAACTGGACGCACGCGCTTGGGACCGCACTGCACAACGAAGCGATACAAAACGCGGATCTGCACTACATCATCTACGGTCTGATCCTGGTGCTCGTGATGCTGTTCAGACCGGAAGGCTTGATCTCCAACGCATCGCGGCGCGCTGAGTTGCATCACGGACAGCCGGCGACGTCGGCAGCCGCGGCAGGCGTCGAATGAGCGCGCCGCTGCTCGCGATCGAGGGTTTGACCAAGCGCTTCGGCGGCCTGACGGCAGTGAAAGAGCTCACCATGCACGTCGAGGCCGGCTCGATCTCCAGCCTGATCGGCCCGAACGGCGCCGGCAAGTCGACGGTTTTCAACGTCATCACCGGCATCTATGTGCCGACTGCGGGCGACATCAAGCTTGGCGGCGCGTCGATCGTCGGGCGCAAGCCGCATCAGGTCGCGGCAGCCGGTATCATGCGCACGTTTCAGAACATCCGCTTGTTCGCGTTCATGACCGTGCTCGAAAATGTCATGGTCGGCGAGCAGACGCGCATGCACGCCACGCCGTTGGACAGCGCCCTGCGCACGCCGCGCGCGCAGCGCGAGGAGCGCGCAGTAAGCGAACGCGCGCTGGAGCTGCTCGATTTCGTCGGGTTGAGCGCACAATCGGAACAGTGGGCGCGCAATCTGCCGTACGGCATGCAGCGGCGCTTGGAGATCGCCCGTGCGCTGGCGCCAAATCCGCGCGTGCTGTTGTTGGACGAGCCGGCGGCCGGCGCGAATCCAGTCGAAAAGCGCGAGCTGATGGCGTTGGTGCGCGCGATCCGCGATCGCGGCGTCACCGTCGTGCTTATCGAGCACGATATGAAACTGGTCATGGGCATTTCCGATCGGGTGACGGTGCTCGACTATGGCGAGAAGATCAGCGAAGGCGATCCTCAGAGCGTGCGCCGCGATCCGCGCGTGATCGAGGCATATCTCGGCAAAGGCGCATGAGCGCCGTTCTTTCACTGGTCGGCGTCGAGACGTTCTACGGACGCATTCAGGCGCTGCGCGGCATCAGCTTGGACGTGCGCGCAGGTGAAATCGTCGCGCTCATCGGCGGCAACGGCGCCGGCAAGACGACGACGCTACGGACGATCTCCGGACTCGTGCGGGCGGCGCATGGACGCATCACGTTTGCGGGTGACGACATCACGCACGCGATGCCCGATCAAATCGTCCGGATGGGCATCGTGCAGGCACCCGAAGGCAGGCGTATCTTCCAGCGCATGACCGTGCTGGAGAACTTGGAGCTGGGCGCGTACGCGCGCGCCGACGGGCGATCGGTGCGCGGCGATATGGACGACGTGTTCGCGCTCTTTCCGCGGTTGGCGGAACGGCGCTCGCAAAAGGGCGGCACGCTGTCCGGCGGCGAGCAGCAGATGCTCGCGATCGGCCGCGCGCTCATGGCGCGGCCCAAAATCTTGCTGCTGGACGAGCCGTCGCTCGGGCTCTCGCCGATCTTGGTTGAGACGATCTTCCATGTGATCGCCGACATCAACAAACGCGGCGTGCCGATCTTGCTGATCGAGCAAAATGCGCGCAAAGCGCTGCAGGTCGCGGCGCGCGGCTACGTGCTCGAGACCGGCACTATTGTAAAGGAAGGAACCGCGGCGGATCTGCTCGCGGATGACGATGTGCGCAAAGCGTATCTGGGCGAGGACTGATCATGCCATTGGAGCTCGTCAACACGATTGCGGCGATTCTGACCACAACCGTCATCGCGGCTACGGCGATCGCCGCTACCATTCAACTGCGGCATATGCGCGCGGGAAATCAAATTGCCGGATTCATGACGCTGCGCAACATGCTGGACGACGACGCGCACCAGCGTGCGGACGCCGTGTTGGTGCGCGAGGGCGACTTGACAAACGACGAAACCTTCCGAACATACCTCACTGCAAGAGCCAAGCGAGAAGCCGTCACACCGAACGATCGTTATGCCGAGGTTTATTCTGCGCTCACGATGACGGCGAACGCATTTGAGACGCTTGGGACGCTTGTCCGCAATGGCGTTGTCGATCGCCAGTTGTTCTTGGAACAGTACTGCTCCGTCGTGCTCGGTTCGTGGCGCAGACTCGAGCCATACATAGCGCTTGTGCGCGCAGCGCAGAACGATGATGGCACGTGGGAAGACTTCGAATATATGGCCGTGTTGTCAGAGCGCTTCATCGAAGAGCATCCGTCGATGTATCCGCCGGGCATGCCGCGTTTGCTGCCGAGCTACGCAAAAAAGTCATGAACGTGCCCAAAAGGCAAGACCACCGCTTCCGCAGTGGTCTCAACCGATTTGACCCATCGCGCTACTTGTATAATATCGCATGATTGAAACAAATTCAAGGGGAGCTCCAGTTCGCCATCGCGCACTCCCACGGGCTCGCGCCCGCGTTGGAGGCAACGGGAATTGAACCCGCAGGACGCGATGAGTCAAACCGGCCCTCCCGCCAGGGTGCCCCCAACGACTAAGTAATCACGTGTCAGCGCACGCGCGTCAAGAGTTGGCGATGCCACTCATCTTCCTGATGGTTGCGGTGCTCCAGGAGTCGATATCGGCGGCGCCGTCTCGCTCACTGCGGGTGACGCGGATGGCGCAGGCGAGGTTGGCGGCAATAACTTCACCACGAAATCATTTTGGTCTCCGCCGTATGCGATCCATACGTTGTGCGTCTTCGGATCGATCGCAAGCGAATGCGATCCGCGTGGAACCGTCACGTCCCCGATGCGGTCGAAGGCTTGCCCGTTATCGGCGATCACGGTGATCAGGCCGATGCCGCTGGCGGCGTACAGTTTGTTGAGCGCGTCATCATATGCCAGTTGATCCGTGCGCGGCGCGACGGAAACCGTTCCGGTCAATCTGCCGCTCGTGAGATCGATGATCGCGACCTTGCCGTTGCTGCCGGCGCTGAAAAGCCTGTGGCCCTTGGCATCGACTGCGATACCGGTCGGGTCGGTGACATCGCCGAGCGCCAACGAGCCGGTCACGGTGTTGGTATTGGGATCGATCACCGCGACTGAATTCGTCGACGATATGTTGAGATAGAGCCTGTCGCTGCCGGAATCGTAGATGATGGACCTCGGGCCGTTGGCGACCGGCACGTCGAACTGTTGGATCTTATCGGTCTTACCCTGAATGACCCATATTTCGTTGCCGCCGGCGTGCACGGCATAGAGCCGGCCGTTTCTCGGATCGAACGCGACCGAACCGACCGGACCGTTTGTGTAGATGCGTTGATTTTCGACAAGCCAGCGTCGGTTGAGCTGCGAGATATAACCGTCGTCGGTGCCGACGAAGATCTTTCCATCGTACACGTCGACCGCGACGCCGCGGCCGGGACCGACGAGCACGCGCCGTTCGATCTCGCCGCTGTCGACGTTGACGAACAGCAATTCGTTGCTGCTCGCATGCACGGCGATCAGATCGCGGTACTTCGGATCGATCAGCAATTGTTCGAACCGGCCGATCGCGCGCGGTACCGGGATCGGCACACCGACGGTCATGAGCTGGCGGGGTAGTGGTGCGTCAGCAGCGCTTCCGAGCGGCGTCAGCGCCACGAGCGCAACCAGCGCAGCGAGTAGGCTAAAGGAAAGGGCGGCGAAACGAGCGGGCTTCATATGCGTGACCTCATGCGATCTTGGCGCCGACCCCCACGCCGTCGCCCAACGGCAGAATCGTCGCGTTGAGCGCAGGGTTGCGCAAGAATTCGGTGTTGAATGCCCTGATGGCAGTCGTCGCTTTGTCATCATTCGGGCCGCTCGCCGTCGCGGCGCGATGGTGCCACAGAAGATTATCGACGATGACCAGACCTGAGTGTTTGAGCAACGGGATCGCAAGCTTTAGATAATCAGAATACTCTTCCTTGAGCGCGTCGAGCAGCACGATGTCGTAGATATTCTTTGGCAGGCGCCCCATGACGTCGAGCGCAGGCTGGTTGAAGATCTCGATGCGATCGGCGACACCCGCACGCCGGAAAAAATCGCGCGCGATATCGGTGCGTTTTGCGTCGGGATCGATCGTCCAAATGCGGCCGGTCTCGGGCTGCGCGCGCGCCATCCATAATGTCGAGCAGCCGTAGGCCGTGCCGACTTCCAAGATGTTGCTCGCGAGCATCGCGCTCGCCATCACCGACAAAAAGCGTCCGACCTCACGGCTGACGATCGGAATCTCATCGCGTGCGCCGGCAGCCTCCAGCTCGAGCATAAGCGCATCCGGCTCTGTGTGGATCGTACGCAGATAGGTGAAGTCCGGGTCGAGCGGATGATCGACGATCACGAGCGTCTCCTTGCGCCACCCAAGCGCACGGCGCGTCCGGTGCGCGCGGCGCGGCGAGCGGCATCCAATACTTCTTGCACTTTGAGTCCGTCTTCAAAGGTCGGGACTGACGACGGCTTACCGGCCAAATGGTCGAGCATCTCGTTCACGAGCGTGTAAAACGGTCCGATCAGGCGATGGCCGGCATTCGCCAGACGGCGGGGAAATCGCGCCGGTGCGGTGACCAGCACCGGTTCGCGCCCGGCGCGCAAGCCGAAGATCTCGGCGTCGTCGCGCACGAGCAGCGCGCCTTTGCTACCGCTGATGAAGATCGAGCTGTAGGAGGCATTCGCAGTCGCGGTGAGATCGATGGTGGCAAGCGCACCGCTTGCCATCTCCATGCTCACTGAAAAGTTGTCGTCAGCGTCGACGTTTGCCGGCGCGCCGTCAGGACGTGCGCGCTTCTTCACGCGCGTCTGTAAGGTGGCCTTGACTTCGCGTACGTCGCCGTCCAGCCAGCGGCAATAGTCGATGTAATGCGAGCCGAGCGCGCCTAGCACTCCGCCTCCGTCGCGCGCACGAGACTGCCACGCATGGCGCAGCGTGCTGGTCGGATGCATCCAGGTCGTCGCTTCGGTTATCACGATGCGCTCGACGTCTCCAGGCCAGCCGTCGTCGACAAGCGACTTGGCGCGCAGTCGCGCGGGGATATAGCGGAACTCGTGATCGAGCATGCCGGCACGTTTGCTGCGGCGCGCGGCGCTGCACATCGAGCGTGCCTCAGTGGCGTTAAGCGCGAACGGCTTTTCGCACAGCACGTCTTTGCCGGCGCGCAGCGCGGCCAGCGCGATCGGCTTATGCAGCGGCGGCGGCGTCACGATGCTCACCAGATCGACGTCGGCGCGCTTGACGCACTCGCGATAGTCATCCGTGAAATAAGGCACAGCGAACTGCACGGCCGCCGCCTTTGCGCGCTCGAGCGAGCCGGAGCACACCGCAGTCACCGCGCATTGCGGGTGGTCGCGGAACACCGGCATCTGCACGCGCGCACCGAAGCCCATGCCGATCACGGCGACGCGAAACGTATCTGACGCCACGAAATTCCTTTACAGCATCGACAGCTGCTCCGGCTGGCCCGCGGCTGCGCGGGCATCTGCCGGCACCAGCGATCCGAAGCGCGCCACGAAGTCCGCGATGCGCCTCACGAGGTGTTCGCGGTCCTCGTCGTTCGCATATTCTTCAGAGAGCGCCAACTCGCCGCCGACGCGCTGATAGACGCGGACTTTGTCGCCGACGGCGAGGCCCCTTTCGGCGATGGCGTTGGCCAGGCGCTTGTTCGCGGGCGAGTTGAACGTCTTCGGCGTGATCGACTCGCGCCGGCTGAACTCTTCGACGCTCAGCTCGCCGTTACGTATGCGTTCTATCGCAGTGCGCACGAGGTCGACGATCTCGCTCGTCCTGCGCTCGAGCAGCGCCAACGCGATGGCGGATACGAGCGATCGTCCGAACGGTTCGTCGCGCGCCGAGCGCAACGCCGAACCGCGCAAGATGAGATCGCCGGCTTCGCGTTTGAGGGCGTAGTTCTTCGGCATGAGCGAGAGCATCGCGGGATAACGCTCTTCAAGCGCAAGATGCAGTCCGTCGCCGAGCGTGCTGCCGACTTCTGCCACCATGCGCACTGCGTTCGCATCCGTCGGAGGCTGGAAGAATGCGCCATCCGTATCGACTTCGATCACGCGTGCGTTGCGCTCGCGCAGCGCGCCGACCATGCGATCCATCACGAGACGCCCGGCTTCCGTGACGCGTGCGGCTGCGGCCGGGTCGTTGAAGTGCAGCCCATTCGTGCCCATGAATCCGAAAAACGAGTTGATGAGTATCTTGAACGCCTGCTGCAAACCGTCGGCGGCGACATGCGCGCGCGCGTTTCCCATGGCGCGCGCGATTTCCGCATCGCGTTTTGCGCTTACCCGCCGTTCGCGCAGCTGCGCGAGCATCGGCAAGAAGACGTGCAGATCATCGTCTTGCGGCTCGATGCCGCGTGCGAGCATCAACGACGGATACAGGCTTTCGACGTCACACTTGACCACGTCGTCGAAAACCCCGACCTCAAGCGCCGCCGCGAATCCGCCTTCGATCGGCGCGGCGCTGCGCGGCCGAGGCACGGAGTGGCGCACTGCCAAGTACTCGCGCACCATAAGCCGCTCGATGCGGCTGCCGATGCCGACGAACGCCAGACCCTGGAACGATTCGGGCACCATCTGCACTTGATAAAATTCGTTCGGCGTGACCAGCCGCGAAAGGCGGTCGGTGTCGCGCGCGTCATCCAAACAGTATGCCTTGAGTTTCGCGCGCTGCTGCGGATCGTTCCACAGTGCGCGCATGTTCGCGGCATCGACCAGTGCGCGGCTCTCGTCGCCGATGCCCAAATGCCGCACGACGTGCTTCAACTTATAATTGGGAAGTTTTCGCGCGACGTCCCAGCGCATGACGCTATAGAACGTATCGATGATCTGACGCCCCGGAACGCGGTAATAGCGCGCGACCATGCCGTTCGGCACGCTGCGGCGCAGCGTTTCATCTAACCACATCCACGCGCCGTCGCGGCCAAGGGTCAGCGGCACGCCGAACCTGCGCGCGCGCTCGGCCAAGAACCAGAGATCGAAATTGAAGACGTTGTGGCCCTCGAGCACATCCGGATCGCGTTCGCGCACGATGCGCACGAATTCGTCGATCAGCGCCCCCTCGTTGGGAAAGTCGTCGAGCGCGAGCACGCGCTCGTAACCGGTCGAGTCGTGCAGCGCGATAAGCACGATTGCGGCATTCGGACGTTCAGGATAGATGTCGAGCGTTTCGAGGTCGAACTGCAGCCGGCGCAAATCGTGGAACGCCAGCCCGCGGTAAAAGGTCTGTCCGGACTCGACCAGGTGCGACGTGATGGGGTCCAGATACGCGAGACGCTGATCGCTGGCTAACGAGCGCGCGAACTCCATGGGCCGGCGATCGCTGGTGACCAGAAAATGACGCAGCGGATGACGGCCGTCAAGCTCGATGCTGTCGTCAGCAGGTTTGCGCGCGAGCATCCAGGAGCGTAAGGGCACGACGTCGCGCTCGATGCGCGCGCCTTCTCGGCGATACAGCGTCGCTTTTCCGGAAAAACTGTCCGTTTCGACCGCGACGATGCCGCGGATCTGACCGCGGCCAGCGATCAGTCGTTCGTCAACCACTGACGAGTGGCGTTCTGCGGTCCGCGCGCGCTTCTTTCAGTAACGGCTTCTTAACTCAACAAGCCGGTCCCCGAGGCTAGCGCGGCGTACGCGTCGGCATCGGCGTCGGGGGCGGCGCCGGCGGCGATGCCAATCGCGCGCCGCTGAAGGATGGCAGGGGCACCGGCGGCAGGCTCAGTTCTTGCGGCGGCGGCCCCGCTTCGGTTTGCGGCGGTGGCTCGCGCATGATGTTGTCGGTCGGCGCAGGGTGCGAGATCTCCGAAGATGCCCCGCCGTGCATGATGTCGCTGTCGGGAGGGACCGTCTCGATATTGCGCGGCAGCTCAGTCGCTTCGGCATACCCCGGGCCTGGCCGGCCGGGGATGAAGCGGGCAAGCGCGATCAAGTAATCGCCCTTCATCATATATGTGCCATTTTGCCCATTGCGCGTCGAGAGGTTGCCGGATCCGGTCATCGTGTAGCTCGACCCGAGGACCAAGCGCTGCTCCATGTCGACGAACGACGTGCCATTGGCCGTTCCTCCACCGTGGAGCGCCGCTATACCGAGGCCGGGCACGGTCACGCTGGCGTTGCTGTCGATAGAGCCGGTCGCAACGACTTGCTGTACCGCGTCGTTGCCCTCCCAAGCATTGCTCGCGTTCGTCAGGCGCAGCATCGTGGTGCCAAAGGGCATTTGCACAGCGCCGCTTGCCGGCCATTTGCCGCCCTCGGTGAGCGGCGCAGGCGATTGGCCACCCGTATTTTCCGGCGGCGGCGATCCCGACAACACGAGCGCGATGGGGGTCAACGCAGAAAGTGCTCCGGCTTGCGCAATGCTCCCGTCATTTCCGATTGCGGGACTTGGCCGTGCCGCCTGGTCGGACGCAACATCATCAGCGACGGCGACGACCGCCGCGCCGTTTTCGTATCCTTCGACGGTGAACGCGATGCTGTGCGAGTCCTGTCGTGTCAACGTCCTCGAAACGATGTCGCCGCTCGGCGAACGGTAGCGCACGACCAATGTCTGATGGCGCTGAATGACATAGACCTGTTCCTCGGCGACCGCGAAGACGCGGCCCATGGGGAACACGTTTTGCAGCGGCGATGACGAGCCGGCGCCCGCAGATGCGGCCAGCGCCGCCGCGGCGAGCGCGACAGCAGCGAAGACAAGCGCATGCGGCTTCATCGTCAGGGAGTCGGCGTCACCACCGGCACTGTCGGATAGGGCGAGGGAGCGACCTGCGCGGGCACCGGCGTCGGCGTTTGCGTCGGCTCGGCGGACGGCGTCGGTGAAGCGGATGCAGCCGGTGCGACCTCCTCAACCGTTGGCAGACGCGAGAACTGGCGCAATACGATCGTGACAAGGCTGGACGAGTCGACGCTGCTACCGGACGTCGCATCTTGGACGATCGAATCCGTACGAATCGCCTGACCGACGAACAAGCCGTCTTGCTGGTCGTAATAGTAGGTGCCGGCCATGTTCATGCTTGCTTGCACGGGATCGTTCTGCGCGACATACTCACCCCCGCCGGTCGTCTGCACGATCAGCGTCGGCAGCCCTTGATACGTCTGTTGGCCCTGCACGGCGCGGTTGAGCGCGATCGTCATCGGGTATTCCGGCGATGGAATAAGCCAGCGCCATCTCGGCTGCGTGCGCACATCGCGCGCCGCGATGTCGCGCGAACTTTGATTGGCGAGCGCGATCGCTTGATCGATCAGCGGATCGATAGAACCCGATGGATGTATCTCGCCTGCCGGGCTCACGGTCGCCTGCAGCGTGCGCTGCAAGACCACGGGTTGCCCATGCGTGTAGCCGATCAGCTGAATGTTGAGCGTGCCATTCGCCGTGCCGTCAGGGCCGACCGTGCCGATCTGCAGCGTCGCGGTTCCCGCGCCCGTGCTGGAGTCGGTTTGCGGCTTGCTATGATTCCCGGTCTGCGCGGAGCGTTCGTCGACTTGAACGGTGATGTCGTATGTGAAGCTGTCGCCCGGACGCAAGTGCGGCGCGTCGGCAAGACTCGGCATACCGGCGATGGTGACGACGGCGCAGCACAGCACGAACATCGCGAGGCGATGATTCACGCCAACCTCCGGAACCCGCTCGTGCACCTTAAAAAAACCATGGCAGGGTCGCGAGCGGAACAGGCGCAACCTTGGCGCTCTCTTCATTAGTCATCGGCGTAGAAGGATACTCTTATGAATCGCGCGCGCGCGGCGGCCGCATCGATCGCGGTCGTGATGGGCCTCACGGGAATCGGGTGCTCGAGCAGCAGCACCTCCGGATTTATCGTACATTCGACCTACACAGCGCTTGGCGCCAGCGACGCTGTCGGCGTGGGATCGTCCGCGCCGTGCACGACTGCTGGCACGCCGCCCATGCCAAGCCCTCCGAGTTGTCCGGGCGGCAAGAGCTACGTCGTTGACCTGACGGGGCTGTTAAGCGGCCCGAGCGCGCAGGTCACGTTGGTCGATCTCGGGATTTCCGGCGCCGTCATCGGGCCCGACATCCAGGCCGATACCGCTGCGTGTTTCGGCGCGCCCGGCAACATCATCACGAGTGAAGTGCCGCTAATCAACGCTAGCTCAACGTTGGTCACGGTGTTCACCGGCGGCAACGACACGAATGCGATCGTCCAATGCTCGGCGGGCAACCCGAATCCGGCGGCGTTCATCGCCGCCGAAATGGCGAAGTTCGGCGCCGATTACGCGACCTTAATCCAAGACATCAAGAAGGCAGCGCCCAACGCGGAGATCGTCGTTTCGAATCTTCCGAATTTCGCCTTGATACCGGTCGGCACCATGCAGCCGGCGCCGGTGCAAGCAGCGCTCGATCAAGTATCGGTCGGCCTAGACATGCAGGTGATCAATCCGTCCGCCGGCAGCAGCGTCAATGCGGTCGTGGACGCGTTGTGCACCGCGCAATCGTACAACGTCGCCAACTTCTCCGCGGACGGCTTCCATCCGAACGATGCCGGCTATGCGGCGTTCGCGCAACTCTATGCCAACCAGGTGCAGGCTGCGAAAACGCCGCCGGCGCCCGCGCCGCAGTCGAGCTGCCCGCCGTACAGCCTTGCAGCAAAGACGAGCTCGCTGCCGGCAAGCGTCAAACTCTGGCGTTACTGATCGGCTAGCGCGTCACAAGCGACGGAGCGGTCGATGCTTGAGTCGACCGCTTCGCGTATGCCGATGTATACTAAAGGATATGCGAAGGTTGGTCTTGGTCCTTGCGATGCTCGCGTTGCCGGCTGCCGCGCTGGCTGACGACGGATATGATTCCGCTTTTGCCCAGGCTGTGCGCGCTGCGACCGAGACCTATCGGCTGGTCTACTGGGCGAAGGCGGCGGACTACGTGCAGACCACAGACTACATTGACGG
The DNA here is from genome assembly GCA_019235715.1 of Vulcanimicrobiota bacterium. Lineage (GTDB taxonomy): Bacteria > Vulcanimicrobiota > Vulcanimicrobiia > Eremiobacterales > Eremiobacteraceae > JAFAHD01. The sequence continues at coordinate 87,183 of JAFAKE010000070.1, forward strand.
CGTCGGCGTCATGTTCACCAACCACGCGCGCTTCGATCCGAGCGACCTCGCACATCCGACGCTGCTCGTCTACGACGAGAGCGGACGTCTCGTCGCATGCGGTTATCAGTTCGCGAACAGGACGGTGCCGAGCGCCTTCGGATCGGTGCCTGCGAGCGCGTGGTATGACATCCCGCAACACGTGCATTACAACGCGCTGCAAAACGGTCAAATGCATTACGGGCAGGCACCCTGGACCTCAAACGCACAACCAACCGCCGACACGTTGAACGCGCAAGGCTTATTGCCGGCCGGCTCGAGTTTACAATTCGCATTCGTGCATCCGGCGGTGCGCGCGATCATCGTCTGGGCGTGGCTGCCAAATTCCGATGGCCTGTACGCCGGCGAAAATGCCCTCTTACCGTAGCGGTGCGTATATCACGGTCAACGCCAAGCCAGGATCAAGATCGGCCAGCGTGACGTGGGATGGATCTCACCTCATCGTCCGCGTGCGCGAGCGCGCGCATGACGGAAAGGCGAATGAGGCCTGCCGTGCGGCGATCGCGGAAGCGTTGCGCGTGCCGCTATCCACGGTCGAGCTCGTACGTGGCGGTCGCGCGAAGATTAAGACGTTCGCGCTGAACGATCTATCGCGCGCGGAACTGAATGCGCGGCTCGCCAGACTGAGCGACTCGATTAGCTGAGCTTCTCGAGGCGTGGGTTGGGACGATATGGACGGCCGACCTTGTGGCACGCGACCATTTTTCCGTCCTTTTCTGCGAGCGCGATGTCGGCCGTGAAGTCGTAGATGCCGCGGAATAGCGCCGAGCCGACTGCGTACGCATCGACCGGAATCTTGCGATCCTCGAACTGGTTGATCTTGGCGACGTCAAACCCGCCGGATACGATGATCTTCACCCAGCCGTAGCCCGCGTCGTCGAGCGCGCGCCGCACGTTGAGCACCAGCTCCGGATTGACGCCGGTCGGTTTGAACGTGCCCATCGAATTCCACAAGCTCTTGTCGACGAGCGTCTCAGAGGTGTCCAGCCGGACGCCCCAAAGGCGCCGGCCCAGACGAGCAGCGACCGCGATCGACGTGTTCACGCAATCGTTGTCAAAATCGACAAGCGCGATGACGTTGACCGATGGATCGACAAACTCAGCGAACTTCGCCGTCGCAAGCACCGTGTCGCCGTTGTATGCGGCGATCAAGCCATGGGGCACAGTTCCGATGCCCCTCGAACCCCACCATTCGGCTTGCGCGTCGGTGCTCACGCCGAGCGCGCCGCTCACGTATGCGGCATAACCGTCGCCCGTCTGGACGAGATGATGATCGAAGCGCGCAGGAAAGAACAGCACGTTTTTGCCGTTCGCCGCAGCGACCACGGCGCTCGTGTTGGTCGCGACTTTCGTGCGACGCGTCAGGACGCCGAGATAATCGGTCTCGAGATGCGCGAAGAGGCCGTAATCGCCTTCAATCGTCATCACGACTTCGTACGGCGCGATGCGATCGCCGTCGTAGAGCGCGCGCACATCGAGTTGCGGCCAGCCGTCAGTCCAGGACCCGTCTGCATTGCGCCGGCCGCTGCACAGCTTCAAGATCGCAATGGCTTCGTCGATGCCGCACAGCACGGCGTGCTTCTTTTGGAATACTTGCATCAAAACGCGCGGGTGATGGTCGTCCGCCTGCAAGATCTGGCGCACTCGATTGAAGTACGTATCCGAGTAGTACCCGTCGCGCATCTTCTCGACCGGAAGATTGAGGATCTGCGGATCGAGCCGCTTGTGCCGCGGCGGCGCCTGGGTCGCCATCGTGGCGAAATTCGTTCGGGCGGGGTCGCAGCGGCGCCTTCGAGAAGGCAGGCGACCAAGGCATTACTGTGACTAACTACGACATCGCCGCTCGCCTCAACGAAATCGCTGCGCTCATGGAGTTCGACGGCGAACCATTCTTCAAGATCAAGGCGTACGAACGCGCTGCGCGCAGTCTCGAGGATTGCGAGACGCCGGTGCGCGAGCTTATCGATGCCGGCGAAGTCGACGAACTGCCGGGCGTAGGGAAAGCGATCGCGCAGAAGATCGTCGACATCGAATCGACCGGCACGTGCAAGTATCTCGAAGAACTGCGCGCCAAGTTCCCCTCGACCATCCTTGAACTTTTGCGCGTGCCCGGCATCGGCACGAAGACCGCGATCGCGATGTATCAGCGCCTCGGCATCACAGGGCTTGACGACTTGCGCGCTGCGGTCGAGGACGGATCGATTGCGGCGCTGCCGCGACTCGGCGCGAAGGGCGTTGAGAATCTCAAGCTAGCGCTCTCGCGCTTGGCACAGCGCACGCAGCGCATGCGCCTGGGCGACGCGTGGGAGCTCGCGGCGCGGATCACCGCAGCGCTCGAGGAGGCGAAACTCGCCAAGAACGTCGTCGCGGCCGGCAGTCTGCGCCGCATGGAATCGACTGTCGGGGATCTCGACTTCATCTGCACGAGCTCGACGCCCGAAAAAGCGCTTGACTTCTTCTGCGCGCTGCACGGCGTTGAGCGCGTGACGGCTAAAGGCGATACGAAAGCGACGGTTTGGCTGCACGCGGGCATCGCCGCTGACTTGCGCGTGGTGCCCCATCGCTGTTTTGGCAACTTGCTCCAGCACTTCACCGGCAACAAAGATCATAACGTCAAGCTGCGCGAGTACGCGCTGCGCAAGGGCCTTTCAGTCAGCGAGTGGGGCGTGCAGACGATCGAGACCGGCCGCGTGCGCACGTCCGCCACCGAAGCCGGCGTCTACGAGATGCTCGGCTTGCCGTTCATCCCGCCCGAGATACGGCTCGGATTGAACGAGATCGAATTAGCGCGCAAGCACGAGCTGCCGGCGCTCATCGAGATCGGCGACATCCGCGGCGATCTTCACGATCATACGACGTGGAGCGACGGGACACGCAGCATCGAGCAGATGGCGCGGGAAGCCGCGCGCCGCGGATTTTCATACATGTCGATCTCAGATCACTCGCGCGGGCGCGCGGTCGGAAACGGTTTGTCGATCGAGCGGCTGCTCGAGCAGATCGCAGAAATCAGATCGGTCGCGACGTCGTACGGCATCCGGCTCCTATGCTCGTCCGAAGTCGACATCCGCGCCGATGGCACGCTTGACTTTCCCGACGATGTGCTCGCGCAACTCGACATCGTCGTCGCCTCGATACACTCCGGCTTCGCGGCGGACAAGTCCAAGCAGACGGCACGCTTGCTACGTGCGATCGAAAATCCGAACGTGAATATCATCGGTCATCCGACCGGCGTGCTGATCGAACAACGTGCCGGCTATGAATTTGACGCCGACGCTGTTTTTCGCGCAGCGGCTGCCTCTGGAACTGCGCTTGAGATCAACTCGAATCCCGCGCGACTAGACTTAAGCGCTGCGCTGGCGCGACGCGCGAAAGAGCTTGGCTGCACGATCGCGATCGACAACGACGCACACGCTTTCGAGGACTTCGACAACTTGCGTTTTGGCGTCGGCACGGCGCGCAAGGCTGGTCTGACGAAGGCCGATGTGCTGAACGCGCGGACAGTGGAAGACGTTCTCGCCTTCGTGGCAGCGAAGCGCGCGCGTGGCTCTAATTCACAAACACGGGAAAAAGCCGCTCAGTCGACCGAGCTCTTCGGCTGACGGAACGTCTGAATCTCAAGACGCTGCAGCAGATCGGGCGGCGCTTCGAACTGCGGATTGACATACGCGCCTTGGAACCAACCGTGCCAGTCGCTGCCGCACGAGTACAGCTTTCCGCGGCGGCGCGCGAGACCGCACAATTCTGAACGTCGATCCGAATCGTAGCGCATGTACATCGCTTCGAGTCCATCGAGCTCGTCAAGCAGCTGATCGGCGAGTCCGTCATCGACCAGGTCGGCGGGGTGTGCGAGCATCGCAACGCCACCCGCGCCGCGGATGATCGCGCCGGCTTGCGCGGGTGTCGGCAAACCTTCATACGCGTGCGCGGGCAGGGACGCGAAAAAAGCGCGGAACGCACCGTGACAGCGCTGCGGATCGCCGCCCTCGAACCCGCGCCGGCACAAACGCTCGATCAATACCGGCAGACGCACGGGTGCATCCGCAAAATCGCGATTCCATTCGACCGCGACACCTTCTGACGCAAGTGACCTGATCCAGCGCTCTTGGTTCTCGCCAAATATTTGCGATGTCTGTTCGTTCGCGAAACGCAAGTCGCCGTCGCGGTCGGAAACGTTGAAACCCAAAACGTGGACGACCCGGCCAGCGTCGTAGGTCGTCATCTCAATGCCGCCGATGAAGCGCACCCCCCGATCCGCCGCGCGCGTACGAGCGGCCGCATGCCCGGCGGTCGTGTCGTGGTCGGTCAACGCGACAAGTTCCACGCCCGCATCCGCAACGGCGTCCACCACCGCTTCTGGCGCTAATTCGCCGTCGCTTCGATTGCTGTGCAGATGGAGGTCGCAAAGCATTGACCGTGTCGATTCGCTCCCGCGGGTGACGGCGCCCCTGCGCGAGAACCCTCCACTATGGCGACTTTCACCAGAGCCAGACTCGTCGCATCTGCCCATACTCTTGAGGGACGATACTACACGTCGCCAGACGTCTTCAAAGAGGAACAAACCCGTATCTTCTCGCGCGGCTGGGTGTGCGTCGGTCGAGAAGAACAGCTTCCCGAGGCGGGCAGCTTTTTCACCGCGCAAGTCGCGGACGAGAGCCTCATCATCGTGCGCGATAAGAGCGCGCGCCTGCACGCGCACTTCAATGTATGCAGACATCGTGGCACTCGCATCTGCGAGGCTGCGAGCGGCAAGTTCAGCGGCGCAATCGTCTGCCCGTATCACGCGTGGACGTACGGCCTTGACGGCACGCTCATGACGGCGCGCAATATGAAGGACGTGCCTGGCTTCGAGGAGTCGGTGTATCCCCTGCGCGCGGCGGCGCTCGCGACGTGGGAAGGCTTCATCTTCGTCGATATCTCCGAGAATCCGCAGCCCTTCGCCAACACGTTCCCCGCGCTGACCGATCGTTTTGACCGCTGGCACATCGGCCGCTTGCGCGAAGGCAAGCGCATCGACTACGATCTCGCGTGCAACTGGAAGCTGATCTTACAGAACTATTCCGAGTGCTATCACTGTCCGCTCGTGCACCCGCAACTGGACAAGGTGTCGCCGTGGGACAGCGGCCGCAACGACCTGTCGTCAGGGACCGTCCTTGGGGGATACATGTCGCTGCGCCACGGCAGCGAGACGATGACGCTGAGCGGCGGAACTACGCGCAAAGCGTTCCCCGAGCTGAGCGCAGAAGACCGCGAGCGAGTTTACTACTACGAGATCTTTCCGTCCATGCTGCTCAGCCTGCATCCGGACTACGTCATGGCGCACTATCTCACGCCAGTGACTCCGCAACGCACGCTGGTGACCTGCGTGTGGCTCTTCGATCCAACCGAAATGACCAAACCCGATTTTGACGGTTCTGATGCGGTCGAGTTCTGGGATATGACCAATCGCCAAGATTGGCACGTGTGCGAGCTTTCGCAACTCGGTGTGGCCTCGCGCGCGTACACACCGGGTCCATACGCGCAAGCCGAGGGGCTGCTTGCCGCCTTTGACAAGAACTATATGCACATCATGGAGCAATCATGATCGTTCGACCGCTTACCACCACTGCAGCACTGCTCTTGGTGCTGGCGACGACTGCGACCGCTGCGAGCACATCACTGGGCATGGGAAGCATGCGCTTCATGCTCGGCACCTGGACCTGTTCGGTCAAGGCGGTTGACGGCTCGACGCCGCAGGTCACATCCGTCACGACGTTGTCATCGGATGGTACCCATCTGCTCACAAGGACGACAGCAGGCGGCGAAGGCACTTCAGACGTGTGGCTTGACAACAATAAGAAGGAGTGGGTGCAGACCGCGAATTCGAGCAAGGGGTCGAGCACGCAGACCTCGCCGGGCTTTAACGGCCCTACGATCGTGTGGATGGGCACTGTGACTGCAAGCGGTATGCCCGCGCTTCCTTACCGCACGACGATGACCAAGGTCAGCGATACGAAAACGACGCAGCTCGATGAATTAGGTACGCCGGGCGGCAGCTCGTGGCTGACGGCCGACACCGCGACCTGCGTAAAGGGCGGTTAGCGCCCGAAGCGGCGTTGGCGGCGCTGGAATTCGGCGACTGCTGCGGTGAAGTGGTCGCGCGAGAATTCCGGCCAGCACACGTCAGTGACGTACAATTCCGTATACGCGCACTGATACAGCAAGAAGTTCGACAGCCGATATTCGCCGCCGGGCCGGATCAGCAGATCTGGATCCGGCATACCCTTCGTATACAGATAGTCGCTCAGCGTTTCGTCCGTGATCTTTTCCGCGTCGAGCGCCCCCGAACGGATATCGCCGGCGAGCGCATGGACTGCCTCGCGCAACTCGGTGCGCGCGCTGTAATTCACCGCGAGATTAAGTACGGTGCCCGTGTTCGCGGCGGTCTTGGCGACCAAGTTCTCAAGCGCACGGCGCGGGCGATCCGGCAAAGCGCCCCACTTCCCGATCACCTGCACGCGCACGTTGTCGCGCCGTAGACCGTCGAGTTCTTGATACGCAAAAGCACTGCAGATATCGAAGAGGACCGAGATCTCGCTCCACGGGCGCGACCAGTTCTCTTCGGAAAAGCCGTACACGGTGAGCATTCCAATGCCGAAATCGCGGCACGCTCGCACGGTTTCGCGCAGCGTTGCAATACCGCGCCGGTAGCCCTCGGCGACCGGCAAGCCGCGTTCGCGCGCCCAGCGCCGGTTGCCGTCCATGATGATCGCGATGTGCTCCGGCATCGGAGCATCCGCGAGTTCGATGAGTCGAGTCGTCGGCTTGGTCGAGATCATCGCGCCCCCTATGTCGTCGCCAAACGCGCCGATGAGCGCGAGTCGCCAGATTGAGTCTGCGCCTTTTCCTGAACCTCGCGCACGACCGACTCAAGTTCGTCGATATAGGCCAAAAAGCGCGTGCGGCCCGTATTCGTGATGCGGCAGATCGTCGTCGGCCGGCCGTGGCCGGTCTCTCTCGTCGTGGCGACGACGCCCATCTCTGCGAGCGCGGTCAGGTGCCGGCTCAAGTTGCCGTCCGTCAAAGCGCATGCATCCTGGAGATCGGTGAAGCTCATGCCTTCAGGGTGCGCGACGAGGCACGTGCACACCGCAAGGCGTCCGCGCTCGTGGAAGATGCGCTGCAAGCCCTCGTACGCGTAGGGCGCTTCGCGGCCATTCGTGCGCGCCGGCTTTTTGTTCGCCTTGCGGGCGTTGGTCGAATTCATGCAGAGGTCTCCGGAATCGTAGTAGTGCCCTCAGTGCGCCCTTCGGCTGCGATGAGCCAGCCGATCCAAAATTGTCCGACGGCGAAGCCTGCGGACATGACCCACCAGGCCAGTGCCGGCCATTGGTTGGGCATGAGCAGCAGCGCGGCGCCGATGATGCCGAACATCGCCGCGACCGTCAGCACGCCGCGCGGCACGTGGTTGCGCGATGCGAACAGTCCGAGACCGTAACACGTGTACCAAATGCCCGGCAACATCGCCGGCACGCCCTGTAGGTACACGGCCGCGCTTAGCACGGCGCCGAGCGCCAATGCAGGCAACAAACTCACGCTAACGGTCTTCGACTGATAGCGCGCACGATGGCCTCGATTGCGCAAGTACCATCCCAGCAGATTGCCGTAATAGATCGCGAGCGCAGCGGCAAAGCACGACAGCCAAATCGCCACGTAGACATGGACGTCCGCGGCTGAGCTCGGGTGTGGCACGATCTGCGCCTGCACGAGCCCGCCGGCCAGAGCGATCGCACCGCTGACCGCGGCGACCCGGCTTGAGTACCCTCGGAAACGCTGGACGCTGGCGAGACGGTCCCTAACCTCGGTGAGGTCAGCGAGCGCGCGTTCGACTTCGACGTTCATGCCCTATACTTTGTACCACAAAGTCAATGCGAATGCAACACTATTCGTGCGCGCGGCCGTGCTCGTGCGCCTCATGGCCCTGTGCATGGTCTCCATGGCCCTCTTGAGCGCCCCGACCCGCCCACCACAGCAGCCCGAGTATCGCAACCACGAATATGATGTTAAGGATGGTCGTGTAGTTGAGGCTGAACTGCTCCACATCCATTAGGAGATTCCCAGCCACGTGCGGGATCTGGCGGCTCCACGAAAAGAGCAGCTCGACCAGCAGCCCCGCGATGACCATCGAGATATAGAAGACCCCGGTCATCGAGAGCGCCAGCCTCCAGCCGTAGTATTTCCTATAGATATCGATTAGCGGCAGCACGATGAGATCGGCGTACAAGAAGGCGACCACGCCGCCGAAGGTGGCGCCGCCTTGCCACAGCACGGCGGCCAGCGGCACATTGCCGATCGAGCAGACGAAGCTGAGCACCGCGATGATCGGCCCAACCAGCGCATTTTCGAGCATGCGCCATCCGGGCGCGGCGTTCTGCACGAACAGATGCTGCCACCAGCTGTTGGGCACGGCGATCGCGAGCAGGCCGGCGATCACGAAGCCCAAGATGAGGTCGTTTTGCAGCATCGACCAGTCCATCTGGAAGTAGTGGGCGACGTAACGCCAGCCGACGGGTGAACGCAGCTTCTCCCAAAACGTGTTGCCGGGCGCGATCATATCGCCGTGGTCGTGCTCGTGGCCGCCGGCTTCCGAGACTTGGCAGATCGCGCGGCCATCTTCGATCGCGCTCTTGGGCAATAAGAGCTGCGCGAGCGCGACGAACACCGCGATGAGCACAAGCCCGCCGATCCACTCCGCGGCGACGAACGGCCAGCCCATCAAGCGCCACAGCACAAGGCCCAATTCGACGACGAGATTCGTCGAAGCGAACATGAAGACCATCGCCGTCGTGAACGCGGCGCCGCGTTTGAAAAGCGATTTCGCGGTCGCCGCCGCAGCGTAGCTGCACGACGAGCTTGCCGCACCAAGTCCGGTCGCCAGCGCGATTTCGCGCAGCCCGACCCTGCCGAGCAATTTGCTCAGGCCGCCTTTCGGCACGTAGGCTTGGATCATCGCGGAGACCAAAAAGCCGAGCAGCAGCGACCAGAGCACGGCCCAGAACATCGCAAATGCTGCGACCAGCCAGCGCCAGAGAAACGATCCGATCTCCGGGAGCGTGACGGCGAGCACGACATGCGTCATGGTACGGGCGGCTGTCCTACAGGTAGCGGTAAACGCTGGCCACGTGCACGGTCAAAGCGCCTCTGGTGGCGGCGTATAGTGGTGTGGGTATCATCTTCT
>JAFAKE010000076.1 GCA_019235715.1 Vulcanimicrobiota bacterium
CGGTGGCACCGGACGGCCCCGCGCTCGTGACCTTTACGAGCGGCAGCACGGGCGTCCCCAAAGGAGCAGTGCGGACGCACGCCGTGCTGCTCGCGCAGCTTGAAGCGCTTCGGGAAACGATGGAGCTCCAAACGGGGAGCGTCGACCCGACCACCTTACCGATCGTGCTTCTGGCGAATCTCGCGTGTGGCGTCACGAGCGTCATCAGCGACGTCGACCTGCGTCGCCCTGGTCGCGTTGACGGCGCCCACGCCCACGAAGATGCCGCTGCGTGCAACGTAACCAGCGCCACAGCTTCTCCGGCATTTTTCGGCCGAATGCTGAGCTGCACTGGAGCCGCTCAGACGACACTGCCAAGTATTCGCAAAATATTTTGCGGCGGAGCGCCCGTGTTTCCACGCCTCTTGGACGAGCTGCAAAACCTTGCACCACACGCCGATCCGAGCGCCGTGTACGGTTCGACTGAAGCTGAACCGATCGCGCATTGTCGACGCAGCGACATCACGACGGCAGACCGAAAGGCGATGCAAAACGGCGCAGGGTTGCTAGCGGGGATGCCTGTCCGAGCGGTGCGACTACGCATCATCGCAGAGCAGTCTGATCAGCCAATATCACAGCTGGACGAGGAGCGCTTCGCACAAATGACTTTGCCCTCACCTGAAGCGGGAGAGATCGTCGTTTCGGGTGACCATGTCGTGCCGGGCTATCTAGCTGGTCGCGGTGATGCGGAAACAAAGTTCAAGGTTGACACAACGGTGTGGCACCGCACGGGGGATCTCGGTTACCTCGATGCGTCAGGACGCTTGTGGCTGCTCGGGCGATGCGGCACCCGGATCGATCGGGACGGTCAGTCGTTGTTCCCGTTTTGTGTCGAAACCGCCGTCAGCGACGTCCCGGGCGTCGCGCGCAGCGCGCTGGTCGCAGTCAATGGACTTACCGTGCTCGCCGTTCAGCCGAAAGTTTCGGACAAAGACCGGCTGAAAGGCGAGCTACAGCTAAGACTTGGATGGGCGCGCATAGACGCTATACGCTTCCTTCATCGGATCCCAGTCGATCGGCGGCACAACGCCAAAATCGACTATCCCGCGCTGCGCCGCGTTCTCACAAAATAGGGCCGAGTCCCAACTGCTGCATAGGCTACCAAGCATTGGGAAAACAGATCGTATGTCGATTTGGACGGCTAGGGTGTTGTTGGTGCTAGCGATCGCGACGCAAATCGCGTATCTCATGCTGCACTACCGAGAGGCCTCGCTCGACGTTGCTTTCTGGTTCGGCGTCAGTACAACGCTTGCGTTCTCGGCGTTGATGGTATTTGGTGGCCGGACGCTTGCCGGACTGCTGCGCATTGGCCTTGGGCTTATTTTTCTCACCGCGGCCTTCGAAAGTGTTCAGTCGTGTACCAACGCGGGGAAACTCGAGTCGATTTGTGCACCGCTTATGAGGGCCATAGGTCCACTTGCCCACACCCATGCCGGCTTGCCGGCTGTGCCCACTGCTCAACTGTCAACCGCGGTGACCGTCACCGAAATCGTCTTAGGAGTGCTGCTCTTGGTTGGCTTGGCGAGCAGGGTCCCGTCTTGGCTGGCCGCCATGTTCTTGCTGGCGTACGGACTCATCGCCGCGACGTCAGGGGACGTAAGTCTTGTACTGCGTGATGCAATGCCGGTTTTGTGCACGGGCTCGCTGCTTTTGTCGGTTATCGGCCCTTCGTCCTTAGGACTCGATCGCGCGCGCCGGCGCGCCAGGCATCAAGACCCGTTCCTGGACGCGTTTGATGAGATGCGTGAGCGCGGCGTCCGCGCTTGGGCGGCGCGCTCCCCGGCTGAGCGTCCGCTCGCTCGCAGGGGCAGTGTTTCATGACCTAGGGCGGGGGAACGTATCTAACATGGACCTCGCGCTATTTCCCCTAGCGACGCTGCTGGTGATGTTGCTTTTGGGTTGCTTGTTCCAAGACGCGTGGAGTGACGCTTCAGAGCAAGAACCTCGTTAAGGCATTCGCTCTAGACAATTCAAGAACACGAATAGCACCCGTCTGGATGCTTTATTCCAGTGGGATGGCGCTTGCGTTGCGGTCGAGCCATTGCTCGAAGGATTGGAGTTCAGGATCGAGCGAGCGTGACAGGTTTATGTCGCGTGAAGCCAAGAGCAC
>JAFAKE010000043.1 GCA_019235715.1 Vulcanimicrobiota bacterium
TTGCGCACGCGCGTTTTCTGGCACCCGTTTCTCGGGAGCCGCTTCCGTACGAATGGCTTGCTCAGACGTTGCCGCCTGCGGCGCACGCAGCCGTTCGATAAATCGGTCGACGTCTGTGGCCTTCAGTCGCGCCATGTCGTTTGATTCCTGTTGCGCTGCGTTCGCCGGTAGAGAGCGCGGTGCAGCGCGGACCAATAGCGCTGGTCGCCGGCCGCCTGAGCGGCTGCCGCTTCGTGCGTTTGTGCGCTGTGCGTGTGAACGGCCGCGCGCACCTCGCAGCCGACGAGTTCATCCGCCGTAAGACCGCAGGCAAATGACGTGAGGGACGTGCCGGTCCTTGATAGGGGCGCGCATGCGCGCACAGCCCGCTCGAGCTCGCGCGCGCACGCTTCATCCGCAGACCGCGCCTCTGCATTGTGCCGCATGACGCGCGCTCGTGCTTCAGACGAAAGGCGCGCGACCAATTCGAGCGAGCGCCGCCTGCTCATGCGCGTGACGCGAGCGCCTTCGCCGGCGCATCTTCGCGCACGATGATCTGGCTGCGCTCGGGGCCGACGGAGACATAGCTGATGGGCACGCCGACATCGGCCGCCAATGCGTCCAAGTACGCGCGCGCTTGGGGAGGCAATTCGCCGTAGGCTCGTGCACCGGTCGTGGGTTGCGTCCATCCGGCAAAGCGCCGGAGCACGGGCTTGACTGGCGCGCTCATTTGAAACGGCAGCGAGGCGTCGGGCGCGCCGTCGTAGCCCGTGCACATGCAGACCTGATCGAATCCGTCGAGCACGTCAAGCTTCGTGATGGCGAGATGCGTCAAGCCGTTCACCGCCGCGACGTAGCGCAACGCAACCGTGTCGATCCAGCCCGTACGCCGCGCGCGGCCGGTGACGGTCCCATATTCGGCGCCGCGCTCGCGCATGCGCTCGCCAACGTCGTCGAGCAGCTCGGATGGGAACGGGCCGGCGCCGACTCGCGTCGCGTAGGCTTTCGCGACACCGATGACGTGCTCGACAGCTGTGGGACCGAAACCAAGACCTGCACCAGCGCCGCCGGCGACTGTCGACGACGACGTGACGTACGGATACGTGCCAAAGGTTACGTCGAGCAAGGCGCCCTGCGCGCCCTCGGCGATGACGCGTTTGCCCGCGCGCAGCGCGTCGTGCAGCAGTGCGACGGTATCGCGGATGTGCGGGACGACCATGGGGCCATGCTCTTCGATGCGCGCCACGATCGCGGCCGCATCGGCGCCGATCCCCTCGCGTGCAAGTTCGGCGCAGCGACGTTCGACGATCGCGCGCACGCGCGCTCGATCGCGCAGATCGCCGGCACGCATGCCGCGGCGCGCCACACGATCGACGTAGGCGGGCCCGATGCCGTTGCCGGTGGTGCCCAAGGCCGCGTCGCCGCGCGCCCGCTCCGCCGCTCGATCCTGCTCGATATGATAAGGAAGCAGAACGTGGGCCAAGTCGGAGAGCCAGACGCGCGAGACGTCGATGCCCGCGGCACCCAGACTGCGCAGCTCCTCGACGAATTGATCGAGCGAGACGACGGTGCCAGGACCGATGATGCAGTCGAGGGCACCGGCAAGCACGCCGCTTGGCACGATGCGCAGCTTGTACGTCTTGTCACCGACGCGCACCGTATGCCCGGCATTCGCGCCTCCCCCAAAGCGGCCGACGACGTCCGCGCCGGCGGCGAGGAAATCGACGATACGGCCTTTGCCTTCATCCCCCCATTGGGCACCGATGACAAGAGTGATAGCCAACGAGCACGCTCCTCGGGAGCTCTCTTTCGCGCGCGGCGGGGTGCTACATTCCTGGAAAGACAGGCGTCGGCAGAGGCGTGAAGCCCATGAGCCGGTCGAGCACGAGTTCGGAATACAGCGAGCACGGCCAGCCAAAGTTCGAACGTGTGAACTGCGAGGGGTTGTTCGGATCGAACGACTCGTGCAGCAGGTGGTCGCCCGTGTCCGAAGCTTGTAGCTGGGCGAGAACGTTTGAGACCTCTGGTGGGTCGCCGCTCGTCAGGCCCTGCATCACGAGCGCGAGCGGCCACACGTAACCGTGCGGGGTGTGCGGGCTGCCCACGCCGCGCGCATACTTGCCGGTGAAGTAGTACGGATTATCGGTCGAGAGCACGAAGCGGCGGGTATTGACGTAGATACCGTTCGTCGCTGTCGTGAAACCCATGTACGGAATCGACAGCAGACTCGGCACGTTGGCGTCGTCCATCAGCACGCTGTGGCCGAGGCCGTCGACTTCGTACGCGTAGATATAGCCGAATTTGGGCGTGTAGACGATGCCGTAGCGGTTGATGCCATCGATGATGCCTTGACGCAGCGCATCGACTTCATCGCGTTTGACCGAATCGTGCCACACGTCTGCTTCGATCTCTGCCAGCTCGCGTAAACCTACCGCCGCGAACATCTCCTCGGGAATGTTATAACCGTACGTCGCGGGGTCGTCGCTGGGTCGAAACGCCGTCCAGACCATGCCGGTGACGGCGGTCGGCGCGCCTTTCCCATCGTTGATGAGTTCGCGGTGGCGATAGGCTGAGAAGCTATGGTCGCGTTCGAGCTGCATCAAACCGAGCGCCCGCTCGTATGCGGCTTTCACCTCAGGCGTGAACACGGACGCGTCGCGCGACTGCTTCCAATACATCCAGGCCAGCTGAATCGGATAGAGCAGCGAGTCGAGCTCGTATTTCTCCTCGGCGACCTTGTAGTCGCGGTTGAACGCGTTCGCGTATGGATCGGCCAACATGTTCTTGGCCTCGCGCGCGATCACACCGCGCAGCATATTGCGCACGCCTGGATCGGCGACGAAAAACAAATAAGGACGGACCTGCGCGCTCGCGTCGCGCAACCACATGGCGCCGATGTCGCCGGTGATCACATACGTCGTCTGATCGTTCTCAAAAGAGACGTCGTAACGCACGGTCGAGAGCAAACACTGCGTGTAGAGCTGGCCCGCGTCGATCGTACCGCCGTGGAACTCAGCGGCGGCTGCCGATATCGCAGGCAGTTCGGTTGCGTCTGCGCGCAGTCCGAACGCCGCCAGTAAAAAAAGTACCCCGGCTGCTGCCGAGGCCCGGCGTACGAGACGACGCGTGAATCCCATGGAGTGTATGCGCGCTCCTCACGACGCGTAGGTGCCCACTCTACGACATCGGCACAGTTCGCATCGCTCTGTAGGCAAACCCTTGCAATACAGCGCAAAGCGCAAAACTTGTGACGGAATCTCACACCGTTTCTTCAGCGAACCGGCAGCTTAATCTCGACGCGCGCTCCAAGCCGGCTGCTCCGCACGCGTAGGGATCCGCCATGGGCTTCCACGAGCAACCGGGCGATCGACAGGCCAAGGCCTGCTCGTCCATTTGCGCTCGGCGCGAACTCTGTGCCGAGCGCGCGCACCGCGCGCGCGTCGAAACCTGCGCCCTCGTCGGCGATCGTGACGGCGCACTGACCGCCGGCGCTCTCGATTGTCGCGCGGATAGATCCCGTGCGCGGAGAGTGGCGCACGGCGTTGTCGAGCAGATTGATGAAGACTTGCTCGAGCCGCTCGCGATCGACCAGCGCGCGAGCGTCGCCGCGCACGCCAAAGCGTATTCCGGGCGGCCGCCGGCCCGCGAGCGCTCTCCACGCCGAGCGCACGATTTGTCCCAGGCGGCCCGCACGCCGGTCGAGTACGAGCCTGCCCGCGCTCCACGCCCCGGCGTCGATCAACGTCTCGACCAGACGATGAAGGCGTGCGGCTTCTTCAACGACGACGGCCGCGTCGCGGGTGCGCGCGGTTGCGGCTCGCCCCGGCTCGTCGCGCAGGCGCTCGGCATAGCCGATGATCGACATCAGCGGCGTGCGCAGCTCGTGCGTCACCGCCGCCAAGACCAGCGCGCGCTGCGCTTCGACGCGTGCTACCACGGCGGCGCCGCGTACCGCTTGGCGCAGATCGTCGAGAGGGTGGATGCCCGAGACCGGATCCAACACCGTCCACCCGGCGATCACGCCGACGTCGCGCGCCGGCTGCACCGCGCCCTGCAAGCGCATGCGCACCGCCGCCGCAAGCCGAGAAGCCACTAATCCAAGCGCTGCGTCGCTGACGCTCGCGCGAGCAGAGGCTGCCACCGACCGGCCGATGAGCAGCGCGACGAACCAGCGCGCGCCGGGTCCTGCTGCTACGGCGTCACGCCTGCGGAGAACGCTGCCGGCGGCCTCGCGCAGCGCCGCCGCCACCGCGCGCTTACATTCGGCAAGCGTCCGTTCGCGAGAGCGCGCGTCGATGCGTTCGATGCCGGTGAGCTCGAGATAGAGCAACGGCACCGCTCGCTGCGCCTTTGCCAGGGCGAGCAGCGGCGCTGAGAGGGAATCCAAGTCTGGTATCCGCGACGCGGGTGAGCGCCGTTCGCGCGCTGGCATGCGAAGCTAGTGAGGCGCGCTGAACTTGTAGCCGACGCCGTGCACGGTCTGCAGGTGCCCGAGCGCCGATGCGCTCTCGCCGAGCGCGCGCCGCAAGCGCCTGATGTGCACGTCGACGGTCCGCAGGTCGCCCTCGTAATCGAAGCCCCAAATAGACTCGATCAACTGATCGCGCGTGAAGACACGCCCTTCATTGCGCACGAACATCAGGAGCAGATCAAACTCGCGCGGTTTGAGTTTGATCTGCCGGCCGGCGACTGAGACCTCGCGGCGTTGCGCATCGATGCTGACATCTCCGATCGTAACAGTCTGACCGCGCTCTGGCGGCGCCTGTCCGGCGCGCCGCATGATCGCGCGCACGCGAGCGATCAGTTCGCGTGGCGAGAACGGTTTGACGAGATAGTCGTCTGCGCCGAGCTCCAGCCCGACGATGCGATCGACTTCCGCGCCGCGCGCAGAGACGATGATGATCGGCGCGCGCGATTCCTTGCGCAAGGCCTTGCAAACCTCGAGCCCGTCGAGTCCGGGCAGCCCGACGTCAAGCACGATGAGGTCCGGTGTCTGCGTGCGCGCGCGGCGCAACGCCGCCATACCGTCGGCCGCCACCGCGACGTCAAAACCTTCAGCCGCCAGCGACTCCTGGAGCAGCGCTGCGATGTTCGGTTCATCGTCAACCACCAACGCGTGTAACGTGCCGACGCGCTCGGCGACGACGTTCATCGCTCGAGAAATCCGATCGAGCCCATGAGCGGTCCACCGCTGCCATTGCGCCGGTAGGAATGCAGCGCCGCTGCGCCGCCCTCCGTTTGAAAACAGCGCGTGCATGCGGTCGCCACATGGATCGCGCCAGCCGCCAGCCCTGCGCTACGCAACTGCTCCACCAACACCGCGCTGAGATTGAGCGCCATCGAATCGCTGCGCGCGCGCGGAGCCGTGAGCGATGATCCCGGTGAAATCGCTCCATCGATGTCGGCGAATAAGCGCGCGACTTCGGGGCCGACTTCGAAACAGCAAGGGCCGATGTGCGGGCCGACGGCGGCGACGAGGAAATCCGCGTGGGCGCGCTCGCCGACGAGCGCGTCGATCGTATTTCGAACGATGCCAGCGGCTGCGCCGCGCCATCCGGCGTGCACCATCGCCAGATGCCCGTGCTCGGGATCGACCAGCCATATGGCGGCGCAGTCGGCGGTGCGCACGATCAGCACATCGTCAGGCGAACGAGTCCATACCGCATCGGTCCCCACCAACCTCGCCAGCGTCTGCGCGGACGCGTCAGCGACGGGCTGGGCATCGTCAGCTGCCTTGCAGACGCTGCCGTGCACCTGATCGAGAGAACAAAGCCTTCTATCGGGCGCAAGACCGGACGCCGCGATCCAGTCGAGCGCATCCGCGTCAAGGCGAGCATCGACGGTCACCGGACTTGCATAGCCGCGCGCGCCCGTGTCTACCAGTGCGGTCGCGACGATAACCGAGCCGCCCGGGACGTCGTCCTCGAGCAGCGCGAATCCGCCGCCGAGGTCGATCGTTCCAGCGTGGCCGTATGCCGAAAGAAAATCGCTCACGCGCATCACTCGATCGTCTCGAAGTCTGGAATGCGCCCGCGCACCTGGGCTCGGCGGCGCAGCACTTTCGCGATTTCGGGTGCGGTGAAACCTTGGCGCTCCAGCCGGCGGCCGAGCTGCTCGTATCCGTCGTGCGGCCGCAGCGCTTCGAGCTTGGCAAGCGCGCGGTCGATGCGCTCCTCGTCGCCTTCGAACTCATCGATCACTTCGCGTGCCAGATCGCCGTCGATGCCGTGCCGCAAGAGATCGTGCAGCAGGCGCATGCGGCCGACGGGTTTTCGTTCCAGCACGCTCTTGACGTGGAGTTGTGCGTAGGTGCGATCGTCTACGTAGCGTTGCGCTTCGCATGCGGCGACGGCTTGATCGATCGCCGCAGCCTCATAACCCCGGTCGCGCAGCTTTTGCGCAAGCTGCGCTTTGGTCAGCCGCTTGGCGCTGAGCAGCCGGATCGCAGCTGGCAACGCGGGCGACTTCGGCGCCCCTTCACGGTCGAACGGATTCGACCGTTCCACCCTGCTACTTCTCCACCGCCGCGTATCTCACCGAGCCGATATCGACGACGTTGGACTGGCTCTTCTCCAGCAGGGCGCGGATCTTGTCTTCGAGTTCGTCCGCGAGATCCGGATGCTCTTCGAGATACGCTTTCGCGTTCTCGCGGCCTTGGCCGATGCGCGTGTCGCCATAGGTATACCACGATCCGGTCTTGCCAAGGATGTTCTGCTCGATGCCGACATCGATGAGCGAGCCGCTGCGGCTGATGCCTTTCCCGTACGTGATGTCGAACTCGGCGACTTTGAACGGCGGCGCCACCTTGTTCTTGACGACTTTGACGCGCGTGCGCGAGCCGACCACGTCGGTGCCCACTTTGATGGTTTCAAGCTTGCGGATATCCAAGCGTACGGACGAATAGAATTTCAGCGCTCGGCCGCCCGTCGTGGTCTCGGGATTGCCGAACATCACGCCGATCTTCTCGCGTATCTGATTGATGAAGACCATCGTCGTCTTGGACTTGCTGATGGCGGCCGTGAGCTTGCGCAGCGCTTGCGACATCAAGCGCGCCTGCAAGCCGACGTGCGAATCGCCCATGTCGCCCTCGATCTCAGCCTTCGGAACGAGCGCTGCGACCGAATCGATCACGACGATGTCGACGGCGTTGGAGCGCACGAGCATCTCGGCGATGTCCAGCGCCTGCTCACCGGTGTCCGGTTGCGAGACGAGCAGGTTATCCAGATCGACGCCCAGGCTGCGCGCATAGGCGGGGTCGAGCGCGTGCTAGACGTCGATGAAGGCCGCGACGCCGCCCTCTTTTTGCGCTTCTGCGATGCAGTGCAGCGTCAGCGTCGTCTTGCCCGACGACTCGGGACCGAAGATCTCGACGACTCTGCCGCGCGGCAGCCCGCCGATGCCCAACGCGAGATCGAGCGCGATCGAACCGGTCGAGATCGTCTCGATCGCCGTATTGGCCGCGGCCTCGCCGAGCTTCATGATCGAGCCTTTGCCGAATTGGCGCTCGATCTGTGCGACTGCGTTTTCTAGAGCCTTTTCTTTTTCCGACACCGAGATCTCCCTTATCTCATTTCGCCGGGCTCATAAGCCCGGCGCTATATATTTTCGCTGATCTGTAAAGCGTTCCATTATACGTCTGCAAGGCACGTCTGTCAAAACAATGCATCCACATACGAGGCGGGGTCGAAGGGCTTGAGCTGGTCCACCCGCTCGCCGAAGCCGACGTACTTGACCGGGAGATCGGCTTGATCCATAATCGCCACGATTATCCCGCCCTTGGCTGTCCCGTCAAGCTTCGTCAGCACGATTCCCGTAACGTCGGCCGCTTCATGGAAAAGCTTGGCCTGCGACAGCGCGTTTTGTCCCGTCGTGGCGTCCAGCACGAGCAGCGTTTCGTGGGGCGCGCCTTCCAGCTCGCGCGCGATCACGCGCCGGATCTTTTTCAGTTCTTCCATTAGATTGTGCTTGGTCTGCAAGCGACCTGCGGTGTCGATCAGCACGAGATCGGTGCCGCGCGCTTTGGCTGCAGCTAAGCCGTCGAAGACGACCGCGGCGGGATCGGCACCCGGATTGTGCCGCACGAACTCGGCACCCGAGCGCTTGGCCCACTCGGCCAGCTGCTCTCCCGCCGCAGCGCGGAACGTATCACCGGCGACGAGCAAGACGCTGCGCCCGTCGCGCCGGGCTTGCGCCGCCAGCTTGCCGATCGTGGTCGTTTTGCCTGACCCGTTGACCCCCACGACGAGTACCACATGCGGCTTGGCCTTGGGTTCTACGGGAGCGATGTTCGGGTGGGCGAGATAATCGGCCACGTCCGAGCGGAACACGCGCACGACGTCGTCTGCGGCGCGCAAGTTACGCTGCTGCGCGGCCAATTTCAACTGTTCGACGATCTTGTGCGTCGTGCTGACGCCGAAGTCGGCCGAGATGAGCGTCTCTTCGAGCTCGTCCCAAAAGTCGTCATCGACGAGCTGGCGGCCGAGCAGGGCATTCCAGTGACCGGCGAGCCCGTTGCGCGTCTTGGCCAAGGCGTCGCGAAGCCCGGTCAGCCATTGCATGGACCGGATGCTTCGACGTTCTTCGGCGGGCTACTTGTGGATAATTCTGTACCGCCTACGAGGCTTGCTGGGCCTGCGGTTTCTTGCGCACGTACTTCTGACGCACGTTGGGGTCGCCTTCGCGGTAACCGAGATCCATAAATAACGTCTTGAGCTTCGAGCGCAGCCGTATGACTGCTTGCGCGTGGATCTGCGAGACGCGCGACTCCGATACATTGAGCACGCTCTTGATATCTTTGAGCGTGAGCCCTTCGAAGTAGTAGAGGGAGATGACGGTGCGCTCTTGCGGGGGCAGCGATTCGACCGCCTGCGCCAGCGACGATTTGATCTCCGCCGATTCGACTTGGTGCGTCGGATCTGGACCGGCATCTTTGAGCGTGTCGAGCAGCGCGACGTCGTGGCCTTTTTCGTTGGGCAGGAACTCTTCGAGCGACAGGATCGACGTGCCGCGTATCTTGAGCAGCAGCGTGTGATAATCTTTAAGCGGCAGTCCGAGCTCGCGCGCGACTTCAGTATCCTCCGGTGCTCTGCCCAGGCGTCCTTCGAGCGAGCCGAATGCGCGCTCGAGCTCGCGCGCCTTCTGGCGTACCGCGCGCGGCACCCAATCCATTGCACGCAGCGCGTCCAAGATGGCGCCGCTGATGCGCGTGGTCGCGTACGTCTCGAACTTCACGCCGCGCGAGTCGTCGTATTTGCCGATAGCGTCGATCAGCCCAAGGATGCCTTCATTGATGAGATCGTTGATCTCGACGTGTGACGGAAGATTCACGGAGATCTTGCCGGCGACGTATTTGACGAGCGGCAAGAACTTGTGGACGATCTCTTCCCGGCTGAGGTTGCGGCCGGCGATTGCGTAGGTCCGCGCTGCGACGCGCTGGTGGATCATCGCTTCGCCTTCGCGCGCAGCGTATGTCCGTTGCCGGCCAGCAGCTGGTTGAGCGCCTCGCGCCGGAAGCGATACTGACCGCCCGGGGTCTTGATCGCCTCCACGAGCCCTTCGCGCGCCCAGCGGCGGATCGCCGCGTCGGTCATGTTGAGCTCGCGAGCGACTTCACCGGATGTCATCCAGTCGTTCGCGCGGTTCTTCTTGCGTGTCGCCCGACGGTCTTCGACCATACGCAATACTCGCTTCTCTGTAGGCAGGCGAGCGAAACTCGCCAGTGGACATGGAGAATGCGGTCCCTAACGCGGGCCCGGGCGCTTCCCGTTTTTTCGGTTTTATCCCTTTTTTACGGGCTGAGCGGTATTATCTATATTGACGTCCGTATGCCTCGAGACGTTACAACGCGAAAACGCCGGCTTTGAGAGCTGGCGTTTATGCGTGCCGTGGGAGCGTAAAGTCAGTCTTGCGGGACGGCCTCGGTCGTGAAGGTCACCTTGGTCTGGCCGAACATGATCTTGTCGCCGTGGCGCAGCGGCGTCGGCGCGTGCGGCACGAGGCGCTGCGCGCCGTTGAGCGACGTACCATTGGTGCTTTCCAGGTCTTCGATGATGAAGCTGCCATGGCGGCGCACGATGAACGCGTGCCTGCGCGACACGAAGTTGCCGTGGTCGAACGGCGCCAGATCGAGGTCGGGATATACGCCGTCGGTCACTGACGCCCGGCCGACCATCATGACGTCCGCGTCGATCGGCAAGTCGATCTCCGAGCCGTCTCGATCGATGTGCACGGTCACGCAGCCGCGCACGGCCGGCGCCTCCAAACGGCGCGTGGCCGACTCGTCGAGTTGTGCGATTTCGGCGGGCAGCGGTTCGCCGCACATCTTGCAGTAGGTCTCGCCGGCGTAGTTGCGCGCGAAGCAGCGCCCGCACAAACGGGCGCTCTCGTCGCTTCGGACAGCGCCGAAAGACGAGGCAGAACTGGCCTTGTGGGTCGGGCCGGGCCGGTCGCCCGTGCCATCCAACGTCATGCGTTTACTCACGCTTGGCCGGCTTCCTGAAGACGGGTCTTCCATACGATATCGTATCATCGAAGACACCCCGATGGTGTGACGACGCGCACACGCCCCCCAGGAAAGCCTTCTTCTCCTTCAAGGCGATTGTAGCCTATCAACGCCAGCACCAGCTTGAACGTTCCATGAAGAATCGCCTCATGTATAGCGGATGCGCGGGTCGAGCATCGCATAGGCGACGTCGATAGCGAGGTTCACGAGCACGAAGGTCGCAGCGAACAGCAAGATCGAGCCGTTGACCAACGGACTGTCGCGATTGCTGATGGCCTCGAAGGCCAATCTGCCTACCCCCGGCCAGGCGAATATGTGTTCGGTGAGCACCGCGCCGCCCAGCAAGAGTCCGGTCTGCAACCCGATCACCGTCAGGATCGGGATGAACGCGTTGCGCAAACTGTGACGCACCGTCACAGCCCACATCCCCAGACCCTTCGCGCGCGCCGTGCGGACGTAGTCCATCGAGAGCACATCGAGCATGCTCGCGCGCGTCATCTTCGCGATGATGGCGAGCGGAATCGTGCCCAACGTGATCGCCGGCAGCACGAGATGGCGCAAGGCATCGCCGAGCGCCGCCCAGTCACCGGCCAGCATCGTATCGAGTATGACGAACTGCGTGCGCGGTTCGACCGCGTAGCGCAACGAGAGCCGGCCGCCGATCGGAAACAGGTCCATGCCCGCGCGGCTCGGTTCGTACGCGAACGCATAGAGCATCATCCAGCCCAACCAGAACACCGGCACGGACACGCCGAGCAGCACGGCGATGCTGATCAGCGTATCGAGCGCCGAGCGATGCGTCAACGCGGCGAAGATGCCCGCCGGAATTCCGACCAGCACGGCAAAGATCATCGCCGCAACGGTCAACTCTATGGTCGCTGGAAAATGCTGCGCAAGTTTCGCGCTGACCGGTTCGTTGTCGGCGAGCGATCGCCCGAGATTGCCGTGCGCGACTTGCCACAGATACGCACCGAGCTGTTCGTACCATGGCCGGTCCAGTCGCAGTTCGTGCGTGAGCCGTTGGATGTCCGATCGCGTCGCGTGTTCGCCGAGCATGATCTGAATGGGATTGCCCGGGATCAAGTGCAAGAACAAGAACGAGAGGACGCAGATCGTCAACAGCACTGCGATGAAACGCAACGTGCGCGCCGCGATAAAACTGGTCACGGGTGACGGCCTTTCCGTGGCAGCCGACGGCGCCCTGCACATCCGGTCGCACGCAGGCGCAGGAGGCACGGGGCGGACCGCAAACTCCTTTTCTTTCCGCTCATTCCGCCTCAGTGCGACGCTTTTGTTGGAGCACCTGACATCTTCATGACGTCATCCACCGAGCTTGCAGTCTCGATCTGGTTCGCAATCGCGTGCGGGATTTTGGCACTGGCGTACGGCGCCTACCTCATCGGATGGGTCCTACGCAAGCCGGCAGGCACCGAGCGCATGCAGCAGATCGCCGCTGCGATCCAAGAAGGCGCGCTCGCGTACATGCGCCGTCAGTACACGACGATCGCGATCGTCGCACTCGCGCTTGCGATCGTGCTCGCCATCGCGTTTCGCACGTGGGAGCCGTCGGTCGGCTTCCTGATCGGTGCGATCCTTTCGGGTGCGACCGGTTTCATCGGCATGTCGATCGCCGTGCGCGCCAACGTGCGCACCGCCGAGGCGGCCAAGAACGGACTGCCCGCCGCATTCGCCGTCGCCTTCCGGGGCGGTTCGGTCACCGGATTGCTCGTCGTCGGCCTCGGCATCATCGCGGTCGCCGGATACTTCGCGCTGATGCACTCGATCTACGGCGACGACCTCGGGCGCGCGCTCGCCGCGATGGTCGGCCTCGGCTTCGGCTGTTCGCTCATCTCCGTTTTCGCGCGCTTGGGCGGCGGCATCTACACCAAGGCGGCAGACGTCGGCGCCGATTTGGTCGGCAAAGTCGAAGCCGGCATACCGGAAGACGACCCGCGCAATCCCGCGGTCATCGCCGACAACGTCGGCGACAATGTCGGCGACTGTGCCGGCATGGCAGCCGACCTATTCGAGACGTATTGCGTCACGACGATCGCCGCGATGCTGTTAGGCTCGCTCGTGTTCGCGTCGCATCCCGGCTTGGCGCTCGCGGCAGTCCTCTTTCCGCTTGCGATCGGCGGCGTGTCGATCATCGCCTCGATCATCGGCTCATTTTTCGTGCACGTGCGCGGCACGCACATCATGGCCGCGATGTACACGGGTTTGGCGGTCGCCGGAGTGCTCGCCGCGATTGCACTTTATCCGCTGACGTCGCATGTCATGGGCAGCGCCGACGCCACGATGGGAGGCACTGGACAATTCGCGACCTGGCGCCTGTGGGTGTGCGCGCTGGTCGGCCTTGTCCTCACCGCATTGATGGTCGTCATCACCGAGTACTTCACGGGCACGCAATTCAAGCCGGTACAGGAGATCGCTAAGGCGTCGACCACGGGTCACGCGACCAACATCATCACCGGCCTCGCCGTTTCGATGAAAGCGACGACGCCGCCCGCGCTCGCGATCGTCGTCGCCATCCTCATATCGTTCGCGATGTCAGGACTATACGGCGTCGCGATCGCGGTCATGGCGATGCTCTCGCTGGCCGGCATCATCGTCGCACTCGATTCCTACGGTCCGATCACCGACAACGCGGGCGGCATCGCGGAGATGGCCAAGCTCGGCCCTGAGATCCGCGCGATCACCGATCCGCTCGATGCGGTCGGCAACACGACGAAGGCCGTGACGAAAGGGTATGCGATCGGTTCGGCGGCGCTCGCCGCGATCGTGCTCTTCGCGTCGTTTCAGCAAGAGCTGGCGAGTGCCGCTGCGACTGCGGCCCAACTGATCTTCAAGCTCGACGATCCGTACGTGCTCTCCGGTCTTCTGATCGGCGGAGCGCTTCCGTATCTGTTCGCATCGCTATGCATGGAAGCGGTTGGCCGCGCGGGCGGCGCGGTCGTCGAGGAAGTCCGCCGCCAGTTCCGCGAGATCAAGGGCATCATGGAGGGCACTGCACGGCCGGAGTATGGGCGTACCGTCGATCTGGTGACCGCGGCCGCGCTGCGCGAAATGCTGCTGCCCGCGCTGATCCCCGTGCTCACGCCGATCGTGGTCGTGCTGCTCGGCGTCTTCCACATTTTCAGCGGTCCCAACGCATCGTTGATGCTCGGCGGCGTGCTCGTCGGCTCGATCGTCACCGGTCTATTCGTCGCGATCTCGATGACGTCGGGCGGCGGCGCGTGGGATAACGCCAAGAAGTACATCGAGGATGGGCATTACGGCGGCAAGGGCAGCCCAGCGCATGCGGCCGCGGTCACCGGCGATACCGTCGGCGATCCTTATAAGGACACGGCAGGCCCGGCGATCAACCCGATGATCAAAGTCTTGAACATCGTGTCGCTGTTGTTGGTGCCCTTCCTGCGTTAGCCTTTAGCCCTTCAAGATCAGCGAGATATCGTCCGTGTAGCCGTCGTTCGAGCTGCCTTCAAAGCGCGTTGCCGTGATCTTGACGAGGATGCTGCGCGTGCCCGCCGGTACGTGGCCGACCGCTTGACGATACAGCAGCGACGTCACGCCCTTGCGCGCACCCACGGTCACGGGACCGAGCGTGGCGCCGCCGAGCCGCTTTTTCTCGGCATCGTAGAACGTCGCGGCGACCGTCGCGTAATCTTGTTGCCCCGCCCAACCGCCGATCCAGGCGAAGAACACGTATTGAATGCCGCCACGATCGATCGAATCGCGCAGCGATGACACATCGATGGTCTGGCTGGCTGTTGAGATGGGGTCATTCGTGCCGCCCGAGAAGAAGTGCTTGCCGCGGTCGGTCGGTCCAGGTGACGTCGCAGACGGATAATCGTCGTACCCGTACGTGACCGCAGTGAAGTGCCCTGTGGTCGACCAGCCCGGAATTGAAGCGACCTTCTGCGGCAGCGCAGACCCCGCTTCCGCTCCGCCGTTGACGATGAGGTTGCGCGCAAGGAGTGCGGTCGAGGGCGCGCCGGCTGCATTCACGCTGCCCGCGATAAGAACGCATGCGAACGTGCCGGCGATCGCCGCAAGAGCGCGCATAAGTGTCGACCGGTTGAGAACTTGCATCATGGTTCCTCTCTATACAAGGCCGAAGAGGTGCCTGAATCCTGGGAACAGGTGGTTGAGCTCGTGCACGCTGCGCTGGAACACCGCAAGCTCCCACGCGCGGCCTTGTGGGAACAGCGCGACGACACCCAGCACGACGATCGAATAGAACACCAAGCCGAGCATCCCCCAAATCGTGCCCGACACGCTCATGTTCGGCAGCCAGCGAACGCTCGGCCGCTTCGGCTGGCGCGCCGGCATTGTCGACATGGGCATGTAGCCGCCCGATTGCGCGGCGGCCTCATCGCCGGCCGCAGCGCCCGCATAATCTGGAACCTTGCCCAAGATACGCGAGATCTTGCGCCGCTCGTCGGCGTTGAGGTCGACGAAATCTGCGAGCGTGCGAAAACCGCCGAGATCGCCGGCTTCGTCTTGCCATCGTACGCGTACCAATCCGCGCACCGTAGCGTTGATCGTGCGCAGGTCGATGATCGAGAAAAGCACCGTGCCCTGCGGTATCTCGACGGGAAACGTGGTGAGCAGCGCCTCCTCATCGAGGTGCGTGACTCTGCCGGTCAGATCGAGATTGTACTCGTTGTTGCGCGCCTGGATTTGAGCGGCTATGGCGAGCGGCGGAGGAAGACCGTCGGCGCGTTCGTCAGGCATGCGTTCTCAAAGCGCCGGTGCGGGCGTCGCGACGATCAGCGTCGCATGCTGAGACGGATTGAATCCGTCCAAATAATCCCAATGGCCGGTCTCGAAGAACTGCAGCGCTTGATTTTGTCCGCCGTCGATCGGACCCGTATCCCAAGATCCGTCGGCAGCCGTCGCGGTGTGCTGCCGTTTGTCTCCATTCGTCCACAGCACGCTTTGACCGGAGTAGATGTGGACGACGCTGGGATGGAAGCCGTATTGATCGACGGTGACGGGAACGGGTGTCGGTGCGGGCGTCGGCGTCGCACTGGTCGTTGGGCTTGCACTCGCGGCCGGCACCGCCGCCGCAGAAGCTGCCGGCTCCCCAGTCGCGCTGGGCGCAGGCGTTGCGGCCGAAACCGCTTGGCCGCCGCCGCCCGCGGCGTATGCAAAACCAAAGGCGGCACATAGCGTGAGCCCTATGGCGGCGATCGAAGCGCTTCGACGGCTTCGCGGCCCCCGTGTCAACCAGCGATCCCCCGTTTCGACTGACGTTTCGGGCGAGCCAATCCGGCCCGGTTGACGGTCCCCCAAGCCACGGTGCGACGGCGTGGAAGGCCGTCGCATTCGTGGGTACAGGATTGAATGCTTGGAGCGTCCGACCTCTTACAAATATCGGCGGAACCCACGCCGTCCCGCACCGCCAGCCGCACATGCGCAACGCGTAACCATCTCGCACGTGCGCAACGTTTCTCAATCGATGACTGACATGAGTGAACGAGCGCACACCCGCGGGCTGAGCAGGCGCTGCTTTCTGTGCGGGCTGCAAGGTTTTGCCCTTTCGGCAGCCGCTCTTGCGACGATGCCTTCGGTCGCGCTGGCCGACGAACACGACCAAGAGCGCAGCATCGGCCAGCAAGTATACCAGGACCAGCGCAAACAGGGTCAGATCATCGATACATCGCCCTATTACGACGTGCTACGAACCGCGGGCGCACGCATCTCCGCCGGCGCCGGGCCGCACTGGTACACGATGAACTGGGTCATCGTCAAGGGCGCGCAACCGAACGCTTTCTCGGTTCCCGGCGGCTGGGTCTACGTCAATGAGGGCTTGCTGCAGCAAGCCGAAAACGTCGAAGAGCTGGCCACCGTGCTGGGGCACGAGACCGGGCATCTCGTGCTAGGCCATGTGATGAACCGTCTAAAGGAAGCGCAAAACCTCAACATCCTGTTCGCGATCGGTAGCTTGTTCGTGCGCAACTCGGGCGCCGCCAACCTCTACAATCTGGCCGAGCTCGGTGCGAACTATGGCTTTCTCAATTTCTCGCGCCAGCAGGAGTATCAGGCCGACCATCAAGGCGTTATCATCGCCAACGCCGCGCACTACAATCCGTGGGGCTTGGTGTGGTTCTTCCAAAAGCTCGAGAAGATCAGCGGTGACTCAGGCTTCGAGCAATACGTCCAAGACCATCCGTCGACGAAGGACCGCATCGCGCGCATCGAGTCGTTCTTCTCGAGCGAGCCGGCGCAATTCGCGCAGTGGTCTTCGCAAATGGTCGCGCATTCGGGCCTGCCGCAAGGGGCTCCGAATGCGCACCTGATGTTGGCGACGTCCTAGGCTACTTGATCTCGACTTTGGCGCCTTCGGCTTCGAGTTTTCCTTTGATCGTGTCGGCTTCTTCTTTGGTGACGCCAGTCTTGACGGGCTTCGGTGCGCCTTCGACGAGGTCTTTGGCTTCCTTAAGACCCAGACCGGGCACGACTTCGCGCACGACCTTGATGACGTTGATCTTCTTCTCGCCCGCGGCGGTGAGGATCACGTCGAACTCGGTCTTGGCCTCTGCGGCCGGCGCGGCTGCGCCCGCGCCCGCGGGTGCGCCCGCGACCGCCATCGGTACGGCGGCGGAAACGCCGAACTTCTCTTCGAGCGACTTCACGAGTTCGTGAAGCTCGAGGACGCTGAGCTTATCGATCTGATCGATGATGTCTGTGACTGCCATTGGGATGATAGATTCCTTTCCTTAGGCGGGTTGCGATTCGGATCGGCTTGCGTGCAGCGCGTGCAGCGTGCGCACCAGCTTGCTGATGCCTGCTTGCAGCGTGCCGTGCAGCCGGTACAACGGTGATTTGAGGCTGCCGACCAGCGCGCCATGAAGCTCTTTGCGGCCGCGGATCTTCGACAGCGATTCGACTTCGGCTTTGGGCAGCAAGCGGCCGTCGACAAGAGCCGCCTTGATCTGCAGCTTCTTGGAATCGGTCGCGAATTTCACGAGGGCCTTTGCCGCGGCGACCGGATCGGACGGCACGAACGCGACGGCGGTCGGTCCTTCGAGGACGCCGCTTAACTGCGTGCGCCGCTCGTCGCCGAGCGCGATGCCGAACAGCGTGTTCTTGACGACCGCATAGCTGGCCGCGTCCTTGCGCAATTCGTTGCGCAGGTTGCGCAGTTCACCGACGCTGAGGCCGCGGTAGTCGGTGAAGAACATGCTGCCGCCCTCCGCGACGCGCTTTCGCAGCTCGGCGATCTCCTGGTTCTTCTTTTCAGTCGGCATAGTGTTGCGTATACGCTCCTGGTTCGACGTGTTCTGGCCGTAAAACGATCAAGCGCTTCCTCGATCCGGTCGAGAAAGCGCTTGCAGAGCGTCAGCGCGTTCGCACGCGCGATCTGTGCATCTTCGCTTCCTCGGCAGGCCCCTCGCGGGATTAACGCAACCGGTGCGGCTGCGGCCTGCGGTCATCGGACGCTTGTGAGGTTAGGCGGCGGCGCCCGCTTTCAACCTCGTCGGATCGATGCGCACGCCCGGTCCCATCGTCGTCGTCAAGGTCACGCTCTTGAGGTACGTCCCCTTGGCGGAGGCCGGCTTCGCGCGGATGATCGCATCCAAGATCGCCGTCAGGTTTTCGAGCAGCGCTTCCTGGCTGAAGGAGGCCTTGCCCACGACGACGTGGATGTTCGCCGCTTTGTCCAGACGGTATTCTACCTTACCGGCCTTGATCTCCGCAACGGCTTGCTTGACGTTTTGCGTCACCGTCCCGGTCTTCGGGTTCGGCATACGCTGCGCGAGGATCTTGCCGAGGTTCGCGCCTACGGCGCCCATCATGTCCGGCGTCGCCACCGCGACGTCGAAATCGAGCCAGCCGCCTTTGATGCGGTCGATCAGGTCTTGATCGCCGACGACGTCCGCGCCGGCTTCTTGCGCCTCCTTCGCGCGCTCGCCTTTCGCGAAGACGATCACGCGTTTCGTCTGGCCGGTGCCGTGCGGCAGCACCACCGTGCCGCGCACGTTTTGATCGGGCTTCTTTTGATCGACGCCGAGACGCACGTGCAGCTCGACCGTCTCATCGAACTTCGCCTTCGCCGCTCCCTTGACGAGATCGACGGCGCGCGTCGCGTCGAAGGAACGCTCGTCACCGAGCGCCTTAAGCGCCTCGCGATATCGCTTACCGTGTGTTGCCATGTTCGTTGTTCTCCCGTGGTGCAAGCGGCTTGCGAGCCTCCCACGTCGTCCGGCCTACGACAGGCCGTTAGATCTGTTATCCGACTTCGATGCCCATCGAGCGCGCCGTTCCGGCGACGATCTTCTCTGCCGCCTCGATATCGTTGGCGTTCAAATCGGCCATCTTCGCCTTAGCGATCTCGCGCACTTTATCCATCGAGATCTTGCCGACTTTGTTGCGATTCGGCTCACCAGAGCCTTTCTCGACGCCCGCCGCCTTCTTGATCAGCTCAGACGCCGGCGGCGTCTTGAGCACGAAGGTGAACGAGCGGTCCTCGAACACCGTGATGACGGCCGGGATGATATTGCCCTTGTCCTTTTGCGTACGCTCGTTGTAGGCTTTGCAGAACTCCATGATGTTGATGCCGTGCTGGCCGAGCGCCGGGCCGACAGGCGGTGCCGGCGTCGCGGCTCCGGCCGGACACTGCAGCGTGATGCGTGCGATGACTTTCTTTGCCACTCCCTACACCTTTTCGACTTGATAGAATTCGAGCTCGACCGGTGTTTCGCGGCCGAAGATCGAGATGAGCGCGCGCAGGCGCTCCTTTTGCGGATCGATCTCGTCGACCGTTCCGGTGAAATCGAAGAACGGGCCGGACGTCACCTTCACGCGATCGCCCTTCGCGAAGTCGATCTTCAGCTTGGGCGTCTCGATGCCCATCTGCTTGAGAATCGTCTTCACTTCTTTGTCGGCCAGCGGCAGCGGCTTTTCGCCCGAACCGGGCGAGCCGACGAAGCCGGTCACGCCCTGCGTGTTGCGCACGACGTACCACGACTGGTCGGTCATCTTCATCTCGACGAGCACGTAGCCGGGATAGACCTTCTTCTCGACTTCCTTGCGCTTGCCGTCCTTGAACTCGACTTCCTTGTCCGTCGGCACGAGCACTCGGTAGACGAACTCTTGCATGTTCATCGACTTGATGCGCCGTTCCAGATTGGCCTTGACCTTGTTCTCGTAGCCGGAGTAGGTATGGACGACGTACCAGCGACGATCCGGATCCTCGGGCGTCTCGCTGATCTCGATCTCCGCCGTTTGCGCATCCGTTGCTTGGACGTCGACGGCCTGTGCGTGCAGTTCTTCCATCATGCGTTCGGAATCTTGAAGATGAATTCGATGAGATGGCTGATCGCCGAGGTCCACAGCGCGACGACGACGACGAGGCCGATCGTGATCAACGTCGCGGATACCCATTCGTCGCGGCTCGGCCACGTGACGCGCTTCATCTCGGACACGATCGCGCGATAGCCGTCGACAATGCGCCGCCATTGGCGCTCGCGCTCTTCAGCGCGCGCCTCTTTCTCTTTATCTTTGATCTCTGGCTTGGCATCGGCGTCGCCGACTGGCCGGCCCGGAGCCGTGATGCGCTTCATGTCTTCCTTATATCCCGATATGCTGGCAGGGCGGACAGGACTCGAACCTGCAACCAACGGTTTTGGAGACCGCTACTCTACCAATTGAGCTACCGCCCTCCGCCGCTACCTCGTCTCCTTGTGCGCGGTATGGCACTTGCACCAGCGGCAATACTTCTTGAGCTCGAGCCGGCCGCTGGTGTGCTGCCGGTTCTTCATCGTCGTGTAGTTGCGGCGTTTGCAGTCGCCGCACGCCATCGTCACGATCACTCGGTTCTCTTTCTTGGCCATGTGATGCTTACTCGAGCACCTTGGTCACGACGCCGGCGCCCACCGTGCGCCCGCCCTCGCGAATCGCAAAACGCAGCCCTTCCTCGCACGCGATCGGCGTGATCAGCTCCACCGTCATCTTCACGTTGTCGCCTGGCATCACCATCTCCA
>JAFAKE010000061.1 GCA_019235715.1 Vulcanimicrobiota bacterium
CCTGCGCGCTGCGGCGCTGGAGGGTTCGGGACCGGCGCAGGCGCTGCGCCGCGTCAATAAGTTGCTCTGCCTCGAGAACACAGGAATGGTCACCGCGCTGTTCGGCGTCTTCGACCCGGTCACGCTGCGCTTGAGCTACGCCATAGCCGGCCATCCGGCGCCGCTTGTCGCCTATCCCGAGGGCGACGTGCGCGCACTCGGCGGTGGCGGCTTGCCGCTCGGGCTGTTCTCGGACAGCGCATATAGCGAGCACAGCGAATCGTTGGCGCCGGGCGCGCTGCTGGCGTTGTACACCGACGGCCTTATCGAAAACGAGCGCGATGTCGTCGGCGGAGAAGCACGCCTTCACGCTGCGATCGCCGAGGAGGCGGGCGCGGCCACGCCCGACCCGGCGCAAAGCATCGTCGGCCGGATCATCGGGAAAAAAGCCAACGACGACGTCGCCGTGCTGACGGTGTCGGTCTCGCCGGATCCCCTCGATCGTCTCGATCTGGTGCTTGACGCAACGCCGTCGAGCGCGCGCGTCGCACGTCAATCGCTGCGCCGTCTAGCGCTCGCGATCGGCCTGGACGAAACCGCGACGATGGACCTGCTGGTGGCGTCGGGTGAGGCGATCAGCAACGTCATCGAACACGCCTATGGCGTCGAGGATGGTGATTTGCTCGTGCGCGCCTCGCGCGAAGATGGACAGCTCTTGGTCGAGATCGGGGATCATGGACGCTGGCGCGAGGCGCGCGGCGAGATCGGCGGGCGCGGCCTTACGCTCATGAGCGCGTTGATGAATGCGGTCAAGGTGCAGCGCTCCGCCGAGGGCACGACGGTCAAGCTGCGCAAGTCGCTGCGCGAGGATCTGCCGTGACCGATCATGCGACGTTCACACTGCGCGAGGAACGCAACGCGCTCGTCGTCGACATCCATGGCGAGCTCGACATCTCGAATCACGAGCAATTCCGTTCTTTCCTGCGCAGCGGCGCTGGCACCAGCACCGCGCCGATGATCGTCAATCTCGATGGTGTCGGCTATCTCGACAGTCACGCGATCGCTGCGCTCGCTGAGTTGAGCAAGCGGTTGTCGACGAACCGGCGGCGGCTGTTCATCGTCGCGCGCAAGGAAGGTCCTATCGGCCGCATCTTAAACACGAGCAATCTGGGGCTGGCGATTCCGATGTGCGAATCGCTCGAGGACGCGCTGCTGCGCACGCGCGGCGTTTGAAGCTCGCGCGCCCCGGGTAGGGTACTCACGTGAAGTCTGCGCCGCACATTCTGCAATGCTATCAGGCCGACGAAGCGGCGCTGGTAGGCAAAGCGGTCGAATTCTTGCGCGACGGCTTGGATCGCGGGCGTGCGCTTGTGATCATCGCGACGCCGGCACATCGGACGCTGTTCCTGCGCGGCCTGAAGAACGCCGGGTCCATGTGGCGGCCTGATGCGCCGACGATCGTCTTGCGCGATGCCGCAGCCACGCTCGAGCGCATAGTGGTCGACGGCATGCCCGACGCCGCGCGTTTCGAGGAGGCGGTCGGGACCGTCGTGCGCGCTGCGGTGGCGGGCGATGGCGTCACCGGCGCACACGCGTACGGCGATATGGTCGGGCTCTTGTGGCGCGCGCGGCGCTTCGACGCGGCGCATCGCTTGGAACGGTATTGGAACGAGTTGCAGGACAAGCTTGGCTTCGCGCTGTTCTGCGGGTATCCGATCGACATTTTCAGCGAGCAATTCCGCGCCTCTGCGATCGCAGGCATCATGCGGGAACACACGCACATGGTTGAGAGCACGCGAGGAAATGCGCTCAAGAACGCGCTTGCGCAGGCGCTGTTCGAGCATGTCGCGGCAGTGCCGGACGCGGGCGTGCGCGCGCTGCGCAACGAGCTGCTCTCGTGGGCGAACATGCCGGATCCGGAAGCGACGATGCTATGGCTGCGCGAGGCGCTGCCCGACCGAGCCGAAGAGATCATCGCGCAGACCAAGCGGTACTACGAAAGGGCAGCCGAGACTTCAGCGCTCGAGGAACCGGCTTAGGCGCACTCTCCCGGAACGCGCGAGCAGGGGCTTCCATAAGTCGCCGAGTTTGCGCACGCGCGCCGGCACGTTGCGAATGGTGAAGTCCTCGATCGTGACGCCGCGCTCGATCTCCGTCCAACGCACCGGCGTCGACACAGTCGCGCCGGGCGTCGGCCGTACCGAATAGATGCTCGCCAGCGTGCGGCCCCACGCGTTCTGATTGTAATCGACCAGCACGCGCCCGCGCGGCCGCTTGGCGACGCGGTACTCGGCGGTGATCAAGTTCGGATGCGCGCGCGCGAGGCTGAGCGCAAGCGCTTTTGCGAACGTCCAGACCTCCTTTTGCAGCGGTCCGCGCACGATGGGCACGTAG
The DNA here is from genome assembly GCA_019235715.1 of Vulcanimicrobiota bacterium. Lineage (GTDB taxonomy): Bacteria > Vulcanimicrobiota > Vulcanimicrobiia > Eremiobacterales > Eremiobacteraceae > JAFAHD01. Next base: position 2,374 of record JAFAKE010000061.1, read on the forward strand.
ACGTGGATCCCGCGCGATCCGGTCGTCTTCGCATACGCGGGCATGTCCAAGCGCTCGAGCGCCGCGCGCACGACGAGCGCCGTTTCGCGCACAGCGTCAAAGTCCGCACCCGGCACGGGATCGAGATCGAAGTGCATGTAGTCGGGACGGTCGACGTCATCGCAGGTCGCGTACCACTGGTTGAGGTCGATGCAGCCAAGATTGACGCACCACAGCAGCGACGCGAGGTCTTGGATCATCGGAAAATCGATGACGTTGCCGGATGAATGGTGGATGCGGCACGTCTTCACCCAAGGCGGAT
>JAFAKE010000064.1 GCA_019235715.1 Vulcanimicrobiota bacterium
GGCTGCGTCCCCGCGCCGGGATGGCAGGCCGCGCACGATAGGCGCGCGGTGATGTACGAGCCGGCATATTTAGGCGTATCGGTGATAAGGTCGCGTCCATACGCGATCAGCTCACCTTGCGGTCCGGGCGGGATCGTCGCGGTCGCATTGACGGCGGCGCTGCCAGCGTTGTCGTCTTGCGGGGCTGCATCTGCAAATAGGTGCGTGGCAAGCGTAACGAGCCCGATGCACGTTCCAGCGATGAAGGCGATGATTGTTACACGGCGCTGCGGGGTCATTTCACCACGGGAAGTCCATCGAACTGCCACGCTACTATCCCCCCGAGCAGATTGTGCACGTCTGCATACCCGTGCTCATCGATCATGTAGTCTTTGATCGTGCCGCTGCGGTTACCGGTACGACACGTGAAGATGATCTTGCGGTCGCGAGGCAGGTCGCCGATCCGTGATGGGATCTGGCCCATCGGAATGAGCTGCGCGCCTGGCATGCGCCCGGCATCCCACTCGTGCCGTTCGCGCACGTCGATGAGCAACGCGCCGCGCGCCACTTCGGCCTGCGCCTGTTCGGGTGTGTAATCCTCGACTTCGGGATGCAGCAACCCGCCACGTTCCGCCACAGTCAGACGCCTCCCGGATAGCGCATTTATTGCACGCGCACCGGGATCAGTCCCGTAGTGCTGCCGATGACGAAGAGGCTAAGTGCGAACATAAGGACCGCAAAAATGCGCTTCAGGAGGCGCTGGTCAAGATGCTGGGCCACCGTTCCGCCGAGCCAGCTCCCGGTAAGACCCCCGATCAGAAATAGTCCCGCAATGCGCCAATCGATTGCGCCCAACGAACGTTCAGCATGCCCGAGTACAGCCGGGCCAAGGAGGCTGGACGCGCAGTTAATGGCGATGACGAGTAACGAAGTCGGGATGGCCTCTCGCACGTCCATTTGCAAGATAAGCACGAGGCACGGTACGATGAGGAAACCGCCGCCAATGCCGAGCAAGCCGGTCAAAAATCCCACAGCGACAGCCGACGCTATAACCGAAGGCCAGTGCAGTTCTGCGCCATGTCGTGCTCCATATCTTCGCGAACTGAACATAAAATAGGACGCCACGAGCATGATGATGGCAAATAGCAAGAGCAGCGTCGGTCCGGAAAAGTAATGGGCTGTGAGTCGCCCGGGTACTGCGCCTGCAAGCCCAATGAGCCCGAAGACGAGTCCGTGCCGTGAGTCGGCAACAGTTAGACGGCTGAGGTAGCCGCCGAATGCGGTCGCACCGACGATGACGAGCGATGTGGGGATCGCTGCATGCACGGGCTGGCCGACGAGGTAGACGAGGAGGGGGACCGTGATAATCGATCCCCCGCCACCTGTCAGTCCGAGCGAGATGCCGACGACCAACCCATAGAGGATGAGCAGGCCGAAAGCCGGCGCTCTTAGATGATCGAGAAAAGTTTCCAACCGTTCTCCTGGGCTTGTTGTACCGCTGCCACTCCAGCTGGAACCATTTGGAATCCTGGCAGCAGGTTCTTCTCCCAATCGGCAAGCACCGTTTCGGTTTTGCTCTTCATCTTCATCGCCACGAGCATAGCGACCGCGGTCATCGCGTTGTGGCAAACGAAGAATTGTCCCCCGCGCTTTGCAACAGCCTGGGCAGTCCAATCCTGGTACATGCCCTTGGGGTCATCGGGGCTGGCAGATGGATCGAGGCTCGATGCCGCTTTGTAATAGGTGTTGGTTGCGGAAAGACCCATCGCTTGCCCGATCACGCCCGTGCCAAACCCGTACTTGGTCCACATCGCGTCGTTGAGTCCAAGCACGATGGAAGGCCCGATGAGCACGCCAAGGGTGAGCAGCTTGCCTAAACCGAGAGAGAATTGGTACGCGTTTATCGAGTTCTGCATATGGATGTACAAACTCGCCCAGCCACCGATGATGAGCGGCGTCACCGACTGGAAGACCTGTTTGTGGTCACCGGACGCCGTGAGCTTTTGCATCATCAAGCTCTGGTCGAATTCGCTTGGTTTGAGGATGTGAAAGTGGATGGGGGCGCGTTCGTCGCCGTCTGTAGCTGCGGCAACCGCGGTCGTGCCGGCAAGAACCGCGACGGAAAGTCCAGCGGCAGCAGTGGAAAGGAAATCTTTTCTGGAGACAGACATGCCAAAACACTCCTTTTCGTGCACATCGTAACACGCGAGGACGGGTCGCGCGGTCATTCAACAGCGCACCCGTTGCACCTATCGGTGCAGACCTAGTGTTAGGAACCAGCCCACGGCTCTAGAATAGCGCCGCTATGAACGCCCGCTTGGTCGCGGCGGCGATCTTGACGTCCGTCGCGCTGGCGCTACTGGTCGTGCAGGTGACGTCTTGGCCGCAGAGCGCACGCTTTGCCTCGATTGCTGCACCAGACTCACCCTGCACGCTGCTCTTGACCGCCGTCGATCCAAGAGATCGTCTCGCCGGTTTTAACGAGGGCGATCAGCTGTTACTGCCGCGCATGAGCGAACCGGCACGCCTTGCCGTTGCATACCGCAATACGCCGACCCAGGTCGGCCGCGCGGGAGATCGCGTCACGATCGTCGTCGAGCGCGGCGCACAGACTCTTAGTATCCCCTATCTGCTCCGACAGATGGATTCCAAACCAAAGTTCCTAGCGCAACTTGGCTTCAAGCTCTTCATCCTGGTCGTGGGAATCTTTACTCTCTGGCGTGGACGAGATCGTGCATCGTTGATACTTGGCATCTGGTGCCTTGGCGTGGCGGTTGCACTCCCAGATGCATGGTGGGGCGGGCTTAGCTTGAGCGGCCGGCTCGCGGGCGGAGCGTTGACCGCGGCGCTGTGGACCTATTCGCCTTTCATGCTGTACCTCGTTGTGGAGTCGATTGCGACGGGCGTCTCGCAACGTGCGATCTGGGTTGCCCGCGGCCTGATGACGGTTTGCGTTTTCCCAAACTTGATCGTTCATACGATCAATGCAACAGCACAAGCGCAACACGGTTGTGCGCTCGTGGCGTTTTCCCCGTCGATAGTAAACGCGCTCTTCGTCTCCGCGCAGCTCGTGATCATCGGCTTCTTCGCCGTGAGCTACTTGCGCACCGCGGGCCTCGCGCGCCAACGCGTGCGCTGGATCTTCTGGTCGTTTCTCGTCAGTCGCTTGGGCGTGCTCCTCAACTTGTTCAACCGCCTGGCGATCCACCCCGTCCAGCTGTCCGGTGTTGAGTGGATGACCATCATGCTGTTCCCGCTTGGTTGTGCGTATGCCATTTTGCGTCATCGAATCATCGACGTGAACTTCGTGCTCAACCGGACGCTCGTTTACACTGTTCTGACCACGCTCGTGGTCGGCATCTTCGTCCTGGTGGAGAACGTTCTCAATACGGTGGCGGTTGGGCGCGGGTTCAGTCTCACGGTCGAGATCATCGTCGCGCTCGGTCTAGGCCTCTCGTTCAATGCGTTGCATAAGCGCGTCGAATCTGGATTGGAGCGCACGCTTTTCCGGCGCAAATATGAAGCGGCGGTGGCGCTGCAACAACTGGTTGAAGAAGCTGCCTTTACGGAGAACGTCGACGCGCTCGTCCGACGTACGACTGCAGAAGTGCCGCGCGCCATCGGTGCCACGGGAGCTGCGTTATACGAGCGCCGCGACACCCACTACGCATTGGTTGGCGAAACGGGGATCAACAATCTGCCCGCAGCGGTTGACGTGGACGATCTCGCCTTTGTGCGATTGCGAGCACGGCTTTCGCAGGTAGACCTGGCCGATGTCGCAAGCGCACTCGGCGGCGATGCGATTGCTTTTGCGCTCGGCGTACGTGGCCAGCTCGAAGGGGCGCTTGTCTTAGGCCGCCGGCCGAGCGGTGAAAGCTATTCCCCAGATGAGATCCGCATGCTGCGTGGTACGGCGCACGAGATCGCGGCGGAGTTGCATGCGATTCGCGCGCGTGAGCGGGCCGAGTTGCTGAGCGCTGTCACGTCGGGATCGATCGACGTGGCGACGGCAAAAGCCCGGCTTGCGTCACTGAGCTGACGAAGCGATCTTTTGTAGGCTTAGGTCGCGACGAGCTCCGACTTAACCGGCAGTCCCTTGCGCTGCCAGCCTTCGAAACCGTCCGCGACGTTGATCACGCGTTCATACCCGTGCGCGCACAGAACGCTGGCGGCTGATACTGACCGATCGCCGCCACCGCATACGATCAGCAGCTCGCGATCCTTGGGGATTTTGTCGAGCTTGTGCATGAGCTTTCCAGCGCTGATGTGGTGTGCGTGTGGGATGTGGCCGTGAGCGAATTCGCCGTGCTGGCGGACGTCCAGGATCAAAGCGCGATCGGCCGACCAGCGCCGCTCGGCCTCTTCGACGCTGATCGATTGCAGGGACGAGGTATGATCACTTTGCGGCTTATCACTGTCGACATAGCCTTTGACGTTGTCGAGGCCGACGCGGACGAGCGCTCGGACGAGCGCATCCACGCGAGTGGGTTTTGCAAGCAGCACGATCTCGCGTTCCGGTGGGCTGAACCAAGCACTGCGCGTCGCGAATGACGGTTTGTCGGGGATGCTCACAGCGCCCGTGACGTGTTGCGCGCAGAACGCCTCACGCGGTCTTGTGTCGACAAGCATCGCACCGGCGTCGAGCGTTGCCTTCAAAGTCGAAGCATTAAGCTCTGTGGGCGTGACGATGTGACCGAGAATCGCGGTAAAGCCACGGTTCAGGTGTTTCATGCGCGCGAAGTAGCTCGGGGCATCTGGTTGACCCTTGAGCAGCGCGTTGACAAAGCCAGCCTCATCGTCCTTGCGGGCAAACGCGCTCCACCAAGAAAAGCGACGCTCGTAGCCGAGCGTCGTGCTGGGAATGGCGCTAAGCGCCTTACCGCACGCTGACCCGGCGCCGTGAGCAGGCCAGATCTGCGTGTAGTCGGGTATTGTCGCCAACGCTCTTACGAGGCTTGCATACATGGCGTGAGCGCTGGAACGC
>JAFAKE010000067.1 GCA_019235715.1 Vulcanimicrobiota bacterium
GTAACCCGAGCCTCTACACAAACCCGGCAGTGCCAACGCAATGGAAGGATCAGGGCTGTTTCGGTTACGTGGGTCCGCAGATCGACAACCCCTCATCCATCATCGGCAGTGCGGGCATCGCCAATTTTCACATCGGGGTGCCTCACAAACGCGACACCGGCAAGGACGACATCCAATTGATGTACGCCAGCTCGGGTCAGTTCTTGCAGTATTACAGCAGCTACCAAGATGCACAGCCGCTGCTCAACGCGCTGATCGGCGTCGGCTACGCGTGGCTGCCGCAGTGGCCAGACTTCTACACATATGCGCCGGGCACGCCATTTCTCGCTCTTGCCAACGCGCCGGTCATCGGCTACGCATTCCCCGGCTCTCCGACAAATCGATGCATCAATCAGACCGGCCAAGGCGCGGCACTCTTGCCGATTCCCAATGCCTGCCCGACATCGTCGCTCTCGCCCGCGTCTTTGCCCCCCGGCGTCACGCAAACGCTTCCTTTAGATTATCGCGATGGGCGCTGGGATACGGCGAGCATCATGAAGGCTCAGTATCAGTGGAACATCGATCAGACGTCGTACCTCCGGCTCTTCGGCTACTTATTCTATTCATACACGAGCCGCAGCGGCGCGGTCGAAGATGGCATGACCGGACCATTCGGCTCCGTCAATCTTGGCGGCACGAACTACGAGTATCAACTAAACGCGCACACGCGCGGCGGCGAACTGCAATACGCCAAGCAGCTCTCGTGGGAGCACCAGCTGATCGCGACCATCAACTATACGACCGCGACAACGCTGCGGTACGATAACTTCAACGACTTCAACACCGCAGGTCAACAGGTTAGCAACCTGACGAATGGTTCGCAGTGCTTCGCGTCGATGGACGGCACGCTCGCCAACGGCGTCGATGTCGTCACAGCCGGGGAAGCGGCGCCATGCAATGACCCGATCACGCAGGGCACGTTCTCGGATCCGACCGGGCTGTCCAATGCGTCGAATCCCGAAAACGTGACTTGCGCCGGCGGTCCGAACGATCCGATTCCGCCACCGGCGTGCGCCGCCGGTGCGTCGTGGGGGCTGACGTTCACCGGAAACCAGGCGGCCATCAACTCGATCAAGCCGGTGCTCGGCAATATCTCGCTCAGCGACGACTGGCGGCCTAACTCTCGTCTTGTCGTCAACGTGAGCCTGCGCTTCGATCGCGACGAGTACGACCTCACGCCGGTCGCCGATACCGGCAAGAACTTCTGGTACACGGCCGCACAAAAAGAATTCTGCTACGACCCAACGACGTTCCAGCCTGTCATCGTACCGCAGCCTCCCCAATCGTTGCACGTCGTCCAGCCGTACGTGACCTTCAACTGCCCGCTCGTCAACGGCGTGCAGACGGTGCATCCTGACGGACTCAACGGACACGTCCTGCTCAGCGATTCGGTCCCCGCGTCATGGGTGCAATGGTACGGGCAGCCGCGCGTCGGCGCGACGTTGACGCTCGACCCGAATACGGTGCTGCGAGTGTCGGCCGGCCGCTTCGCGCAACAACCGCAGAACTATGAAGTCGAATACAACAGCCTCGAGCCCAATCTCGCGGCGCAGCTAATCGGCTTTTTGCCGTTCGGGTACAACACGCCGTTCCACCCGGCGCTTGCGCAATTTTCGGACAATTACGACATCTCGTACGAGCACAGCTTCCCGGGCACAGACGTCGCCATGAAGCTCACTCCGTACTATCGTTGGGCGACCAACCAGCTGTACTCGGCGAACGTTCCCACGCTCGGGCTTTCGCCGTCGTTCAATGCCGGAACGCAGCGGGTCAGCGGCGTCGAGCTGCTCGTCACCAAGGGCGATTTCCATCGCAACGGCCTCTCGGGCCAGTTCTCATACACGTACACGAACTCGACGGAGATGTGGAACAACTACCAAGGCGTTTCCGTCAACGCGGTCGACCCGTTCAATCAAGACATCGCGAACTACAATGCGCTCACGCAGTCAGGTGGCGGCGCGCCCTGCTACGATAATACGGGAACGGGCACGCCGGATCCGACGTGCGCCGCGACTTCGATCGTCAATCCATACTATACGATGAAACCGCAACCGCTGCTCGACAAGTACGGCTGGTACCCGACTGGCCTTGACGCACCGTACATTTCTCCGAACACCTTTGCGCTCGTTCTCAGCTATCGCCACGATCGCATCGCCATCGCACCGGTGCTCAGCCTCAATCAGGGAGCGGTGTACGGCAACGCCGCGGACTTCCAAGGTCTCGATCCGCGCACGTGCGAGTCGAACCAGAGCAGCGAAGGCATCGCGGGCGCGCCCAATCCGCTCACCGCCGATTATACGTCGTGTCACCAAGCTGCCGTCGGCGCCGGCGGCACGCGCACCGGTTACCTGTTCATCCCGAATCCGTATACCGGCACGTTTGACACGTTCGGCCAATTCCGCCAACCGTGGCAGCTCAACATGGGCTTGCAGCTCGAGTACGACGTGAGTCCGAGCACGACCGTGAACATCACCGCGGTCAACCTGGTCAACTCGTGCTGGGGCGGTTCTTCAGAACCGTGGACGACGGCATATCCGCCGAACTCGCAAGTGTGCGGCTATGCGCGCAACAAGTTCTTCATCAGCAACTTCTACAACGGTGCAAGTCCAAATGACACCGCTGCGAATGGCGTTCCGCTCAACAAGTACTTCACGGTACCGTTCGCGCCGGCATACGGCGACGTCAACTCGTTCAATCTGCCGATGCCGACCGAGTGGTTCTTCCAGGTCAGCTTCAAGGCTTAGCAGTGCGCGCTTGACGCACCCGACAGCGGGTGATATGGATCTGCCGGCTCGTAGATGGGCCGGCGAGCGCCATCGATGCTGACACTATAGGTGGGCGCTTGGGCGCACCATCTATTGAAGTCGTAGTGCTGCCCGGTCTGGTTGAGCACCGTGACCGAAAGATCTTGCACTGAAAACGGCGTTCCTGGCGCTATGTGGTCGGGCCGCGTCGGTCGGATGAAGAGCGCAGAGCCTCCGTGATGCTCGAGCATCAACGTGCCGATCCCGTGGCGATCGATCACGATCGCGCTCCGCTCGTCCAGTCCGACCCCCATCAGGCGCCCCGGCGACGCCTGACCGATTCGACTGAGAAACACCGCAAGCCGGCCGAAGCGGTTGCGGGCGACGAAGTGCGTGTCGGTGATGATGCGGCGCAGCGGCGGAAGATCGAGTAGCTTATGGGTGAAGCTGATGATCGGCTCTGAGGGATCGGAGACCGCGTTTGCAGTCGTGACTTCGACGTCATCGCCTGCAGCGTCGGCGGCCACCGAATCGTATGCATACTCGCCCAATATCGCCAAACCCGCGCTCGTGCCGCCGATGACTCCGCCTCGCTGGTACACTCTCTGCACGGCAGCGATGAGCGGTGAACCTTTCCAGCGCGCATAATTCGCTTGGTCGCCGCCGGCGAAAAAGACCGCTTGCGCGCGATCAACGTATGACGCGGCGCGCTCGAGATCGGCCGTCGTTGCGCTCTTGCCGATGAGGATGGACCGCGCCGAATTGAAAGGCGCAACCTTCAAGAGATAGTCATCGTATGCGTTGTCGCCGCTTGCGCGCAGGACTATGACGTCGCCGCCTCGCTTGTCATGACCGCCGGCGATCACGTCATGCATCCACACGAACGCGGGATCGACCGTCCCACCGCCTCCCATCAGGACCAGTCCGGGTCCGTGGGGCACGGAATGACTATCTGCTGGATTGCCGGCGCGAGGGAATATCGTGAGCGCGGGCGGCGTGCTCGGCTGAACGCTCGCCACGGCAAGAACGGCAAGCGCCACTCCAATCAAATTGACCACGGTCATCCCGCTACGTGCTCCTTCTTCGTACAGAAATCATCCCCGACGACGTTCCAGGACATCGTGCTGACCGGGCAGTAGCGCCGCACAGTGTCCGGTCGTCCGCTTCTGCGTCATCGCATTTTGCAATGGTGGCGTGGCCTTCCCGATCGCCAACGCGACTTCGCGTTGAACATCATGATCGGGACCGCGATTTCTCTGCTCCTCGCTCCGATCGAGACGAACGTGTTCGTCTCGGAGTTGCGCGACAAGATGCTCACCTGGCAGGTGAGTCAATTTGCGGGCACGGACATCGGCGCAAATCTCGCGTTCATCGACATCGACGACCAGACGCACGTGACCGCGTGGGGATCTCCGTATTACACGCCGCGCGATAAGCTGTGCCGGCTCATCGATTATGCCGTCCGCGCGCCGGCGAGTGTTGTGGTCGTCGATATCGACCTCAGCGCGGCGAGCGCCGTACAGCGCCGCGCGCTCACGTGCGACTCCGCAACGGACCAGCATGCGATCGATAAGCTCGCCTCGACGCCCGATCAAGCTCTCGCCGACTACTTACGCGGTTACGACGCGCGCTGTCCGCGAAGCGGCGCGCGATCGGGCTGCCCATCGATCATTCTCACACGCGGATTGCGCACGTCCGCACACGATCTGCTTTCCAACGGCGCCCCCGCGCACGAACCACGGCCTTCATTCTTGGAGCCAATCGGCCGCGATTCGAATTCGATCGCGTTCGGTACGGCTGTTTTCCACGTGGACGCGGACGGGCTTGTGCGTGGGTGGCGGCTGTGGGAGCCGGTTTGCGAGCAGCTGCACGGCCAGGCGCTTGCTTCCGCCGAATTGCTCGCCGTCGCGGCGTACAACGGCAAAGACATATTGAAGCTTCAGCGCGCACTGGACGTCGGACTCGAGCCGGAATGTCAACCCGCGCCGGGCCACGCGGCAAACGCACCTGCAAACGCGCAACGTGCCAGCGCGGCGCAGATGCCGCGCGATCGCTACGTCGTCGACATCGGCTATCCGCTCGAGCTCAGCACGAGCGACCTCGAACGCCGTTTTTTCTATCGATTCGGTTGGAGTCAACCGGGATCGTCAAGGCGCAAAGGGCAACGCCTTGCGGTCGTCGTGCCCGCATGGGAGATCACGGATGTCGCACCTACGCAACGATTCGACCCGTCGTTGCTGCGCGGGAAGATCGTCGTGATCGGAGGAACCTATGCCGACGATCCGGACGTCCATCAGACACCGCTTGGTGAGATGCCAGGAACCGTCGTGCTGCTTAACGCCATCAATGCGTTGCTCCACGACGACCACATCCGCGAAGCGCCCTGGTACTTGCGGTATGGGATTGACGCATTTCTAACCATTCTCGTCAGCATGATGTATTTCTATCTGCCGCATCGCGCCGCGATGTGGTCGGCATCGGTGCTGATCGTCGTCTTGGCCGTCACCGGAGGCTACGTGCTGCTGGATCGTGGGTTCTACTTCGATCCGATCTTGCCGATCCTGGGAATCCAAGTCCACGAATTCATCGGCGGAATGGAGTCCTGGCTTCGACGACGGAGGACAGTCACATGATTCGGTTCGCGCGGGCGCTGGTTGCCGCACTGATGCTCATGGCGCCGCCGCTCGTCGCTGCTTCGGATGCGAGCTATCGCTACATCGAATCATACACTGGCCCGGCTGGCGCGTACCGGATCGATCGAGGCGCACAAAAGCTTGCGCCACATTTAGGCATGGTGCTCGATGTCGGAGACTGCGTCGAGATCATCGCGCCGCACAACGCCCAACTCACCGACTCGGCCAACCGGATGACGTTGATGATCGACGGGACGGAGGTCCGCGTGGATGCATCTTCGCCGAAGTACTGCGTCGCGCAATCGGGCGGCAACGCCAACGCTGCTGCTGCCGCGATCGGCCGGATGTTCGCTTCCATCGGCGATTTGTTCCAACGCGCGCAAAACGATTACTACACCGAACACACGACAACCGCGCAGACGCGCGGCGGCGTCCAAGAGCCGGTCACGATCGTGCTCTTGCAGCCCGCGCATCCTCGCGTCGCCGCCGGGGCCCGGACGCTGTCAATCGCGTGGATCGACGGTAGCGCGCCCTATCAAGCCGGATTGTACAAAGCGGGCGACGCGACGCCCCTGTCGCTCAAGACCGGCTTGCAACAGCGCAACGCGAGTTTCGACGTGACGCTGCAGCCCGGCCCTTATGAGATCCATGTGTCCGACGCCAGCGGCAAGGCCGTCGTCGGCGCGTTTGCTGCCGTTCGCCCCGACGAGCTTCCGAAGCCGCCTCCCGATGAAGCGGCTGCGCTTGAGGACGCGTCGCAACCACAAGACGTGCGCGCCGCTTTATACGCAGGCTGGCTGGCGCAGCAAAGCTCTGACTGGCGGCTGGAAGCATACAATCAAGTGATCCCATTCGCCGCCACGAGCGATCTCGCGCGCACGCTCAGCTTCGAACTTGCCGGGGGTGATTGAGATGCGGGCGACCAGCGTCATCCTCGTCATGGCACTCCTTTGCGTGGCGGTGTCATCGTCTCCCACGTCTGCAGATCCAACGCCGGCGCCGGCGCTGCCGGCTGAACTGCAGCAAGTCGAAGCTCAGGGTCAAACGTCGTTCGACAATCATGATTTTCATGCGGCACTCGCGTCGTGGCAGTCGGGGTTGCAAGCCGCGCAACAGCGCAACCTCGCGCCGGCGATCGCGCGATTCACCTTTGACGTCGGCAAAGCGCAAGAGAAACTACGGCAATATGCAGACGCGCTGACGTCGTTCAACGCGGCGCTGAGCGCCCATCAGGCGCTCAACGACCGGTCCGGCCAAGCCGCGGATATTCATTGGATCGGAATAACGCAAGCCGGCCAGTCGCATAATGACGCCGCTGCGGCGAGCTATCAAAAAGCGCTGACGATCTACAAGCAGCTCAACGACGGCGATGGCCAGGCAAGCGTGCTCAACGACGTTGGCGATCTCAACGACCTCCTCGGCAAGCCTGACGATGCGATGAGCGCGTACAAGCAAGGGCTCGATCTGTATCGCGCGTCTAACAATCAGCGTGGGATGGCGGACATACTGCGCGGCATGGGCATTATCGTCGCCAACTCCGGCGACTATCCTGGATCGCTCGTCTATTTCCAGCAAGCGCTCGACATCGCAAAAGCGCTCGATGACAAGTTCGAGATGGCAAGCGGGCTCGAGTTCATGGGGACGGTGAATCAGACCATCGGCCACGACGATATCGCGCTCAAAGACTACGCGCAGGCGCTTCCGATTTTCGTTGCGCTCAACGCCGTCTCGCAACAAGCCCACGTCCTCAACGACATGGCGTTCTCATACCGCAACCTCGGCCGAACCGCTGACGAAGTGCGAGTCTCGCAGCAGGCTGTGGCGCTCGCAAAGTCGGTGGGAGACAAGCGCAACCAGGCAACGGCTCTCGGCAATCTCGGCTATGTGGAAGAGAATAACGGCCGCTATACCGTCGCGCTCGATGATTTCCGGCAGCAAGCTGCGCTCTATCACGCCATCGGATGGACAACCGGCGAGGGCGAATCCGAACTGGCTTTGGGCAGTGTCGAACGCGAGCTGCGTCAGTACGATAGCGCGACGGTCGACCTCGAGCAGGCGATCGCCCTCGATCGCGCGTCGCATTACCGAAACGGCGAGGCCGGAGCGCTGGTAGAATTCTCGGCGCTGCTCGGCTCGCTGAACCGCGACGATGAAGCGATCCAAAACATTTCGCAAGCGATCGATATCGATCGCGCGACCGGCAACCAACGCGGGCAAGCAGAGGCGCTCATCGATAAAGCCGTATCCGAAGAACATCTGAAACGCTACGACGACGCGATCAAGGATCTCACTGCCGCGCGCGCGCTCGCCAAGGCGGTCGGGAACCCTATGATGGAAGGCGACGCGCTGTACGCACTCGGCGTGTCGAACGGCAACCGCGGCAATCTGAAGCTGGAATATCAATACGATGAGGCCGCATTGACTCTCTACAAGTCGATCCCCAACCCCGTCGGCGAGGACATGGTCCTGATGGATCTTGCGATGGCCGATTTGGCGCTGGGCCACAAACAACCGGCGCTGCAGGTCGCGCAACAAGCGGTGGCGATGTCGCGCCAACAAGGTCAGCCCGAGTGGCTGACGGGCAGCTACCGTGCGCGCGCTAAGGCAGAGGCCGCGCTCGACATGCGCGCCGCGGCGATCGCCGATTTCAACGCCGCGATCGACCAAATCGAAAGCACGCGCGCCGGTCTTAGCAACTCGCAGGCTCGCATCACCTTCTTTGCGGGCAATCTCGGATATTACGACGAGTTCATCCAGTATTTGTGGCAGCTCAACCAACGCTATCCAGGCCATGGTTACGACCGCAAGGCGCTCGAAGTGTTCGAGCGCAAACAGGCGCGCGCTGCGCTCGAGCAGATCGGACGCACCGCCGCCCGCCAGTTCTCAGGCGTTCCCGAAGCCGTCATCGCGCAAGATATGTCCGCGGATGTTGCGGTTGAAGACGCGCACACCGTGCTGGCATATACGGTAGCCGCGCGACATCCCGATGCGTCGGATATCGCCGCAGCCACAACGCATGTGCACGACGCGATCGCCAAACGCAATGCGCTCCAAGCGCAGATCAAGTCTAAGTATCCCGCGTACTATGCGCTCCAGCACCCGTCACCGATCGATGCGACGACGCTGCAGCAGAAGGTGGTCAAGCCGGGCGAAGTGCTGCTGGTCTACGATGCCGGCGACGTATTCTCGCTCTTATGGGTTGTCGGGCGCGATCGCTTCCAGCTTCTCGAGCTGCCACAAGCCGGGCATATGCAACAAGGCGTCGCGGCCGTGCGCGCGCACATCGCGCGTATCCAAGCCGACGTCGACAAGCGAATGCTGCCGAGCCAGATCTCGGACGACGCCGCGCAAGATTTACCGGGATTTGCAAAAGACAGTTACGCGCTCTATCAGATGTTGGTGCCGTCCGGAGCACGATCGGTCGTCGGCTCCGCGCGCAGCCTTGTCGTGATTCCCTCTGGAACGCTCTACGATTTGCCGTGGGAAGTCCTCGTCACGCAAGCCTTGACGGGTCCAAACGCACGGCCGCACTATTTGGTCCAGGACCACGCGATCTCGTATATTCCATCGGCTTCGTTGCTCGGCGTTGTGCGCACGAGCGCCGCGCAGCGCCGGCGCGCCGCGAGCCCGTTGCTGGCGGTCGCACGCCCGGCGATTGGTGGTGCAACGGTGGCGGTTGTCACCGGGCCTGATACGTACACAACTCAGCAGACGCGCGCGATGCGCGCAGTCGTCGGCAGCTCCAATCAAGATCTCGCTGCGGCGTTTCCGGATCTGCCGGGAGCGCAAGTGGAGGCAGACGACGTCCGCGCGGTCCTCGGCGCGCCGCCGGACAGCATTCTCAGCGGCGATGACGCGTCGCGCGCGAAGCTGCTCGCACTGAACAGCGCCGGCCAGCTCAAGGACTATCGTTATTTCCTATTCGCAACCCACGCGGTGCTTCCCGATCAGATTCAAGGCCTTACGCAACCAGCTCTCGTGCTGGCACACCCGGAGAACGGCGACGGCTTTTTGACGATGGCCGATATCTTCGGGCTTACGCTGAACGCCGATTTCGTCACACTCTCCGCGTGCAACACGGGGAGCGGACCGCATGAAGCCGGCGAGGGGATCAGCGGGCTCACGCGCGCATTTCTCTACGCAGGGACCCCAGCGATGTCGGTGACGCTGTGGGAAGTCGACGATCAGGTCGCGCCCAAGCTCACGCCGGCCTTTTTCTCAAATCTTAGAGCTGGTGACACGCCGGCGCAAAGCCTGCGCCGCGCAAAGCTTTCGCTGATCGGTGATTCGGATGCGCGCTTCGCGCACCCGTTCTCGTGGGCGCCGACGATCGTCTTCGGAGACGGCGACAGCGCGCGATAACGTCCGACCTTCGGATCAAATCTATCGGGGATTGCGAGTGCGTGAGGGTAGTATGTTAATCAGCGGCTTGAGTTACGCGATGGCAAGATCATCGTCATGAGTCCATCCGACTGGATGTCGGAAGTCGTGGTGGCGAGGCTCACGCACCAGGTCATGGATTTGGTGCGCCCGCGCCGGCTGGGCTTTGTCGTGAAGTCGAGCGCGGGACTTCGGTTGCCGAACGGGGACGTGGTGTGAAGCAGCGGTTCGCCATCGCCTTGGCGTTGGTCTTCGCGCTCTCCCTGTCTTCTATTTTGCGGTCAAGCGCGAAAACCGTCACGTCGTTTCGCCTGGCGATCATCCGTACGCAGTATTCCGATAGCGGCGGCATGTTCGACTCGCTCGACGCACTCAAGTTGGCGGGCGCCGAGCTCAGCAAGTACTATTCGTTGCTGTCCAACGGCGTACTCGACTTGAAGGTCACCGTTGTGCAAGTCGTTCTGCCCAGCACCAAAGCGTATTATCGCTCTCCCTGCGCAGCGGGCGATACGCGCGTGCCCTGTCCGCCCCCATATGCCGAAGAAGCGATCCAGCGCGCCGCCAAAGCCGGCGTTGACTTCACCACTATCGACGGCGTCTCAATCCTCGATCCGGAATGTGGCGCATATGGCCACTACGACGTTTACACGGGAAGGATTGCCGTCGACCGCCCCGGTGTGAAAGGCAATTTTGAGATCGCGTACGACTATGAATGTTGCGCTCGCGGTTCATACGCTGTTCGAAGCTCCTCGCCCGCGTCACACAAACCAGTAGTTCCCGCGCGGCATTTAGGTCTTGGCAAAAATCGCCAAAGTATGTATAATAATGCCATGGGAACCAAGAACATCTCCCTACCCCGAGATCTTGAAGAATATATTGATGCCAAGGTCGCTGCCGGCGAATACTCCCACGCAAGTGAGGTCGTGCGCGATGGCCTGCGGCTGCTGATGCGTCAAGAAGCCGAAAAGCTTGAGTGGCTTCGAGAGGCAATCGCTGAAGGTGTGGCTGCCAGCGATCGGGGCGACGTGATTCCCAGTGACAGAATCGTAGCGGAGGTCAAGAAACTGGGGCGCGCCCTCATGAAGGCGCGCCAGGCAAGAAAGTGACCAGACGCGTCGAGTATTCCGACCTCGCAAGGGTCGACCTAGCAAAGATTTGGGATCACCTCGCTGATCGGGTTAGTATTCGCGGCGCCGATTCGGCGGTACAAAGCATCGAGGAAACGCTCCGGCGCACCTTACTTCGCTACCCGTCCACAGGAAGAGCACGACCGGAGTTGGGGAGCGGTATCCGCTCGTTTCCGATAGTGCCATACCTTGTATTTTATCGCGTCGAGCAGCGACGCATATACATCGAGCGAGTGTTGCATGGTCACCGTGACATCAGACAACCGTTGATGTCCTTGCTCGTCGCCTAGCAAGGTCAGCTAGAAGAACTACCACTATAACGTCGAAATCTCGAGTCCCAAGCGACCGCTGAAGCGGCCGGCTTTACGCGTGGTACCCGTGATAAAGAGCCCGAGCGCCCCTTCACTTCTTAGCCGATCACGTTTGTTAGAGCGGCTCCGGCACGCACGGCCCTCGCTCGTGTTCCTCATCGCCCCTGCCGGTTACGGCAAGACAACCTTTGCGCGCGAAATCCCGCGCGAGCGCGAGCATTGGGCGACCGTCGATTGCTCGAGCATCTCAAGCGAGCTCGATCTGATTCGCCGGACGGTCGGGGCGCTGATCGACGAGCAACCGGACCGCGCCGCGCGCTTGAGCGCGTACCGGCTGGCGCGTGACGAAAGCTTGCGCTCGTCGATGTTCGAGATACTCGACGCCTGGGGCGAGACCGTGCGCGAATCCGTTTTCATTTTCGACAACGTAGAGGACCTAGAGGGCAACGACCGTGCGAGCGCGCTGCTCCTGCGTCTGCTTTCCGCGCGCCCACGGGGCCGCCAGATCGTCGTATGCTCGCGCGTGAACCTGCGAGCGCGCATTTCCAGGTTCGCGCCGCCAAACGATGTCCTCACCTTGAGAACCGATGACCTTGCCTTCGATCGCGACGAATTCGAAGCGATGTTCGCTGATGCGGATCCTGTACGCGGCGATCTCCAAGCGGCATACGGTTTGGCGCGCGGCTGGCCGATCGCAAGTTTGCTACTCGCGCGCTTTGCTCGGGACGGTCGACTTGAAGACCTGCTCGTTCACCTCCACGACGTCGCATTTGACGACCTCTATGATTACCTGGCATCGGAGGTCTTAGGATCGCTGAACAGCCCTTCTCGTCGCGCGCTCGATGCGGCCGTACGTATTCCGAATGCGACGGCAGACGATATTCGGCTTGCACTTGGCGACGATCGCAGCGACGTCGATCTCCTCCTCTCGGACCTGCCGTTTGTGGCGAAGCGCGCCGGCGGTGCTTATGAGGTGCATCCGTTCATGCGCGCAATGATCGAACGAGACGCCGCGCTTCAATCGACGCAGACCGAGATGTTCGAGCGCGTCGCCCGCGGTCACGAAGCGCGCGGACGGCTTGTCAGAGCCGCGCAGATGCAAGCGTTGCGCAAAGACACTATGGAGAGCGCGCGGCTGCTTGAAGCGGCGCGCGAAGCCGCCGGCCCCAAGCGAAGCGAGGGAATAGCCGCATTCGATCCGGACTTCGCGCAACTGCTCGAGACTCTCGACATGGATGCGTTCATCCGATACCCGCACCTGTGGTACATCGCCACACATGCGGCTGGATCCGTGCGCGGCAGCGATGCGACGCTGCGCGAGGCCGAGATATTGCTTCGCGCCGCGATCGAACGCGACTATCCAGTGACGGTGCGCGGAATGATCACCCTGCGGATGGCGATCGCGTTGAACCTGGTCGGCAGGCCAACCGCAGCGCTCGCGCTCGTGCGCGAGTTCCTCTCGCAGGCGGCCGGAGTCGATGCGAAAATGAACGCCGAGTTGATCCACGCCCAAGCGTATCCATTGATATTGCTTGGCCGGCTCGACGAGGCGATGCGCTGTCTCGAGCAGGCGCGCGCGTTGATATCTCCAGACGATCACATCACCGCGTGGGGGCTAGTGAATGAGACGGCCTGGATACGGATGTTGCGCGGCGAGCGAGCCGACGAACGGGTCTTGCGCCGCATCGCCACCGAGACAGCACGTCAATTGAGAATACCGACCTTCCTTGCGACTGCGCTCGGTCAGGAGCTCACTGGCGCTTGGCTTGCTGGCGAAGATGAGCTGGTGAAGACGCTTGCTATTGAACTCGACGCGTTTGTGGCCGAGCACTCCGTTCGTGTGTTCCGGCATTTCGCGGCGTGCGCGAACGGCCGCATCCATAGCTCCCCTTCAGATTCCGACGGCCCATCAAACACCTGTTGGGCGTACCTATTCGCCGCCGGTCACGCCGGAACGGACTCCGATCGCATCCGTTTCCTCGAAGCCGCGGATGAAGCGGCGACGGCCGGAGGCCGCGCGTTCGGCAGCGTCATGACGAACGTCGCACTTGCACTCACAGACCCGGCGCGTCGCGCGCGAGCACTCGCACGTGCGCGCGAGCACGCGCGCACGATCGAGTCAGAGCCTTTGCATGTAGCGGTTGCAGCGATCTGTGCAGGCGCGCGCGATGCCGGCATGCTCAACGCGTTCGTCCGCCGATTTGTGCCGGACGACTCTCGCATTACCGGCTCGCCCCGCAGCTTTTCCATCCTCACCGGCACGATGCGTAACGGCGACACAGAAAGCGCGCTCGCAGGGCGCGAATACGATCTCATGCTGGCCCTCACGCGCGGACCGCGCGGCGTCGCGCGCGACCGGCTTATTGCGACCGTCTGGCCCGATGAGGACGGCGAGCGCGGCCGCAAGACGCTCAATTCGACGATGCGCCGGCTTCGGGCGCGAGTCGGTGAGGACGCCATCGCGTACGACGAGGACGTCTATCGCCTTGCAGGCGACGTAGCGGTCGATACGTGGGCTATCGAAGCGACGTGGAAGCGTCTGCGCAGCCGGGCGCGACTGGAGCCTTCGCAGCGGCGCCAACTGCTCGAGATCGTCGAGCGTTTGCGCGCCTACCGCGAGTCGGGGCCGCGCGCGCCGGAATGGTTCGACTCTCAAGCGCGACAGCTCGGCGAACTCGCGGAAGAGATCGCGGCCAAGCTCGCGCGCGATCACCTTGCCGCTGACGAGCCTGCGGAGGCGGCGGCGGTTGCGCGCAGCATCATCGCGTTCGACGACCTTGACGAGACCGCGTGGGAGATACTCATCCGCGCGATGCTCGCCCAAGGTGATCGCGCCGGAGCTGCGCGCGAGCTGCACCGCTACCGAAAACGGTTGCGCGTGGAGCTAGGCGTGGAGCTCTCAGCGGCGCTGTCCAGTCTCGTCACGTAACAGCGTCAACGTTTCAGGATCCCATTCGCTGTGACGCTCGCGAAAGAGGTCGCCCCCGTAGACGTGGATTGCGCCGGTCACCCGCGCGATCGGGTTGATCGCTGAATGGATGACGTCTCTTCCCAGCGGCGTCGCGTCCTTGGCGGACATAGACTTCGCACCGACGGCTTCGATTCTGCAGCGCGGATCGCTTGGAACGCGGCGCCAGAAGATGTTATCTTCCCGTCCGCAGTAGATGCCGATGACCGCCCACATGTTGTGATCGTGAGGAAGCAGCGTTGCGTTCGGTGCCGAGATGACGTTGAGGATCGTGAGGTCCTCGCCCAGATAGAGCGTCTGCATCCGCTCCGTAGGAGAATCGCCAAGGGCATTGATGACCGCACGCGGATCGGACACTGCGCGTGCCACGATCTCGCGTACGGCCTTGTAGGAGACGTCCTTTGCGAACGCAGCGCGACAGTCGCAGATGAACTGATCCCGATCAAACGTCACGGCCGCGTTCCACGTATCGTCTTAGTGAAGCACAGTCACTGAAGGTTGTCCGACCGGCGCGACGTTCGAGTCCGGGTCCCACAGGATGAAGACCTTGCCATAGGTCGGCGCAATGCTTGCGATGATCGCCGCCTGTTGATCTTTGGGCGTATCCGGCAGTGTCGCGTGGATCTTTTGCAGCTCTACCTTGTGGTAGTGCCATAACGCGCGCTCTTGCGGCGGAAACGTTTCCCATACGCTCGCGGGCACGATCGTTTCGACGCCCACCAAACGCGCGTCCGGGCGGTCGCTGTCGTAGAGCTGGCATTCGATGAGAGATGGCGAGATCGTTTTGCACCAGTGATGCGCGATCTCACCTGGATGCGCATCGCCGAAGTGCTGGTCCGCATCGATGTGAAGCGTGTAGCCCTGCGTTGCTGGTCCAGCGCTGGCCGCCGCTACGGTAGTTGAATGCGTGAAGCCATATGCCACGATCAGCGCAACTGCGCAAGCGCCGATTACCATTACGCTAGTGCCAAGAAATCGAATCACGTTCGTATTGCTCCTTTCGCGGTGCGGGCATCCTTCAGATAAGCTCGCGTGAGCTCTGACCCGCACAACGCAACAGAGCATATCGGGCCACGGTGACAACCCGGTGACGGAGTCCATCCGCGCATCAGTATCACCGTTTTGTCACCGGCAGCGCGTACGCTTGAGCCCTGGAGGATACGATGATGCTCGTACGACGGTTGCGGCTCTCCGCGAGCCTGAGCGCGGCTTTCCTACTCACCGCCTGTGGCAGCAATGGCTGCACTCCCGTTGCGGGCGTACCGCCACAGCAGATCTCGCGTCTGTACGTCGCGCAGAGCGGCGGCGGGACTATCTTCGCCTACGCGCTCCCGATCGGGCCCGGAAGTCAGCCGATCGGCGCGTCGTACAATTCGCAAAAGCACTACGTCGGCATCGCTACAGATGAGGGCGGTGCCGTGTACGCGGCAAATGACGATCCGGCGCTGGGTGCGTCGACGTGGGACTCGTTTGTGCCGTTCACGGGCGTCACAACGCCGGCGCGCGATGAGCTGACCTTCGCCCATCCGCACGACGTCGCCGTCGATCGCGCGAGCCATGTGTTCGTGGTCGAGCAATGCGAAGCAGACGGACCCCCATGTCACGACGAGATGGAGGTGTGGACAAGCCCGATCACGCTGCTGCATTTCCAGCACTCGGACTACCAATTGCTCTTGAACGGGTCGCCCGAATCGTTGACCTTTGACGCCGAGGGCGATCTGTGGGCGGTGTTCGCCCACAGTCCGTTCATCCGCGAGTATGTCCCGCCGATCTCGAGGAGCAGCACTCCGGTCTTGCAGACGGATGGGGGCTTGGCCGCGCCTCCAAGCTTCGTGCGGGCCGACAGGTCTGGGAACCTCTACGTGGTCGAGCAGTCGATCGGCGTGATCCTGTACAGGCCGCCATTCAGTCCGTCGATGGTGCCGGCCGAGACGTTCTCTCTCTCGTCAGGCATCTCGACTGGCGTCGCGATCGATGCTGACGGCGCGACGTATATGGGAAACGATCAAGGCGCAACGCAGCTGATCCTCGCGTTCTTCCCGACTTCGACCGTGCTCAACACGACGCTGCGGCCGCCGCTGACCAATGTCGGATCGCTTGCTATCGGTCAAGGTCCAGCCGGCTCGCCTATTCCGCTCATGACCACGCCACCGTCGGCGACTCCCACTCCCGCACCGTCGTCCACACCGACCCCCATGCCCACGCCGACCGGTGGTTGAAAAGTACGCCGTTCGAGGAGGACAGCGGGCGCGACGTCATCATCTTCAGCCTGTCGGGCAACGGTGATGATGACGTCGGTGTCAGTCTAGCGAAATGACGCCCTAGTGCGAGGGGAGTGCGTTGCTTCCTGTCAGCGCGCTTAGTCCGATCAGCGTCGAGACATTGCCGACCACGTATGGATAATGTCCATCCCATTTCTGAATCGCGTCGTACTGAACCGTCAACGGGAGCTCAGTTCGTCAGCGCTCGCTTGCCGGCCCTTGAACCGCACCGGCGTTCGAGCGGAACGACGTATGACAAGGCGTGACGGCTGCATCTCCATAATCGCCGGTCCATGGCACGCCTACAAATACGCGTCTCTATGTTCGCGTTGACCGCGCTACTGGTAGCCGTCTCGCTCTCCTCTCCAGCAGGCTCCGAGCCCGCAAGCCCAAGCGCGGCCAAACCCAATATCATCTTTATACTCACTGACGATCTCGCGTGGAACCTCGTCCAGTACATGCCCAACGTGCAGGCCATGCAGCGCGACGGCGTCACGTTCACCAACTATTTCGTGACCGACTCGCTATGCTGCCCGTCGCGCTCGTCGATCTTCACCGGCAAGCTGCCGCACGACACGCAGGTGTTCACCAATACGCCGCCCTTTGGCGGCTACGAGAGCTTTAACGCGCACGGCAATGAGGCGCACACGTTCGCAGTGGCGCTGCAAGGCGGCGGCTATCGCACCGCGATGCTCGGCAAGTACCTCAATGGCTACGAACCGGCGCGCGACGGCGTGCGCCAAGGCTGGAATGACTGGGATGTCGCCGGCAACGGCTATCCTGAATTCCATTACGCGCTTAACGAGAACGGGCGAGTCGTGCAGTACGGCACCGATCCCAAAGACTACTTGACCGACGTCGCCTCGAATATCGCGGACGCGTTCGTGCGTCGCGGCAGTCCGTTCTTCATCGAGATCGCGACGTTTGCGCCGCACGCGCCGTACATCCCGGCGCCGCGCGATGCGGACAAGTTCCCTGGTCTCGGCGCACCGCGCGGGGCGGCATTCGGCGCGCGGCCGGGACCGGCCGCCCCCAAATGGCTCAAAGACATACCGCCGCTGCGCCCCGTCGACATCACCAACATCGATCGCGACTTCCGCATGCGCGCGCAAGCGGTGCAGGCGGTCGACCAGATGATCGGCCGGCTGCGCGCGACGATCGCGGCGCTGAACGAGCAGAACAATACCTACATCATATTCAGCTCAGACAACGGCTACCACATGGGCGAGTACTCGCTGCGTCCAGGCAAGATGACAGCATACGAGACGGACATCCGCGTACCGTTGATCGTCGTCGGACCGGGCGTCGCGAGCGGCGTCAGCCTCGACGCGATCGTGGAGAACATCGATCTGGCGCCGACGTTCACCGAACTCGCCGGCGCTGCGGGCGCGACCAATCCGGACGGCCACAGCTTGACTCCGCTGTTCGCCGGCAAGCCAGTCGCCGATTGGCGACGAGTCGCGCTGGTCGAGCACCGCCACCCCGGCTACAATCTGACCGATCCTGACATGCCGGTGCGCCATTCCGCAAATCCGCCGACGTACGAAGCGATACGTGACGCCGAAGGCACCTACGTCGAGTACGAAACCGGCGAAACGACCTACTACGACTTGACCCAGGACCCGAACGAGCTGCGCAACTTCATCTCGACGTTGCCCGCGGCCACACGCCAGAAACTGCATCAGATCCTGATGGCAAACTCGTCGTGCCACGGCCCAGCGCAGTGCTGGCAAGCGCAGAGCATGAAGCCCTAAACAGACAAACGGAGGACGACCGATGTCACGATCACCCTACGCATTTCTTCCTTATATACTGTATGTGCTAGGTCTGGTCGCAAGCAACGGTGCGTTGCTCCATGTCCGCGCAAGCGACGCACGCGAGCGAGGCCGGCGCAATGAGCTCGCTGCTCGCACAATTGCTGCAATGACGCTGCGGCGTGCAGCCTCAGCAGCCGTCGCGGGCACGAAAGAAGGCAAGCGAACGCTGACGATTCGCGACAGCCAACATGAGTACGTGTACGCCGAGGCACCCTAAAAAGGGGCCGAGAAGGTAGTTGGCCCTAAAGCCCTAGCCTAGGGAGTTCATTCCTCACGCCCCACCTGGTATTGCACTCGGGTATGGTTGCACTTAGGGCGAGATTGGCCGCGCCCGAAAGGTGGGGGAATTTCCGATGCAATCGTTGCGAGCGCAAGCGCTCTTGTTGTGTCTGCTCGTCATCGGCTCTGCCGGCTGCGGGGCCTCAGGATCTGGGGGCCCTGGCGGCGGTGGCGGCGGAGGCGGACCAACGCCCACCGTTGGGCCAACACTTTCGCCCGGTCCGCACTTCTATACCACGGACGGTCAGAGTCCGGGTCATATCTATGTTTGGAACATCCCGTTGAGCTCGACGAGCACGCCGGCGCTGGTCGTGAACACCACGGGCAACGTGCCGTACAACATGTGCTTCGACAACGCGAACCACATGGTCGTCACCTTCCGCAACACGACTGAAGTGTTCGTCTACAATCTGCCGCTCACTGCCAGTTCGGTCCCCGCGTTCGTGCTCAGCATGCCCGGCGGCTCGACCGATTGCCATTTCGACCCCTCGGGCAACCTTTATGTCGCCGGCACCAACACCAATAACATCGCCGTCTTCACGGCGCCGGTCTCCGCGTCGAGCACGATCTCGTCGAATATCGTCGCCAACGTCAACGGTCCGTGGGGCGTGTCCGCGGACGCGAACCACGTCTATGTCTCGAACCTGACCAACGAGACGATGTATAGCAACCTGGCCGGCGGTAACGCGCTACAGGCCACCTTCAGCACGCAGTTCGACAACTACGGCATCATCGTCGGCCCGGATGGGAACCTCTATGTCTCCAACGTGATCGCGGCCAACGAGATCGACCTGTTCCACTTCCCGATCACCAATTCGAGCACGCCGGATCCGGCACACCGCATCATGGTGCAGCCGAACACGCCGTCGCATTGCATCACGTACATCTCGTTCGATAGTTCAGGCAATTTGTATATCGTCGGCAGCGACGACGTCGACCCGACATTCAACCATATCTACGTCTACGCGCCGCCATACACGACCCAGACGCTCAACCTCAGCACCGGTACGATCAAGTTGCGCGGAGATCAAGTCGGCCCCTAAACCCCAACATCACCGAATAAACATCGACGGGACCGGAGTCGACGGCGCAGCGCGCCTGACGAACCCGGTCCCTAGTATTGTTGATGCTATGTTCATAAATTCCCGGGACGTATACTAGTGTTAGCCAAAAAAGAGGACCCACTTCCTCATAACGGCGTCACGGGGAGAAACAAACATGAAACTGGGTCCTTCCATGGGCATTCGATTTTCAACATCGATACTTTCACTGTGCGTGCTCGCAAGTGCCGTGGTCGTCGCTGCGTGCAGCGGACACGCGGGCGTCTCACCAACAGCGGAGCAACCACAAGGCGGCACCTGCAACGGCCAAACGTCTGCGTTCGCACATCCGCAGATGAAGCCGGCGCCGGTCATCGGAGGCTGTCCGTCGCCGCCGCCGCAGTGGCAGATCATCGTTGACAATCCCGGCAACAATACGGCGACGAGCTATCAATTCACGACGAGCGGCAATGCCACACCGCTGGCGACGATGGGACCGTCGCAGCACCTGAGCGCCAACTACGGCATCTGGTACGATGGCGACACCGGCGATTTCTTTGTCGCCGATGCGTCGGGCACGTATGGCAACACGCTCAACCGCTACAACCTCTCGTGCCTCGAGCCGAACGGACAGAGCGGATGCCCCGATTCGACGCTCTCCGGCTCCAACACCGGCCTCAATAGCCCCGTGGCGGCGACTGAGAACTACGGCCAGATGCTGCCCCAGGGCGACGAGCCGGCCTATACGCTCAACACCGGCGGCACGCCCGCGATCATCGCGCAGCTCGAGAACCAGGGCGGCAACGCGACACCGCTGTACACGATCAAAGGCTCCAATACAGGCTTGAACAACGGACGCGGACTGGCGGTCGACAGCGACACGAGCAGCCCGAACTTCGGCGCGATCTACGCGGACAACGTCAGCACGCCCAAGGTGATGATGTGGCTGCCCTCGGCGCAGTTCCCGACGCCGGCGCCAAACCAAGTCATCAACGTGGCGCCCTACAAGACCATCTCTGGCTCCAACACCGGCATCACGGATCCGGTCGGTCTATACGTCGATATAGATGGGTATCTCTACGTTGTAAACGCCAGCTCCAACAAGGTCCTGGTGTTCAGTCCGAGCCAAAGCGGCAACGTCGCGCCGGTCAACACGATCACGACGGGTCTTAATAACCCGTACGGAGTTGCGGTCGACGCGAATTTGATCGTGTGGACGACGAACGACGGAGACAATAGCATCCGTTCGTTCACCAATGGACATGGTGGATCGGCGGTTAACACTACAATTGTCGGATCAAACACAGGTCTCAACTCGCCTGCAAACCTCGACGTCCGCATCAGTCGCTGACGTCGGCTCTACGGGGCAACCCGAATCGGCCTTGCGGCTCACTCGCAAGGCCGATTTTCTTGGCCCCGCGAAACGTGAGCATAGTATGTCGGCAACTACTCCGGGGCGCGACCGCCATGAGGAGACGGCCTCGTTCCTGCGCTCGCGGCGCGAGCGTCTCACGCCCGCCGATGTCGGTTTGCCGAGCGGCCCGCGGCGGCGCGTCAAAGGCTTGCGCCGTGAGGAGGTTGCGCTGCTGGCCGACGTCGGCGTCACGTGGTATACGTGGCTCGAGCAGGGCCGCCCGATCGCCGTGAGCGATGAGACTCTCGCGCGCATCACCGCCGCGCTCCGCCTCAATTCGTCGGAAGCCGAATATCTGCGCAAGCTCGTCAAGCCGGGCGCGGAACAGCCGCATATCTGGGAGATGAAGGGCGACGAGAGCGTACGCTACATCGTCGAGCACTTCAAAGACGGTTTTGCCTACTTACGCAATTCGCGCTTTGACTGGCTGGCCTGGAACGAACGCTTCGGACGCTATCAAAATCTCGATCCGAAGGCGCCCGCGATCGAGCGCAACATGCTGTGGCGGCTCTTCACCGACAAGAACTCACGCACGCTGTATCCGCATTGGAAGGAATATGCGGCGCGCCTGGTCGCGGCGTTCCGTGCCGAATACGCCGAACACGTCGGCGATCGCGATTTCGAAGGCCTGATCGAGTCGCTGACCAAGGCGAGCCCGGAGTTCTCGCGCTTGTGGACGGATTTCGAAGTGCTGTCGCCCGCCCAATGGGTCGTGGTCGGCCCGTTCGACATGCGCGATCCGCAAACGGGCGAGGTGGCCAAGCTCAAGTTCGACTCGCTCAATCTCATGCTGCCGGAGCACCCGGGTCAGATCGTCGTCTTCGGCGTATTGCCCTAGGCACAATGGAATATACCGAGATCAAGGGCGTGCCGATTCGCGCGTCGCGCATCGGCTTGGGCACGTGGGCGATCGGCGGCGACCTGTGGGGCGGCGCGGATGACGATGCGTCGATCGCGACGATTCACCGCGCGCTTGAGCTGGGCATCACGCTTCTCGACACCGCACCCGGCTATGGCAATGGACATTCAGAAGAAGTGGTCGGCCGCGCGCTCGTCGGACGGCGCGACAAGGTTATCATCGCGACGAAGTTCGGTTTAGAGCCCGTCGCCGGCGGTGGCGTCGTGCGCAACTCGTCGACGCAAGAGATCCAGCGCGAACTTGAAGATTCACTACGGCGCCTGCAGACGGACTATATCGATCTCTACCAAGTGCATTGGCCGGATGCGAACACGCCGTTTGAAGAGACGGCCGCCACGCTCAAAGGCCTGCTTGACGCCGGCAAAATCCGCGCGATCGGCGTCAGCAATTTCTCGGTCGCGCAGATCGAGCGCTTCTCGCGCCTGGCGCCGTTGCGAACGGTGCAGCCGCCGCTCAACATGTTCGAGCGCGGCGCCGAGGCCGAGATTCTTCCGTACGCGCACACGCATGGCTTGACCGCACTGACCTACGGGGCGCTCTGCCGCGGTCTCCTGAGCGGCCGCATGGACGAGAACACGCACTTCGCGAACGACGATTTGCGCGGCGCCTTCGACCCGAAGTTCAAACAGCCGCTGTTCGGGCAGTACGTGCGCGCCGTGCAAGCGCTGGACAAGTACGCGCAGACGCGCTATCGCAAGCGTGTCATCCATCTCGCGCTGCGTTGGGTGCTCGACCGGCCGGGGGTCGGCGTGGCGCTCTGGGGTGCGCGCCGGCCAACACAGCTGGACCCGCTTCCAGAGGTCTTCGACTTCCATTTGGACGGCGACGCATTTGCCGAAATAGATCGAATCATCGCGCGGGAAGTCGCGCAGCCGCTCGATCCCGTCTTCATGGGACCGCCCGAGCGCGAGACTGAACGCCGCTAGCTGCTTGTCAGAACGGCAGCGTAGCCGTGGGCTGGTAAAACGGCGGAGTGGTTTTTCCCGCAAACGAATTCGGGACCGTCACCGCCGGTAGCCACTGTTTTTGGCCGGCCCTCGACACCGAAATGGTCAATGATTCATTGACCGGCACGGCAGTTTGGAAAATGTAGTCACACTCCAGCTTCGAGCCGTTCGTCAAGAAGCTGCTCGAGATCGCAGTGCCCTTGCGGATGACTGCCAACGCGTAACTGGAACAATCGAGGTACTGGGCGTAGTGATCCGGAGGCACAGTTTTTAGCGCAAGGAACGCGCAGCCGACAGGCATTGGCGGAATTGGCGTTGGTTGGGGTCTCGACGAGTGGCTCGGAGCGGGCACGACAGCGATCGTGTTTCCCGCCCCGCCGCCGGCTGAGTGGACCGGCATCGGCGCCACGTTCGCCGGTGGTGGTTTCGGCGTGTTATAGAGGGTGAAGCCAACCGACTTCGGTCCGCCCGCACAGGGATTGGTACTCAACGCGTTCTGAGTGACAGGGGCGTTGGCATTGCCGGAACCGGCAACAGCAAGCGCGCTCTCGGGCTGCGTAAGAGACCCGGTAACGAGCAGAGCAACGCAACAGGATGCAAATCGCCCTCGCATCATCATAGCGCGGCTGCGTTCTCCGCGGCGTGGGCGGGTTCCTCACGCGCTCCATCGAACGCGTGCGCGAGCTTCGTCTGAAGGGAGCGCTAGATGAGTCGTGGGCTGCTGGGGTGTCTGGTCGCGATCGTCGTCGTCGCCGTCATCTGCGGCATTTTTCTTGCCAGTACGTACAACAATCTCGTTGCGCTCAGCCAGGCGGTTGACGCGCAATGGGCGCAGGTCGAAAACGTGTACCAGCGGCGCGCGGACCTCATCCCGAACCTCGTCGAGACCGTCAAGGGTGTCGCCAACTTCGAGAAGAGCACGTATATCGCCGTCGCTGACGCACGCGCCAAAGTCGGGCAGGTCAATCTGCCGCCCGGAGCCGGCGCCACGACGGATGCGGCGACATTCCAAAAATTTCAGGCCGCACAGGACGGCCTCAGCTCGGCGCTGACCCACTTGCTGGCCGTCGTCGAAAACTACCCGCAGCTCAAGGCGAACGAGAACTTCCTCGAATTACAGTCGCAGCTGGAAGGCACGGAAAACCGCATCGCCGTCGAGCGCATGCGCTACAATCAGGTCGCGCAGACGTTCAACACCGCGCGGCAGTCGTTCCCAACCGTCCTCGTCGCCGGAATTTTCGGCGACCAATTCAAGCAGCGCGAGTACTTCAAGGCGCAGCCGGGCGCGCAGACCGCGCCCCAGGTGAAGTTCTAGGTGTTGCGCCGCCGCGCGATCCGCGCGCGGCCTTTGGTCGCGGCGCTCTTCGTCCTCGCTTCGCTTCTGTGGATCGCGCCGGCGCGCGCGGCCGAAGAGCCGATTCCACCGGCGCCGACGATGTGGGTCACCGATACCGCAGGCGCGCTGTCGCAGTCGACGGTCGACTCGCTCAACGTGCAGCTCCAGAAGTACGAGCAGTCGACCGGACATCAGATCATCGTGTGGGTCGGCCAGACGACCGGCGACACGCCACTCGAAGAGTGGACGATCAATGCGTTCACCAAATGGAAGCTCGGTCGCAAGGGCCTCGATGATGGGCTCGCGCTGTTCATCTTCATGCGCGATCACAAGATCCGCATCGAAGTCGGCTACGGTCTTGAGGGTCAGGTCACCGATGCCATGGCCTCGCAGATCGCGCGCAACGTGATCGCGCCGAAACTGCGAGCCGGCGATCCCGACGGCGCGGTCACCGAGGGCGTCGCCGCGCTCATCGACGCGATCGGCGGCCAGCCGCAGCAGAATGCTCCGCCGCCGGAGCAAGCGCAGTCGCCGCAGTCGTGGGTCTCGGTCCTTTTATCGCTGGTATTTCCGCTGTTTTTCGTCATCATTTTCTTCATCGTCATCATTCGCAGCGCCGCATATGCATCTCGTCGCGGCTACACGATCGGCTCGGGCGGGTATGGCTCCGGCTGGTGGGGCGGCGGCGGCGATTTCGGCGGCGGCTGGTCAGGTGGCGGCGGCGGAGGTTTTTCAGGCGGTGGCGGCGCCGGCGGCGGCG
>JAFAKE010000092.1 GCA_019235715.1 Vulcanimicrobiota bacterium
GAAATGCTGCCATACACCGCGATCGCGCGACGTCGCCTTGGCGACGCCCTGTGGGAGAATTTCGAATATCTGGTCGTGCTGTCACGCGCATGGATGGCGTCGCATCCGCACGGCATGTACCCTAAGGACGTTCCCCGGCTCGAAATCCCGGACGCCTGGCTTGACGCGGACACGAGATACGAGGCGTCGCGGCTGCCAAGCGCGTAGGCTAGGGCATGATGAAGGCGGTCATCGTCAGGCACGCGGACGCCGGCAAGGCCGATCCGCGCAAATATCCGGACGATGCGCTCCGTCCGCTCTCGGACGAGGGCGAAAAAGAGATGGCCAAGGTCGCGCGCGGCATGGTGCGCCTTGGCATCGAGATCGAGGATATCTTCGACAGCGGCTTCGAACGCGCGCGCCAGACCGCGAACTGCATCTGCGAAGCGTACAAAATCGACCCGACGTCCATTCGCGTGATCAAATCGCTGCAACCTGATGCCGAGCCTGCGAAAACGGCGGCGGAGCTGCGCGTATGTAAGGATCTGACTTGCGTTGCGCTGGTCGGCCACATGCCGCAGCTTGGCAAATTGATCGGCTATCTGCTCGCCGGCAATACCGATCTCGCGCTCGATCTTAAGAAAGGCGCGGTATGCTTGCTCGACGTCGAGCGCTGGTCTGCAGGCGGAGCGACGATGACCGCGTTGCTGCCGCCGAAAGCACTGCGCAAGCTGGCGAAATAGAGCGCTTGGCCGTGCGCCTCGTCAACTTGCGACGAGATCGGCTTCGATGGCGCGGATGAGCTGCGGCCGGCGCACGCGCAGGTAGAGAAAGCGCGCCGCGCCGAGTGCGAGCAGCGCGAGGAACACGTACGGCAGAAACCAGGGCGATGGCGGCGGAAAAAAGCTGCTGTAGATCGGGACCGCGAGCAGCGCCACTGAGATGACGGAGATCGCGATCGCTCCAGCGGTCGGCTCCCCCCGGCGCTTGAGGTAGATCGGCGCAGCGATCGATACGAGCACGTACGCGAACAGCACCGCGAGCGTGCCGATCTCGCCAAGATCGCCGTACACGTCCATGATAGCCGTGCGCGCGAGAAACAAACCCAGTGGGACGAACAGCACAACAATGGCGGCGAACGTCACCGCGACGTGAGGCGTCGCATTCGATGCGTGTGTGTTGCCGGCGGACGAATGGAAGAGCCCGTGTCGCGACATCGCGAAGAGCACGCGCGCACCTGCGTTGATGCACGCGAGCGAGCACGCGAAGAAGCTGATCACGACGCCGACGGCGATGAGCGGGCCGAGATACGGCACTCCGGCGAGCGTCGCGAGCACGCCGAGCGGTGCGTTGGATTGATCGAGTGTCGGGTGCTGCCCGCGAAACGCGAACACCAGCGCATAGGTCGAGACCATGAAGAGCACGCCGACTGCGATGACGCTGATCATGACGGCACGTGGAATCGTCCGAAGCGGATCTTTCGCTTCGTGCCCCAGGGCCGTGGCGCTCTCAAATCCTACGAAACTGAAGATCGCGAGGACGAGACCTTGACGCAGGCTGCCGAGTGACAGACCGCTCAGCGCGAATTGATCGCGATCGACGACGCGCCCGGCTTTGACGAAATACGCAGCCGACAGCGCGAGGATGAGTCCGACGATCGCAAACTCGATGAAGAGCATGAACTGAGCAGACAATTTGATGTCGCGATAGGCGACGAACCAAGCGGCAAGCGCGCCTACGACCATCGCCGTGACCGTTACGGCCGCGTCGGCGCCCGTGATTCGAGCGTCATGTGCGAGAACGACAGCGTAATTCGCCAAGCCCGCGAGGACCGAGCCGCCGACGATAAGGTACGAGATAACGGCCGACCAGCCGGAGAGCACCCCCCACGTCGGCCCAAGCCCTTGCGAAACGAATAAGTACAGCGATCCCGGCGATGCGGAGCGCTTGGCGAACTGGTTGACGTTATACGCGACGAACATCAGCGCGACGGTTGCGAACGCATAGTACAGCCACGATGCGTTTCCCGCGCTTGCATAGACTAGCGGCACGACCAGCGCGGGCGTCGCGGACGGCGCGATGTTGGCCACCGACTGCGCGGTGACTTCCCAGAACGAGAGCACGTTGCGCCGCAAGCCGGAGTCTGCGACCGAGATGACCCCCTCAAACGGCACGGAACGATCCGATCAGCGCCGCCGCTGCGGCTCCTTTGAGATCGCGCACCACCTCGCGAGCGGCCGCTTCGCCCGTCTCGACCGCGCCTTCCATGAAACCGCCGAATTCGAGCGAACACTGCTCGCCGCAGAAGTGCACGTTGCCTTGGCGCACCGGCTCGATGCCGACAAAGCTCGTACAGTTTCCGACTCCCCAATATGAGTAAGATCCGCGGTGCCAACGATCTTTGGGCCAATTATCGAGGAACGCTTTCCCGTTCCATTGCGCGCCGATTCCCGGATACACCGGTTCGAGCTGCTTTAGGAAACGATGGACGAAGCTCGGCGCCGCGGGTCCGAACGAAGGCGCATCCCACGACGCACCCATGGCCCCGCCATTATACTCGAGCAGTACGCCGGCGCTGCCTGCTTGCGCGCGCGTGTCTTCCCACGTCTGCTGGTAACCAGTGTCGGCATAGGTCGCGCCGTTCGAGTCATGCGCGAACCATGCGCGCTGCTTGAACTGCACGTGCAGCTTGACGTTCGTGCCCATCGGCAGCTGACTGATCGCGGCGATTTTGACGGGCGAGAAACCCGCCTGAGACAGATCGCAGTCGCGCAAGGTTTTGAACGGTAGTGCGAGCACGACGTGGTCATACGCGGCGTCGTATGTGTGCTCCGGATTTGAAAAAGTGCACAGATACGAGCCATCGGAGCGCCGGCGCAACGCCGTTAGACGCGCTCCCACGTTGATCGTGACCCCGTTGAGCAGACGTGCCATACGGGCGACCATTTGGTCGTTGCCTTCCCGCACGCGATAGCGTTCGTCGGTGCCGACCAAGTAGAACCCGCCCTTCGGGTTGAGAGCGGGCATGTCGGCGAGCATGTAGATGACCTCGAGCGCGCTCTGAGCGCTTGACTCTCCGCCGTTCTCGGTGGTGGCGTCGATATCGAGCAGCCACCCAAGACGCGACTGCAGTCCGCCGGGCACGTTGCGTTCGATCCATTCGCGCGCGGACGTATGGTCGAGCGTGTAGCCGGCCTGATTGTGGCGATCGTAGCGCACCAGGCCGGCGGCAGCATTGTCGCGCTCGAGCTTTGGAAACACTGCGCCGTAATCGGCAAGCATCTGCTTTACCGGGTAGCGCTGCCCGCGCACCCAATAGATATCGCCGTTGGCGTGTTGCTGAGCATCCCACGTGCGCAGATCGTCGAGCGTCAGCCCGAGTTCAGCGGCCAGCTTGCGCGTCGCGACGTGTTCGCTCGAGATGAATTCGCCGCCGTTCTCAGCGGTCTGCCCCTGCTCGAAGAACCCGCGCAAGGTCCACGTACGTCCACCGAGGCCGCCCCCCGCCTCGTAAATCGTGCTCCCGATCCCGGCTTGGCGCAGGCGATAGGCGCAGGTGATGCCCGCGAGTCCGGCGCCGACGATCGCGATGCGCGGCGCACCTGCAGCCAAACGGGGCAGCGTCGCGGGGACAAGCGCGGCGGAAACGACGGCGCTGAACGTGCGCGCGATGAAATCGCGGCGCGAAAGTTCGCGCCGCGAGAGTTCAGCCTGTTCGAATAGCTCGTCGGCTGGCAGGCCGGTCGCTGCCGACCGGCGGTGGGCCATGTGCATCCGGCGCAGCAGGCCGGTCAGCTCCGTGCGTGCCACGAATCGGTAGAGGCTACATCTTGAACGTGACTTGCAGCGTCGCTTCCAGTGGCAGCTTCTGGCCTTCCTGACCGATCTCGAGATTGTTGTACCAATTGCCGTAGGGATACGCGAGCTGGATCGGCGGAGTATTCGTGAAGTTACCGGCCGGTGCGAGCAGATTGGAAGCGAGCTGTGCGTACATGCACGTCGAGCTGCTATCCCACGGCATGTGGTGCTGATAGCACGTGTCGATGAGATTCGCAAATGTCAGAATCGTGCTTACGTGTGGGTTGAAATCATATTCAAGTTGCAGTCCCATCGTCAAGCGCTGCGGTTCGTTGAACGCGCCAAGGTTGTCGAATTTGTTTGTGTATTTGTCCGGAATGAAGATGAAGTTCGCGCAATTCTGCGGATTCGCGGTGGTTCCGACCAACGGCGTGCCGCAAGAGGTCGGATCGTATCCAGGCCAGACCAGCGGCGAACCATATTTACCCTGCGTGCTGTATGTGAGATTTGGCGTCACCGACCACTTGTCGTGTTTGTAGTTTAGGACAAGCGTCGTCTCGAACGGCGTCGCAAATCCGATCGCATTGTTGAACGGCGCCGGGATCTGATCGTACGTTGTGTATGAGCCATTGCGATCGAACAGCGGCTGCAAGGGCTGGTTGAAGTAAGGATTGGTCACGGTGCCAACGCAACCTGGATTCAGTGTTGCATTGCACGGGAACGTCGGCAGCGCAAGTCCGTTGCCCTCGAGGCCGCACGGGCCGTTGAGGCTTGCCGTCGCGGTCGCGCAGGCTGACGTGTACGCGTTGTAGTTCTGGATATACTGGTTGAGCAGGTCGATGACATTAAGACCATTGGAAAAGTCATTGTACTTGATCAAGCTATTCGTGTACGTTGCGGTCAGCAGCAGCGCGAACCCGTTCGAGGCGAAGTTGCCTTTGCTAAATGTGAATTCGACGCCCTTCGAGGTCTGCTGGCCGACGTTGAGCCCATCCACGACTCCCTGAGCGTTCAGCGACACGTACTGGATCTGGTTTTGCGTTGCGCGCAAGAAGGGTGTGACTTTGAACGACATGTCGGTGTGCGGGATCTGCTGTTCGAGCGAAAGATCGTAGTTGTTGGACACGTCCGGATGCATGAGATGGAAGGGTGAGTTGAATCCGAACGACAGGAAACCGCTGATGAACGCCGGCAGATCCTGTTGGACCGTGTTGAATTCGAGATACGAGGTCGGCGCGGGCCGAGAGTATCTTCCGTACGATCCACGGATCACGGTATTGGCCGAGAGCGCTTCGGTGAACGCGATGCGCGGCTCCCACTCGACGTCGGACGTCGTACCGCCGGCATAATTCTGCAGATTCACCGGCGTGGCGATCGTTTGCCCGGTGGCGGTCGTCGGGCATGGAAGCGACGCGCCCGTCACTGGATCGACGCCAGCTTGGTTCAGCCCAAGCCCCGGTCCAACGCCCGGGGAGAAGCAGAACTCGCGGTTAAACGCTGCAAACCAAAACGCTCTCGCCGGATAGCCATTGATCATGTTGGGAATCGTGTACTTGTAGTCCTGAACGCGCAGGCCTAGACTGACCGTCGTCTTGTCGTTCGGACGCCATTGATCGGTTACGGAAGCGGCGGTGAAGTCAGGCCGCACGTTATCCACTTGTGCGTTTGCGCCGTTCTCGGTGGTCAGCCATTGCGCGCCATTGAGCGCCGCCGTGGAACCCACGGGCGGCATGCCTGGCGTCAGATTGGTCACGCATGGCGGCAGCGTCGGGCCCACCGTCGTCAAGCACCCGGTACCGCGGTTGACCGGTGGTGACGCCGGATCGCTCGACGACCCGAAGCAGGTCGAATAGGCACCACTCGTGTCATAGCAATTGCCCGCGGGGTCGACGAGATTGGTCATGAACCCATCGAAGAATCCCATCGAATACGTCTGCAGCTTGCCGGTGAAATATGAAACGGTCGCGTTCAGAAGGTTCTTGTCGTTCATCTGGCGCGAATAGACGGCAGAACCGACCCAATTGTGGGTAATAACCTCGTAGTCCGGCAGCTGGTCACCGAATGTGAGGTTTGCGCTGACCGGGCCGGTGATGAACCACCAGCCGTAGTTGTCAGCCGCCAAGATGCGCAAGTAGGACTGCGGATTGAAGTTCTTCTGGTACTGCAATTTGAACAGGCCCATGCCGTTTTGCGAACCCTCGCGTTCGCTTTGCGGAATTGGCGCTAGCGCCATGCGATCGGTGCCGGTGTTGGGAAAGAGTTGGGTCGTCAACTGCGTCGGATCGGGCGGTCGGTAGATCGGTCCCAGATAATACGGGATGTCGAGGTACGTCATTGGGCTAGAACCATAGGTCGCGAGCAGCGTGGCGGGGACGTTGAGACCTAAATCGTTCTGCGAGCTATAGAAGTTCTGCAAGAGGTTGCTGTACACGTACAGCATTTGCACGTCGTCGCGGCCAGTGTCGTGCGCGTGCTGGATGCCGTAATGGACGTTGATGATCGCTTCTTGGTCGGTATTCGTCGCCTGCGCATATGTCTGGCCTGGTGCGAAGATCGCCGAGCCTGAACCGTCGAAGATGCATGGCGCGACGATGCATGGCACGCCGTCATGCGGCGGGATAAATAACGGGAAGAAGAAGAGCGGATTGCTCGCACCGTTGTTCTGATCGCTGTAGCGGAACGCTTGGGCAGAGTTGGCGAAGCCCACGTAATAGTTCCAGCGCCGGTCGGGCGTCGCGCCGCCGATCTCCTCGATGGCCTTGTTGTAGAGCGCAGGCGAGC
The DNA here is from genome assembly GCA_019235715.1 of Vulcanimicrobiota bacterium. Lineage (GTDB taxonomy): Bacteria > Vulcanimicrobiota > Vulcanimicrobiia > Eremiobacterales > Eremiobacteraceae > JAFAHD01. The sequence continues at coordinate 6,559 of JAFAKE010000092.1, forward strand.
CAATGCCAAGCGTGAGGTTCGCAAAACCCGGATACGTTCCGGTGCGAATGACCTGGTTGACATAACCCGCGATGCCGGACGCTTCGGCGGATGCGGGCGTACCGCCAGTGTAGACCTGCAACTCAGCCTGGCCGAGGTTGGACAGGGTCTGCAAGGTTCCTGAATCGGACACGCGCATGGTCGGCACGCCGTCCATCTCATATCCGGTCTGGTCGATGTCGCCGCCGCGGATGATGACGCTCTGATACCAGCCTTGCTGGCCCTGTTGGTAGACGACGCCCGGCGATGTGGCGATCGCGCCGTACGATTGATTGAGGCTGCCGGCGCCTGCGACCGATTGCACGGCCTTTTGCGTCGTCGCGTTGACGGAGAAGACGTTGCTGGTCGTCCCAGGACGCACGAGCGCGGTGCTGCCGGTAGCCGTGACCGTGCCGAGGGTCCTGACCGCTTCAGGCATCACAAGGGTGACGGTGCGTGTCTGGTCAGCGATCACCGTGACGCCCGGTACGGTGATCGTCGTGAACCCGGTCTTCGATGCGGTCAGCGTGTACGTGTCGGGTGCAAGTGAGATGAAAGCGAAGTGTCCAGTCGCTTCCGATTTGGTCGTCGCGGTCTGCGACGGCGCGGCCGCAGTGACGATCGCGTCGGCGACCGGTGCGCTATTTGACTGGTCGATCGTCCTGCCTTGGATGCCACCGGTCGTGCCGGGCAGCGCCGGTGAAATCGCAGTCAGCACGCAAACAGTCGATGTGAGAACAACCGCAATCCGGAAAGACAGCATGCGACAACTCCCAAGAGTAGGCGTACGGCGTCCTATCTGTTAACAGTTTACTAAGAAATAGAAGTCCCGGCTATGTGTTACCGCCACAAATTTCCTCCTTCTCTTTATCCGCCAGGTCCAAAAATTGTTGCGCCGGTTCGGCGACGTGCGAACGTTTGAAGCGGATAATTTCGAAGACCTCTAAATCAAGCCCGCGGTTAGTCATGGCGGCATGCCACCAGTCGTGAATGCGTTGACCTTGCCATTGCGGAATGTTACGGAATAGTCATCCAATAACGAATCCCTGTAGTGCCATGTCTCGTTCCGGTCAAGCGCTGATTTCTCGCCAAACTCGTTCGGATAACCTTTGCGCCACGCAACTTCCGACCGTGACATTCCGACGCGAATCGCTTGTGACGCGCCGAAGTCGCTTGGCAGAGGGGGTGGCGCAACAGTTGATAGAGTCAAATCTACCTGCCAATCTGCGAGTACAATGGATGGGCAGGGGTTATTGTTAATGGGCGCGGATGAACCGCCCTCACCCGCTGGCTTTTCCTTAGGAAGATCGACGATGAACCGAAGGGGGTCATTTGCAAAGAAATGCAAGGCCGCCTCGTTTCCCCAATGGACAGTCGATCCCGTCCAAAGTACTGCTAACCGCTTTCGATCACGGATGACCGACTTAACGCGAATAGGAGTGGTCGGATAATATGTCCTGAACCACTGGCTGGAGCAACCGATTGCAATACCACCGTATCCGAAGACATTCTTGCCTACAAAGCGATTCTTAGCATCGGCCAGCGCGAAGTCTGTGCGGATGTCGGGCCACCAAACATAAACCGGCCACGATGTTTCTGGGTGCAGCCACTCAAGGGGAGCCCCGTCGGAGGTGCGCCCGAAGTCCTTGGCCACGTGTAGTTCGACGTCGTACATTCCAGGAGGATCCGGGGGCTCAAACCTGACCGGTATCCGATAGTCCGTTTCAACTTGGTATTGTGGCAGACCAGCAAATTCTACCAGTATGGGTTTGCCTAAAGCTACGCGGAGCGTACGAGCGGGCGTGCGTCTGCCATGAGGTGTCGCCGTAAAAGAAAACTTCTCGGGGTCAACACTATAATTACCGAACAAACCTGACGTGCGCAGCTCTCCGACTCCACCTGTTTCCTCGAAGTCGATTGTAACCGCTTGCGCAATAAGCGGGGATGCGGCAACGGAATCCTGTGAAGCATTCTTAGAAACATGAGCTGAGCTACTGCCGCAGGATGAGGCCGACGCAGCCACACCAACCCCTATAATCGCGGCGACGATCAATGGCTTCCTCCCCCGGCAACCCCCCGGGGCATCGGTTGTCGGTCTGTGCAAGCGTCTTCTCAGTAAACCTTAGGGTAGATTTGGATCACCGAATTGTACCTTTGGCTCGTACGGGCTCCACGTATCGCTAATCAATTGCTGAGAGTCCTTGCAAAGTGGCTGGGGTGCGCTCCACGTGGTCGTGTGCGTTGCGGAGCCAGCCCACCTCGGGTAGGAACCCCGATAGACTCGGTACGTTATTGCCTTGCTAAGTGTATAGTCACGGTACGTCACCGGTCTACCGTGCAGTAAGCAACGCCCGGTATTATCTGCTTCTGTGTAAACGCTTCCACAGAGTCCCGACGTATCCAACGTGCAAGGTAGACTTGGGATCGGTTCGGCAAACGCTCCGCCAGCCTTCATGCTCTTGCCTGAAACCTGCATGTTGATCCCATCGTAGGACTCATACGGACCAACTCCTGGAATTCCGCTGACGAACGAGGCGGTGCAACACACGGGAAAGGGCTGCGGGCCCCCATAGTTTGTGGACGGATCAATCGGGTAGTGACCTGTGCACAGTGTGAAACCGGGAACGCAATCCGATTCCCAGTGTCCATACGCCGTCTGCATCCAGTGAATTACAGAATTGCCCGATACTGGATCTACTCCAAAGTATGATCCGTCAAAGAGGTAGCCTTCTGAGTTCTGTTCGGCTGATTGGGCAATCGCGGTTACGCGGCTGACGGCGCAGTAGATGCAGGGCGTATTCTCTCCCATACCGGCATCGTAACCAGGTGAAGAGCCGAACGGTGACGGGAAAAACATCCAAGTTTGGTTGTCCGGTGCAAAAATTTGTCCAGCACAAAACTGGTATTCTGGAATACAGGTCGTTGGCACATAGCCTATCATCGTAAACGTATTCTGGGCGTCCCACGTCACGCCCGACACTATTACGATGTCGCGCCCGCAAGCATAGTTGGCGTAAGGATTGGTTAGATTCTGACTCAGGTATCCGAGCCCGCTCTCGGCTACATAAGGCTGGATGGAACCGCTTGCGTTAAACTGCAGCCCGCCTTCGTAAAGCGGCCGTCCGCCCACGTTATTATTTGAAATCTCGATGTAGAGGTTGCCTTGGTCGTCAGACTGTCCACCCAGCGCAGTCTGCGCGAAATAGTAACTCGAGCAGGCTACGTTAACAAACGTGAATCCTGCGGTTGCAGCGCATTGCGAGACCTGTCTGACATACGGTCCTCCGGTGCCGGGATCAGGCGGCGAACAAACATTTGAATAGTTCTGCGGGCTGATGTTACGAACGACTGCGAGTGGATCTAGCCGCCGATTCATTTCTTTCTCCGCTAATCCAATGCCGGCGCTCTGAGTTAACTTGAAGTAACGCACAAGAGCAGGGTTGTTGCTCATAAGGCGCCCGGAAGGGTATACGAAAACGAAATCGCCACGCCAATTAGGCGGCATGTAGCTCATGAGTCTTCTAGCAAGTACGCGGTCTGCGCCGACGACAGTCGGGTCAATGAAATTATCCAAATCATTCGCTGAGAGAGACCGACCGCGGGCGCTCTCAAAAAGATTTGGGAGGCTGTGAAAAGCGGTAGTGTTGGCATTCGGTTGTTGGCCAGTTATGGGCAGGATGCCGTGCCCAGCACAGCCTTCGAGGAACCAGAGTAATAGCACGAAAGACAGGACGTTAAGGAGACCGCCAGTCTTTGCGATCATAAACCGCTCCTTTTGTATTAAACGAGTTTGGGTTGCGTTCTTAAGAAAATAGAACGGTTCCCCCAGTCGCCTGAATTCAGGACTAAGGTCTATTTGGACGCAGGTTACAGCTCGGAGCCCGTAACGTGGGCTGTTCTTGCATTCCCTTCCCCATCTAAGAATTCCAATACGCGGACCGCGAGTTGGAGCCTGAAACGAGTTTCAGGGTTTTCTAGATCGATGTGTGTGGCCTCAACCGCGCGCGCCAAACGATAGCGCAGTGTGTTGGGATGGATGTCGAGGGTCTGCGCGGTCTCCTTAAAATTGAAGCCGGATGCGGCCAGCGTGATAAGCGCCTTTGTCAGCGCGGTGCCGCCACGCTGAGTTTTCAGCGGACCGAAGAGATCTTCGACGAACGCTGAGCGCGCGGCTTGATCGCCCATGAGCACGCGCGGAACCAGCGCTTCTTCGAACGTGCGCACGCGTGCGTCGCCCTGATAATTGAGCAGCGAGAGCGCCTCGCGATAGCTGCGCCGTACGCCCTGCGTTCCTGCATACGCGCGGCCAACTACCACGGCGACACCGGAGTCACTGAGGTCGCCGATCACGTCCTGGGGCTCTCCGCCCTCGGGCAGCAAGAAAGCGACGCGGTTGAGCTGAGCGGTGAGCTGCGGCGTCATGCCGGTGGCCGCCAAGCGCCCCCGTAGCTGTTCGGCGACGAGTTCGCGGCGCAAGAACGCTTCGCGGCTGAGCGGCAGCGGCTCCGGGATCAACGCGACGCCCACGCGGTGTTTGCCGTGCGGATCGAATCCGACGAGGCGCGCGCGCTCGACTGCCTGCGCGTCATCTTCGCCGCCCTCGAGCAGCGACAGGAACGACGCATAGCCCAGGCGCGCTTCCATGTTCGCAAGCTCGCGCTGGTGCGCGATGTGCACGGCCGCGACCAAAGCGGCCTGCTCGGCAGCGCGATTGTCGAGCTCAGAGAGACTTGATTCGCCTTCGATGATCCACACCAAGCCGACGAGTTCCGAGCCGATGCGGATCGGGCACACCACGCGCGGACTGGAAAGGCCGATCTCCGGAATCGCCTCGATGCGCAGCGGCCCGGTGCTCGCCCTGATCTGTGACATCAACCCGCGTGCTTCCATCGCTTCCATCATCGAGAGCGGGCTGCGCGCCTGCGCGAGCGTTTCGCGCCGCACCGCGTCATCGTCGCCGCCGGATGCGTAGTATGCGAGCAGCTTCCCGTTCGGATCCTCAAACGTGACCGAGCGCCAGATCAACGCGCCGAGCGTGCGCGCCAACTCGCGCAAGTTCGAGCCGCGCGCCGCCGCAAGCGTCAGCTCGCGATGGATCTCCTCGGCGCGCTCGATCACTTGGTACTGCTCGGCGAGGATCGCGCGATGCAGCTCTTCGGTGATCTCTGCGAATGGGATCTCAAATGGGATCTCGAGCAGCGGCAGCGCGAGCCGGTCGGCTTCGTGGCGAGCAGCACTTGAAAAGTGCTGCAGATAGCGCGGCACTGCCAGCGCCATGCCCGCCAGCCCGGCATCGGCGAGCGACGCTATCTGTGCGCGCTCGTCGCGGTCATCTTTCGGCCACGCGAAACCCGTCGTCAGCAGCAGCTGACCTGGGCGCACCCAGGGCGCGGGATCGGGCATGTCGATGACGTGCGCCCAACGCACGTCGCGCTCGAGCCCCTGGGCGCCCGCGACGAGCGTGGCAGCGCGCAAGGAGTCGAGCGCAAGCGCTTGGCGAACGTTCATAAAGCTGTGTCCACTCTACGAAGTAATGCCCTCATTTTGTGCCTGGAGCACGTGGCTTTCGATATCGCGTCCCTGATACACTGTAGTAGTCACCCTCGAAACCTACAACGCGGGACATGAAAGGACGTCCGTAACGTGGCCATCGCACCGTCGCGCACCGCCTCCCTTCTCGAAGCGCGCGCCCTTGAAGTCACGCGCGGGGTCGGCAACGCGCACCCGCTCTTCATCGATCACGGCGACGGCGCCAAAGTGTGGGACGTCGACGGCAAGGAGTACATCGATTTCGTCGGCGGCATCGGCGTGCTCAACGTCGGCCATTCGAATCCGCGCGTCGCCGAAGCGGTGCGCGCGCAGCTGGAGCGCTTCAGCCACATCTGTTTCCAAGTCGCGATGTACGATTCGTATGTCGAGCTCGCGCATCGGCTCAACCGCCTTGCGCCGGGTACGACGCGCAAGAAGACGTTGCTGCTGAACACCGGCGCCGAAGCGACGGAGAACGCCGTCAAGATCGCGCGCGAGTATACGGGCCGTCCGGCCGTCATCGCGTTCGCGCATGGCTATCACGGACGGACTTTGCTCGCGCTATCCATGACCGGCAAAAACGAGCCCTACAAACAGCACTTCGGTCCGTTCTGCAGCGAGATCTATCACGCGCCGTTCCCGTACGAATATCAAGGATGGACCACGGAGCGCAGTCTCGCCGCGCTGCAAGATGTGTTCGAGTCGCAGGTCGCTCCCGATCGTGTCGCAGCGATCATCATCGAGCCGATCCTCGGCGAGGGCGGCTTCGTCCCCGCGCCGCTCGAATTTCTGCGCGCCCTGCGCGACCTGACGACGCGCCATGGTATCGTCTTGATCTGCGACGAGATCCAAACCGGTTTTGGACGGACCGGCGCGATGTTCGACATCGAGCACGCAGGCATCGAAGCCGACTTGCTATGCATCGCCAAGAGCATCGCCGCGGGCCTGCCGCTCGCCGCCGTCGTCGGCAAAGCGCAGATCATGGACGCACCGGCGCCAGGCGGGCTCGGCGGTACGTATGCCGGCAACCCGCTCGCGTGCGCGGCAGCGCTCGCGGTGCTCGACGTCTTCGAGGAACGGCGACTCGTGCAGCGCGCCGGCACGATCGGCAAGCGCATCGAAAGCACGATGCGTGAGCTGCAGCGCCGTTATCCGGCGCGCATCGGCGACGTGCGCGGTCGCGGCGCGATGTTCGCGATGGAGTTCAAAGATGCGCCCGATGCCGAACCGGCGTCCAAACGCATCATCGCGTCAGCGCGCGAGCGCGGATTGCTGCTCATGTCGGCCGGCAACCGATCATGCGTCCTCCGCGTGTTGGTGCCGCTCGTCATCGATGATGAAGAACTCGATGAAGGACTCGCGCGGCTTGCGGCGGCCTGCGAAACGGTGCTGGCATGAAGCAGAACGTCGCGCAAGCCGGCGCCTATGCCAAAAAGGTCCTCGCGTTGATCGAAAAGGACGACATCACGCGCGAGGATGCTGCGTGGATCACGCGCGAAACGATCGAAGGATTCCGACAGCATGTCAATCCGGGATTCTTAGAATATCGCAAGGCGACGTCTGTCGAGCACGCGGCCGCTGCGGTCGAGTGGTCGGACGCCGGATTGAACGCGTACCGTGACGTCAACGGGCACGAATTCATCGATTGCCTCGGCGGCTTCGGCATCTTCAATGTCGGCCATCGCAACCCGCACGTGGTCAAGGCGGTCGCGGCGCAGCTGCGCCGTCAGCCGCTGCACAGCCAAGACCTGCTCGATCCGTTGCGCGCGATGCTCGCCAAAACGCTGTCGCTGCTCACGCCCGGAGAACTGGAATACGTGTTCTTCTGCAACAGCGGTACCGAAGCGATCGAAGCCGCGCTCAAACTGGCGCGCGCGTACGATTCCGCAAAACAGACGATCATCGGCGCGACGCGCGGCTTCCACGGCAAGAGCTATGGCGCGCTGTCCGCGAGCGCCAAGGGCGAGTTCCGCCGGCCGTTCGGCGCGATGCTGCCCAACATCGAGCACGTGCCGTTCAACGACCTGATCGAGCTGCGCCGCCGGATGCACACGCTGAAGATGGTCGGTGAGGAAGTGGGCGCGGTGATCCTCGAGCCGATCCAGGGTGAAGGCGGCGTCAATATTCCGGACGACGACTACTTGCCCGGCGTGCGTGCGCTGTGCGACGAGTACGGCGCGCTGCTCATTCTCGATGAAGTGCAGACCGGCATGGGCCGTACCGGCACCATGTTCTGCTGCGAGCAGTACGGCGTTGCGCCCGACATCATGTGCTTGGCAAAAGCGTTTGGCGGCGGCGTCATACCGGCAGGTGCGGTGATCGGCACGAAGGCGGTGTTTTCGCGACTGTTCAACAACCCGTTCCTGCACACGACGACGTTCGGCGGCAATCCGCTGGCCTGCGCGGCGGCGCTGGCGACGATCAGCGTGTTGATCGACGAGAAGCTGCCGCAGCGCGCCGCGCGCATGGGCGAACGCATGCTGACGGGCATGAAACGCGCTGCAGCGGGTCACGAAGGCATCGTCGTCGATGTGCGCGGCCGCGGGCTGCTCATGGCGATCGAGTTTGCGAGCAACGAGCTCGGGTTCGCCTTCGGCAAAGAGATGCTCGCGCGCGGCATCCTTGTCGCGGGTACGCTCGTCAACGCGCTCGTCGTGCGCGTCGAGCCGCCGTTGACGATTGGCGAAGACCAGGCCGATCGCGTGTGCGCCGCGATGGCGGAATCGCTTGAGGCGCTCGATCGCTCGCGGGCGAAGAAGGAACAGGTAGCGCCGGCATCCTGAACCCGGCGACGATGGAGGTCCCAAACAAATGTTAGCGGTGTCAGAAGACCTGCTCAAGAACCTGCGGACGAAAGACGGCGTCTGTCTGATGTATGTCGACGGCGCGTGGGTACCGGCGTCCGACGGCGGCGTGCGCGAACTCATCAATCCGAGCAACGGCGAAGTCGTCGCTCGCGTCGCTGAAGGCACCAAAGACGATGCCAAAGCGGCGATCGCCGCTGCGCGCCGCGCATTTGACGAAGGACCGTGGCGCGACACGCCGGCGCAAGACCGCGCGAAACTGCTCTTCAAGCTCGCGGACAGGCTCGACGAGCACACGGCCGAGCTTTCGCGCATGGAAACGCTGAACAACGGCAAGCCGCTGCGCGAAACGGAATATGACGTCGCCGATGCAGCCAACTGCTTCCGCTACTATGCAGGCTTAGCGACAAAGCCGCACGGCGAGACGTTTGAAGTGCCGGCGCCGTCTGCGACGATGGTCGTGCGCGAACCGATCGGTGTGTGCGGACAGATCATCCCCTGGAACTATCCGCTGCTCATGGCTGCGTGGAAGCTGGCGCCCGCGCTTGCCGCCGGCAATACGTGCGTGCTTAAGCCTTCGGAGCTGACGCCGCTGACGGTGCTGCGCCTCGCGGAGTTCGTCGATGAGTTGGAGTTCCCCAAAGGCGTCGTCAACGTCGTGCTCGGCTCGGGGCCGGTCGTCGGCGCGGCGATCGCCGAAAGCACGGACGTGGACAAAGTCGCGTTTACAGGCGGCACGAAGACCGGGCGCTCGATCATGCAAGCCGCTACCGGTAACCTCAAGAAGATCTCGCTCGAGCTTGGCGGCAAGTCGCCGAACATCGTCTTCGCCGACGCCGACTTCGACACCGCGGTCGACTACGCGTTGTTCGGCATCTTCGCCAATGCGGGGCAGGTGTGTTCGGCCGGCTCACGGCTGCTGCTTGAGGATTCGATCCACGACAAGTTCGTCAAGAAGCTCGTCGAACGCGCGCGCGCGATCACCGTCGGTGATGGTTTTGACGAGAACACCGAGATGGGCCCGCTCATCAGCAAATCGCACGCGCAGAAAGTTGAAGACTACATCAAGACAGGCGTTGCCGAAGGCGCGAAGCTCGAGACCGGCGGCCACCGTCCGTCTGGCGAGCTCGGTGCGCGCGGCAATTTCATCGAGCCCACGATCTTCAGCAACACGAAGCCGGACATGCGCATCGTGCAGGAAGAGATCTTCGGCCCGGTGCTCGTCGTACAGCGCTTCAAGGACGAAGCGGAAGCGGTAAAGCTCGCCAATGACACCGTGTATGGATTGGCGGGCGCGGTATTCACGAACGACATCGCCAAGGCTCATCGCGTCATCAAGAAGCTGCGCGCGGGCATCACGTGGATCAACACGTATCACCCCACATATAATGAAGCGCCGTGGGGCGGCTACAAGCAATCCGGCATAGGACGCGAGCTCGGCACCCACGGGTACGATCAATACACTGAGGTCAAGCAGATCAACGTGAATCTTGCGGTCGAGCCGAGCGGATGGTTCAAGGACCGTCAGTCTGAGGACCAGTCGAAGGGATGAGCTCGCGGCCCACCGTCGCCGCGGCGGCGCCCGTCAAGCACTGGCCGTTGCCGATCGCGGGCGAGCGGCGCGCGACCAAAAGCGCCGAGACCGTGAGCAATCCATACGACGCTTCGACCGTTGCGACGATCGGCGTCGCCGGCGACAAGGACCTCGACGACGCGATCGACGCGGCCCAGCGCGCCTATCCCGCATTTCGCAGCTGGCCGCGCTACAAGCGCAAAGAGCTGCTGCTCGGCATCGCCGCGCGGCTGCGCGAACGACGCGACGCGTTCATCGAGCTCATGATCGCTGAAAGCGGCAAGCCGCGCACCTACAGCGCGGTTGAAGTCGATCGCGCCGTCACGACGTTCACCCTCGCGGCCGAGGAGTCGACGCGCAGGGGTGGCGAGGTTCTGCCGCTGGATCTGTCAGCCGCGACGGTCGGCTACACGTCGATTGTGCAGCGCTTTCCGATCGGGGTCATCGGCGCGATCGCGCCTTTCAATTTCCCGTTGAATCTGGTCGCGCATAAGCTCGCGCCGGCATTCGCGGTCGGCAACACCGTCGTGCTCAAACCGCCGCCGCAGGCGCCGTTGTCCGCACTCATGCTTGCCGATGCGTGCTACGATGCCGGGCTTCCGCCCGATGCGCTGTCCGTCGTGCACGCGCCGGTGCCGGTCGCGGAACGCCTCGCGACCGACGAACGGATCGCGATGCTGTCGTTCACCGGCTCAGCCAAGGTTGGGTGGCATCTCAAGAGCATCGCCGGAAAGAAACGCGTCGTCTTGGAGCTGGGCGGCAATGCGGCAGCCGTTGTCGCCGCAGACGCAGACCTTGCGTGGGCCGCGAAGCGTTGCGCGCTCGGATCCTTCGCGCAAGCCGGCCAGGTCTGCATCAAGGTGCAGCGCATCTTCGTCGAGCGCGCGGT
>JAFAKE010000106.1 GCA_019235715.1 Vulcanimicrobiota bacterium
GTCGAGGATGCGCTGTGCATGCTCTTGCGCTTCCACGCGCTCGCCAGCGATGAGCTTTGCGGCTTGGGCTTGGCCGACTTGCACCATTCGAACGGCGTCGACCTTGGCTTGTTGGATGGCGCCTTGCGCAGCAGTGACGGCCGCTTCCCTCTGCGCACGATGGGCCTGAGCGTCAGCGACGATCTTGTTCTGGGCTTCTTGGTGCGCGACAAGCATTTTGACGCCGTACCGGTTCCATAACCAGATGATGGCGCTCACGAAGACGATGAAGTCGATGACTTTCGCGATGAAGACCGGATCGGTGAGGTTGGCAACGTTCATGTCGTCATGCGACCTGTTCGAAGCCTGTTGCTCGCGACACCATTGCCTCGGCCAGCTCCTTGACAAACCCTTGCTGCTTCTCGAGCGCTTGCGTCCGCTCAGTGGCCACAGTGGCGTGTGCAAGCTGAACGGTTGCAGCCGCTTCTTCAGACGCTTTGCGTTCGATGCGATGCGCTTCGTCGGACGCCTGCCCTGCAGCCACCCGCATCGCTTCGTCCGTACGCCGTCGAGCGTCGGCCAATATCGCGTCCGCCTGCGACTGCAGGCTCGAAGCTTTGGCCGCCATCTCGTCGCCTTCGTGATAGAGGCGTTTGACGAACGCTTGACGCTCTTCGATCGCTCGTCGAGTCGGCGCGATGAACAAATAATTCAACAGCACCCAGAACAAGATGAAGTTCAGGATTTGGACGAGGAAGGTGCCGTCGATCGAGAGCAGCATGCGCCGTCTAGTGACCGCCCAGTACTGGCGTGAGGGCTTTCATGACGCCCAAGCCACCGCCACCGATGAGCAGGAAGAACGCGAGCGCGATCGCGATGATCGGGAACGCTTCCAGAATGCCGAAGCCGAGGAAGTAGAAGAAGAAAATATTCGGCCGTGCTTCGGGCTGCCGCGCGATGGATTCCACCGCCTTGCTGCCGATGATGCCGTCACCGATGGCCGAGCCGAATGCCGCGAAGCCGACCATCAGCGCGAAGCCGACGATCACCGAAGCGGTCAGGATTGCATTTTCCACAAGTGTACTCCCTTTCTTTAGTGTTCCAGCGACTCTTGTGTGGGCGTGATGAGGTACGCGATGGTCAAAAGCGTGAAGACCGCGGCCTGGATGACGCCGACGGCGAGGTTGAACGCATAGATCAAAATGGGTGCAACGACGGCGGTCTTGGAGATGACGCCGAGGTTGGCGTTGATGATGACGGAGACGACCAGCAACAAAATCTCACCGGCGAAGATGTTGCCGAAGAGCCGCATGGCAAGCGTCACTGGACGGGCGAGCTCATCGATGATGTTGATGGGCAGCATAAGGATGCCGAGGAGCAGCGGTTTGATGACGAGATGTTTGTAGTAGCCAAGCCCGTGCCGGCTGATGCCGACGATCTGTATCAACAAGATCGTCGTGACGGAGAGCGCCGCCGTCGTATTCAGATCCGCTGTGGGCGACTTGCCGATGAGGGGGAAGAGACCGACTTCATTGAGCAGCAAGATGAAGACGAACAGCGAGATGATGAACGGGACGAAGGGCAAGCCGTTACGGCCAAGGATCCCGGTCGTCGTCTCGGCCAGGTAGCTCACGATGAGCTCCATGACGCTATATCGCTTAGAAACGACGGTCACCGGGTGCGTGGCCGCGAGCAATCCGACGATGAGGAGCGCGAGCGCCATCGCGATCCAGGTGATGATCACCGTGTCAGCGTGCACCGTGTTAAACGGCGCCGGCAACCCGATGTGCCAAAGCGGATGGGAGCCGACGGTTTCCTGCATCGCTTCCTTTAGATAGGCGTCTGGACCGTGCTAGAGCCGGGCGCGTCCGTGGAGGCGCACTCGGATACGATTTGTTTCCGGTATGTGAGAATTGCCACTGCCAACGGTGCGACAAATCCGGCAAGGTACGTGAAGTAACCGATCCATGGTCCGCGTCCGACGATGAGCAGCGGTGCAGCACCGGCTACGAACACGCGCACGAGTGATTCGATAGTCAAAAACGGCATGTAACCGCGCCCGCCTTTCGTCAGCCGGTTGAAGCCTGTAGCGATATGGAAGAGATAGGCCAAACCGATGAGCGTACCGGCGATGAGCGCAAGCGCAGCGATTCGCGAGTGACCAAATGTCGCAAGCGCGACCGCTGCTATCGCGGCAATCACAAGACTGCGCGTTGCGACCGCTGCGGCAAAGGGGCGGACCTTTTCCATGGGTCCGGCGTCGTTCGTTCCGGGCGTGCCAACCGACCTTCAGATGCGTGTCGGACAAGGCGACGAGGGCGGCACGTAAAGTGCCGCCCCTACATTACGATTCTACATCTGGCTGCGGAGTTGGCGGAACATTGAAACGATGCCAGCGATGAACCCAAGCACGATGCCGACCGGAATCGCCCAGTCCCAGTGCAGCGTGCGAGAGGCAAGCCAACCGAGCAAAAAGCCAACGATGAGCGTGCCGATGACCGACATGCCGGCGCTCCCTAATGTGCCAAGCGAAAGCGGATTTTGTTGTTTCATGCTGGATTGAACTC
>JAFAKE010000049.1 GCA_019235715.1 Vulcanimicrobiota bacterium
ATCAGGCGGGCGTTTGCCCACCACCAAGCGTCGACGCGCTTTGTACGACTCATCAGGCGGCCGCCGTTCGCGTAACCACCGTAGTCTCCTGCCATTCTTTTCATCTTGTACCTGAATGCAACCTGAAAACTGCTTTATGAAGTGAGCAGCTCGAGCTGAGCCAGTACCGCCGCATCGCCCTTGCGTATGCGCGTGCGCACGATGCGCGTGTAGCCGCCTGGACGCGATGCCAAGCTCGGCGCGATCTGATCGACCAGCTTCTTGGCGACCGCTTCGTTCGTCAAGTACGCGCTGACCGCACGCCGGCTCGCCAGATCGGCACGTTTCGCGCGCGTGATCAGGCGCGACGCGACCCGCGATGTCTCCTTCGCGCGCACGACCGTCGTCTCGATCTTGCCGTGCGTGAAGAGCGACGTCACGAGATTGCGCAGCATCGACCGGCGATGGTCGTCGTTGCGTCCCAGGCGCTTGTCCGCTTTTCTGTGGCGCATACCCGCCGCCTTATGACTGCTTGAGCGACAAGTTGCGTTCGGCGAGCTTTTCCTTGATCTCGTCGACCGACTTCTTGCCCAAGTTGCGCATGTTCATGATCTCGTCTTCCGTGCGCTGTAGCAGCTCCGAGATCTTGCTGATGCCGGCGCGCTTGAGGCAGTTGTACGAGCGCACGGAAAGATCGAGCTCGTCCACCGGAATATCCCAATCGGAGAACGGCGCCGCCTCTTCGACCGGCGCTTCGGCTTCCGCACGGCCGGTGAAGTTGACGAACAGGGCCAGCTGCTCGGACAAGATCCGCGCGGCCGTCGACAACGCCTCGTCGGGCGTGATGCTGCCGTTCGTCTCGACTTCAAGGATCAACCGGTCGTAATCGGTCACCTGGCCGACGCGCGTATCTTCGACCGTGTAGTTGACCTTGCGGATCGGCGTGAAGATCGAGTCGACCGGAATCAACCCGATGACGTGCTCGACGTTGCGCTGCTTGTCAGCCGTGACGTAGCCGCGCCACTTCTCGATGCCGATCTCCATGAACAGCCGCGCTTTCTTGTCCGAAAGCGTGGCGATGTGGTAGTTCGGATCGAGCAGCTCGACATCCGGATCGGGCACGATATCGGCCGCAGTGACCTCGCGTTCGCCCGACGCCTCGATGCGCAACACTTTCGGCTCGTCCGTCGCCATCTTCAACGGCAGGCCCTTGAGATTGAGGATGATGTGCGTCGTGTCTTCCACGACTCCCGCGATGGTCGAGAACTCGTGCAGCACGCCGTCGATCTTGACGTAGGTGACCGCCGCGCCCGGCAGCGACGACAGCAGCAGCCGGCGCAACGCGTTGCCCAGCGTGATGCCGAAGCCGCGCTCGAGCGGCTCGATGACGAACTTCGCGTACGAATCTCCGCGCTCGCGGACCTCGATCGAAGCTCTTTGAAATTCTAGAACTGACATGGCTCCCCTTATCGGTTGTGTGTGTTCGTGTATCTGTCTATCGAGAATAGTATTCAACGATCAATTGCTCTTCGACGTTCGTATCGATGTCCGCGCGCGTCGGGCGCGCGAGCACCTTGGCCTTGAGCGTCTGCTCGTCGAGCTCAAGCCACGTCGGCACGCGCCGCCCCTTGGCGTATTGCTCGAGGCTCTGGAACAGGTTCGTCTTGCGGCTGCTCTCGACGATGCCGATCTCGTCACCCGGCCGCACCTGCATCGAAGGCACGTTGACGCGCCGCCCGTTGAGCGTGAAGTGGCGGTGGCGCACGAGCTGGCGCGCCTGCGCGCGCGAGGTCGCCAAGTTGAGCCGGTAGATGACGTTATCGAGACGCGTTTCGAGCTGCGCGAGCAGCGCCGCGCCGGTCTGACCCTTGGCGGAGCTTGCGCGCTTGAAATAGTTCTCGAACTGCCGCTCGAGCACGCCGTAGATGCGCCGCATCTTCTGCTTTTCGCGCAGCTGGCGTCCGAACTCCGACACCTTGGGGCGGTTCTTGGTCTGCGCCTTTTGCCCAGGCGCCGCGGTGCGGCGCTCGACGGCGCACTTCTTAGACAGGCAACGCTCGCCTTTCAAGAAGAGTTTGACCTTTTCGCCCGGCTTGGTGCCGCTGGCGCTTTCGCGCCGGCAAAGCCGGCAGACCGGTCCTGTATATCGAGCCATAAGACTTTCGACGTTCTCCTTATACTCTACGGCGTTTCGGCGGCCGGCAGCCGTTGTGCGGGATCGGCGTCACGTCCTTGATCAGCACGATCTCAAGACCCGCCGCTTGCAGTGCGCGGATGGCGGCCTCACGGCCGGCGCCGGGTCCCTTGACGTGGACCTCGACTTGCTTCATGCCGTGCTCCATCGACTTGCGCGCGGCGCTTTCGGCCGCGAGCTGCGCCGCAAAGGGCGTCGACTTCTTGCTGCCGGCAAAGCCCATGCCGCCGGCGCTCGCCCACGCGATCGCGCCACCCTGCAAGTCGGTGATGGTGACGAGCGTATTGTTGAAGCTCGCATGGATGCGCGCGATGCCTTGGGAGACGTGCTTGATCTCCTTTTTCTTGGTGCGCCGCGCGCGTTTTGGTGCAGCTGCCATTTACTTGCCGACTCCTGGTCCGACGGTCTTCTTCTTGCCCGCCACCGTCTTGCGCGGTCCCTTGCGGGTGCGCGCGTTCGTGCGCGTGCGCTGTCCGCGCACGGGCAAGCCGCGGCGATGGCGGACGCCGCGGTACGAGCCGATGTCGACGAGCCGCTTGATCGCGCCCGTGATCTCGCGGCGCAGGTCGCCCTCGACTTTAAGATTCTTCTCGATCTGCTCGCGCAGCTTTTGGATGTCCTCATCCGTGAGCGCTTTGACGCGCGTGTCGGGGTTCACGCCGGTCTGCTTCAACAGCTTCGTGGCGGTGGGCCGCCCGATGCCGTAGATGTAGGTCAACGCGATCTCCACGCGCTTTTCGCGCGGCAGGTCGATGCCAGCGATGCGTGCCATCGTCTCTCCTACCCCTGAGCCTGCTTATGCTTGGGGTTCTCGCAGATCACGCGCGTGCGTCCTTTGCGCTTGATGATCTTGCACTTGTCGCAGATTCTCTTGACGCTCGGTCTGACTTTCATCCTTATCCTATTCTACTTGTACCGGTAGGTTATCCGCCCTTGGGACAGATCGTATGGCGACAGTTCCACCAGGACCCGGTCGCCGGGCAGGATGCGGATGAAGTTCATCCGGATCTTGCCGGAGACGCGCGCGAGGACCTTATGGCCGTTGCTCAGCTCCACGCGGAAAAATGCGTTGGGCAGCGGCTCGACCACGGTGCCCTCGACCTCGATCGCCTCCTCCTTGGGGGAAGGGTTCGCGTCGGGTTTGGGCGCCTTGTTCTTCTTAGCCGGCCGCCGCATTGGGCGATTGCGTCGCGCCAATCGATCCTCCGTTCGTCGCCCGCCGGGCCAACGCGGCCGCCTCGTCCGCATCGACCGCGGTCAGAATCTCAAAGCCGGCCGCGCGTACCGCGACCGTGTGCTCGAAGTGCGCGGATAGTTTGCCGTCGCTCGTCACGACCGTCCAGCGATCGTCGAGCGTGCGCACCTGGTGACCGCCCTGGTTGACCATCGGCTCGATCGCCAGCACCATCCCCGGCTTGAGGATCGGGCCCATGCCTTTGCGCCCGAAGTTCGGCACCGGCGGATCTTCGTGCAAATTCGTGCCCACGCCGTGTCCGACCAGCGCGCGCACCACTGAGTACCCATGTCCCTCGACGTACGTCTGCACGGCGTTGCCGATGTCCGAAACGTGCACGCCCGGCCGCACCGCGGCGATGCCGACGTAGAGCGCGTCTTCGGTCACGCGCATCAGCCGTTTGGCCGCATCGGAGATGGTGCCGACCGCGATCGTGCAGGCCATGTCCGAGTACCAGCCATCGACCACCGCACCGATGTCCACCTTGAGCAGATCGCCATCGCGCAAGCGCCGTCCGCCCGGTATGCCGTGCACGACCTCATCGTTGACCGACGCGCAGATCGAGCCGGCAAACCCGTGATATCCCAAGAACGCCGGCACTCCGCCGTCTTCTCGGATCAACCGATCGGCGAGCGCGTTGATCTCCTTCGTCGTCGCGCCGGGCACCACCGCCGCACGCAATGCCGCCAGCGCACGTGCCGTCACCGCGCCGCTCGCACGCATCAAGCCCAGCTCGCGTTCGCTCTTGCAGCTGATCATGAGGCCTTCACCGGCGCGGCCGCCGGCGCACGCAACGCCGCGACGATCGCCGTATTCACTTTGCCGACGGGCAGCGTGCCGTCCACGCGGTGCAGCACGCCCTTCTTCTCGTAGAACGCGATCAGCGGCCGAGTCGATTCATGATAGACGTCGAGGCGGTGCATGACCGTCTGCTCGCTGTCGTCCTCACGCTGCTCGAGCTGATGCCCGCAGCGGTTACATATGCCTGCGTGCGCGGGCGGCGCCGAATCGAGATGATAGTTCGCACCGCACTGCGGGCAGACGCGCCTGCCGGTGAGCCGGCGGATCAGCTCGTCACGCGGCACCGTCAGCTTGACGACCGCGTCGAGGGATTGGCCCAGCCGCGCGAGCAGCTCGTCCAGCGCGCGCGCTTGCCCAGGCGTGCGCGGAAAGCCGTCCAGGATCCAGCCGTCGCTCGCATCGGGTTGCTGCAGCCGCTCTTCGACGATGCCGATCGTGACCTTGTCGGGCACGAGAGCACCGCGCTCCATGTATTTGCGCGCCATGACGCCCATCGGCGAACCCATCGCCTTGGCGGCGCGGAACATGTCGCCGGTCGAAATGTGGGGAACGCCGAGCGTCTTGCTGAGCAGCGCCGCTTGCGTGCCTTTGCCCGCGCCCGGAGCGCCGATCAGCAAGAGCCGGCTGCCTTGGCCGCTCACTTGTTGATGAACCCGCGGTAATCGCGCATCGCCAGCCGCGCCTCGAGCTGCGTCATGGTATCCAGCGCGACGCCGACGACGATGAGCAGCGACGTCGACCCCAAGAAGATCGTCGTGATGTGCGTGAGCCACTGCGTGATGTTAGGCAGAATCGCCAAAACGCCCAGGTAGATCGCCGCGACAAACGTGATGCGGTGCAAGATCTTTTGCAGATAATCGGACGTCGGTTTCCCGGGCCGGATGCCGGGGATGAAGCCGCCTTGCTTCTTGAGCGAGTCGGCGATGTCCATGATATTGATGACGACTTCGCTGTAGAAGAACGTGAAGCCGACGACGAGCAAGAAGTACACGAGATTGTACAAGAAGCTGCCGTAGTTGAAGTACAGGCTCATGAAGCGGTTAAAGCCGTCCGCGACCGCCGAATGGTAGTGGCTGGCCCACGACGCGATCTGCTGCGGCAGCAATAAGATGGAGATCGCGAAGATGATCGAGATGACGCCTGCGTTGTTGAGGCGCAGCGGTATGTAGGTGCTGCGTCCGCCATAGACCTTGCGGCCGACGACGCGCTTCGCGTACTGCACGGGCACGCGGCGCTGGCCCTGATACATGAACACGACCGAGACCAGTGAGACCAAGGCGATCACGACGAACATCACCAGCCCGAACCACGACAAGCCGCCTGCCTGACCGAGCGCGACCGTCTGGCCGAAATAGGTCGGGAAGCGCAGGATGATGCCGACGAAGATGATGAGCGACACGCCGTTGCCGACCCCTTTGTCGCTGATCTGCTCGCCCAGCCACATGAGCCACACCGTGCCAGCGGTAAGCGTCAGCACGACCATGATGAGATAGAACGCGTCGCTGCGCAAGAACACGCCGGAGCGGTTTAGCGCGATGACCATCGTCGACGCCTGGATGAGCGCCAACGCGACCGTCAGCCAGCGCGTCCACAAGCCCACGCGCTTGCGGCCCTCCTCGCCGCCGTGCTGCATGAGCTCTTTCACTTCGGGGAAGACGACCGTCGCCAGCTGCATGATGATGCTCGCGTTGATATAGGGCGTGATGCCCATCGCGATGATCGAGAAGCGCTGCAGCGCGCCGCCCGACAAGAACCCGAGGAAATTGAGGAACTGCCCGGACGAGATCATCTGCTGCCACTTGGCGTGGTCGACGTACGGGATCTGCACGTAGACGGCCGCGACGAATACCGCGAACGCGCCGAATACGAAGAGCACCCGGTTGCGGAGCTCCGGTACGACGAGCGCGTTTGCGAGATTTCGCCACATCACCATGGGTTAGGTCTTATTCCTCGAACGTCGCGCCGGCAGCTTCGAGCTTGGCTCGCGCCGGGCCGGAGAAGACGACGTCTTTGAAGCGCAGTTTCGACGGCGCGTCGCCGCCGCCCAGGATCTTCACACCGTCGCGCGGCTTGTCGATGAGACCGGCTTCGCGCAGCGCGTCCGGGGTCACGACGGTCTTGGCATCCCAATCCGCGAGATCGGCGAGATTGACGATCGTGTACGTCGTGCGGAAGATGACCGTGGAGCGCGACTTCTGCGAAACGCCTTTGCGCTGCGGCAAACGGCGGAACCAAGGCGTCTGGCCGCCCTCGAACGTCGCGCCTTTGCCGCCGCCCGAACGGGCGGTCTGACCCTTGCCGCCTTTGCCGGCGGTCTTGACCAAACCGCTGCCATGCCCGCGCCCGATGCGCACGCGCTTGGGCCTGCTGCCTGCCGCCGGTTTAAGATGCGACAGCTTCATTCGAACCCTCCATGCTCGCGGTCGTGGCCGGTGTCTGCGACGGCTGCTCTTCGGCAGGCGCCGCCGCTGCATTCTCTTCCTTGCCGAACAGCTCGCTGGTCGTCTTGCCGCGCTGTTTTGCGACTTGGTCCGCGGTGCGCAGCCGGCGCAGCCCGTCGACCGTCGCCTGGATGACGTTGATCGGATTGTTGGTGCCGAGCGACTTCGTAAGGATGTCGTGCACGCCGGCAAGCTCGAGCACCGCGCGCATCGCGCCGCCGGCGATGACGCCGGTACCTTTGCTCGCGGGCTTCATTAGCACTTTGCCCGCGCCGACGTGCGAGATCACCGGATGTGGAATCGTTCGACCGACCATCGGCACCGTGACGAGCGCGCGCCGCGCGCTTTCGACGCCCTTGCGGATCGCTTCTGGGACTTCTCGAGCTTTGCCCAAGCCATACCCGACGCGTCCTTGGCGGTCGCCGACGACGACGAGCGCGCTGAAGCTGAAGCGCTTACCGCCTTTGACGACTTTGGCGACGCGGTTGACCCGAACGACTTGCTCTTCGAGTCCCGAACCGTCCGTGATTCGTGCCACTGCTTAGAACTCCAAACCAGCGCCGCGTGCGGCGTCTGCCAGCGCTTTGACGCGCCCGTGATATTTGTATCCGCCGCGGTCGAACACGACGGCTGCGATGCCCTTCTCTTTCGCGCGCTGCGCGACCGTCGTGCCCACACGCTGCGCTGCCGCGATGCTTGACCGCGATGACAAGCCCGATGCGATATCTTTTTCGCGCGTCGACGCTGCGACCAGCGTGCGGCCGGTCGCGTCGTCGATGATCTGCGCGTAGACGTGATGCAGGCTGCGGAACACCGAAAGGCGCGGACGCTGCGACGAGCCGAGCATGCGCTTGCGGATCCGCCCGTGGCGGCGCAGGCGCAGCGCGTTTCTGCTCTTGAGAGTCGCCATCACTTCTTCCCTCCGCCGCCACCGCCGCCGACGCCGGCAGTCTTACCCGCCTTGCCGAGCTTGCGGCGCACGCGCTCGCCCTCGTAACGAATGCCTTTGCCTTTATACGGTTCCGGCGGCCGGATCGCGCGGATCTGAGCAGCCAGCTGCCCGACCATTTGCTTGTCGGCGCCGCTCACCGTGATTTTGTTCGTGCCTTCGACTTTGATATCGATGCCGTTCGGCGGCTCGACGACCACCGGATGGGAATAGCCCACCGTGACGTTGAGCTTTTTGCCTTGTGCCTGCGCGCGATAGCCGACGCCGACGATCTCAAGCGATTTCGAAAAGCCCGAGGTCACGCCGTGCACCATGTTCGCGATGAGCGTGCGCGTCAGTCCGTGCAGCTGCTTGTTGCGCTTCTCATCGTTGGGCCGCACCACGCTGATCGAGCCGTCGTCGATTTTGACGTCGATCGGCTCCGCGCAACGCAGCGTCAATTCGCCTTTCGGCCCCTTGACCGTCACGACGCGCCCGGCGTAACCGACGTTGACGCCGCTCGGCACCGCGATCGCCATCTTTCCGATTCTGCTCATCGTGCTACCACACGAACGCCATGACTTCACCGCCGCATCCCAGGCGCTTGGCCTGCTTGCCGCTGATGATGCCTTTGGGCGTCGACATGATGACGAGGCCGAGCCCGCCCATGCATTTCGGTATCTCGCCTTTGGGCGTGTAGATACGCAGGCCCGGGCGGCTGATGCGCTGCAAGCCGTTGATGATGCGCTCGCGCCCCACGCCGTATTTCAGCGCGATGCGGATGATGTCGCGCGGCGCCTGCTGCACGAGCTCGAAGTCCTTGATGAAGCCCTCTTCCTTGAGCAGCTTCGCAAGTTCGGCTTTGACGCGCGATGCCGGCACGTCCACGCGCTCCGCGAACGCCGTGTTGGCGTTGCGGATGCGGGTGAGCATGTCGGCGATCGGATCGGTGATGGTTCCCATACGTCCTCTTACCAGGATGCCTTGACCACGCCGGGGACCTTGCCCCCATGGGCCAATTCGCGGAAGCAGATGCGGCACAACGCGAACTTGCGCAGGTAGCCCTTGGGGCGCCCGCAGCGCAGGCAACGGTTGTGTTTGCGCACCTTGAATTTCGGTGTGCGTTTGCTCTTCTCGATCAGACAGGTCTTCGCCATAACGCTTACGCAGCCGCTCCTTCTTTGCGCAGCGGCATGCCCATCTCGGCAAGAAACGCCAGCGCCTCTTCATCGCTGTGCGCGCTGGTCACGATGACGATGTCCATGCCGCGCACGCGATCGACTTTATCGTAGTTGATCTCGGGGAACACGAGCTGCTCCTTGAGACCGAGTGCGTAGTTGCCGCGCCCGTCAAGCGAGCTGCGCGAGGTGCCGCGGAAATCGCGGATGCGCGGCAGCACGATGTTGACGAGCTTATCGAAGAACGCATACATGCGCTCGCCGCGCAGCGTCACCTTTGCGCCGACCTGCATGCCGGCGCGCAGTTTGTACACCGCGATGCTCTTCGTGGCACGCGTGACGAGCGGTTTTTGGCCCGTGATCGCCTGCAGATCCGAGACGGCGCCATCCATCGCCTTTGGCTCGGCGACGGCTTCGCCGACGCCCATGTTGACGACGATCTTCTGCAAGCGCGGCACCTGCATCGGGTTCTTGTAACCGAAACGCTTGGTCAGCGCCGGCACGACCTGCTGCTGGTAGCGCTCTTTCATGCGGTTGATCTTCTTCTCCATCGATCAGGCCTTCACCGGACGGTCGGCGGGTTCGTTGCAGCGCCGGCACAGACGCTCTTTGCCCTCGCCTTTGACGATGCGCGCGAGCTTGCTCGGGCGGTTGCATTTCGGGCAGACGTACATCAGGCGGCTCAGCGGCATCGGCAGCTCTTTGTCGATGATGCCGGCCTTGGTCTTCTGCGTCGCCTTCGAGTGGCGCTTGACCACGTTGACGCCCTCTACTTCGGCCGTGCCTTGACGCCGCCGCACGAGCTTGATCTTGCCGCGCTTGCCTTTGTACTTGCCGGACAGCACCATGACGGTATCGCCGGCGGCGAGTCGGGTCATCTTCATTCCTTAGAGCACCTCGGGCGCGAGCGAAACGATCTTCATATAGTCGCGATCGCGCAGCTCGCGCGCCACCGGGCCGAAGATGCGCGTGCCGCGCGGATTATTCTGTTCGTTGATGAGCACCGCGGCGTTCTCGTCAAAGCGGATGAATGAGCCGTCGGGCCGGCGCATTTTCTTCTTCTGGCGCACGATCACCGCAGACACGACGTTGCCCTTCTTGACGGCTGCGCCCGGAATGGCGCTCTTGACGGTCGCCACGACGACGTCGCCGACATACGCATAGGGATGGCGCGAACCGCCCTTGACGTGGAACACCATCAGCTCGCGCGCGCCGGAGTTGTCTGCGACTTTCAGCCGCGTCTGCGATTGGATCACTTCGCCCTCTCGATGATCTCGACCAGCCGCCAGCGCTTGCGCGCCGACAGCGGCCGCGTCTCAGCGATGCGCACGAGATCGCCGACCTTGGCATCGTTCTTCTCATCGTGCGCCATGAAGCGCGCCGAGCGCAGCGTGATCTTGCCGTACTGCGGGTGCGCGCGGTTCACTTCCGTCCGCACGACGATGCTCTTCTGCATCTTGTCGGAGACGACGCGCCCGACCCGCGTCTTGCGCAGGCTGCGCGCTGTTGTTTGGTTCTGCGTCATGCTCTCTTCCATTTATGTCTGTTCGTTCAGTGCGTCAGCCGGCCAGCCGCCGCTCGGCAAGTACGGTGTACAGCTGCGCGATCTCGCGGCGCAGCTTCGTCACCTTGGCATGGTCTTGCAGATGTCCGGTCACCAGCTGGAAACGCAGGTTGAACATCTCTTCTTTGGTCGCGGCGAGCTTTTCCTCAAGCTCGCGCACCGTAAGCTCGCGCGCCGCGCGCAATTCGCTAGACTTCAACGGACTCACCCACCCCTTCACGCCGGATGACCTTCGTGGCGATCGGCAGTTTGGCAGCGGCCAGTTTGAGCGCTTCCTT
The DNA here is from genome assembly GCA_019235715.1 of Vulcanimicrobiota bacterium. Classification (GTDB taxonomy): domain Bacteria; phylum Vulcanimicrobiota; class Vulcanimicrobiia; order Eremiobacterales; family Eremiobacteraceae; genus JAFAHD01. The sequence continues at coordinate 10,598 of JAFAKE010000049.1, forward strand.
CGCGACCGTGGGCTCGACGCCGGCGAGTTCGAACAGCACGCGGCCCGGGCGCACCACAGCGACCCAACCCTCGGGCGCGCCCTTGCCCGAACCCATGCGCGTCTCCGCGGGTTTCTTCGTGTACGACTTGTCGGGGAAGACGGTGATCCACACCTTGCCGCCGCGTTTCATGTGGCGCGTCAACGCGATACGCGCGGCCTCGATCTGGCGGCTCGTCACCCAGGCCGGCTCGAGCGCTTGCAGGCCATGCTCGCCGAAATGCAGCGAGTTGCCCGACATCGCACGGCCTTTCATGCGGCCGCGCTGCATCTTGCGGTGTTTGACCCGTTTGGGCATCAACATCGTCTACGACGCCTCCGAAGCCTGGGCGCCGGGCGCCGGTCCAGCCTCGCTCGCGGGGGCGCTTTCTTCTGCCGGAGCCGTCGTCTGCGCATTCTCAGTCGCAGCAGCTGCAGACTCTGACGCAGCGGGTGCGGCTTCTGGCGCGGGCGCTTGCGCCACAGGCGCTGCGCCTTCAGCGCTTGCGCTTGCCGCCGCGGCCGGCTGCGTCTCCGCTGATGCAGGCGCAGCAGGGCGCTCGCGGCGTGGCCGCCGCTCGCGCGGACGCAGCTCCTGCGTGTCTTGCTTGGGCCGGCCGTCGGGCAGCACTTCGCCCAAGTAGATCCATACCTTGACGCCGATGCGTCCATAGGTCGTGTACGCCTCGACTTGGGCGTAGTCGATGTTCGCGCGCAACGTATGCAGCGGAACCTTGCCTTCGAAGTTGCGCTCGACGCGCGCGATCTCAGCGCCGCCCAGCCGGCCGCCGCATTGCACTTTGATGCCGCGCGCGCCCGCCTTCATCGTGCGCTGAATCGCCTGGCGCATGGCGCGCCGGAATGCGATGCGCTTCTCGAGCTGGTCGATGATGTTGTTCGCGACGAGCTTAGCGTCGAGTTCGGGATGCTTGATCTCGATGACGTTGACGTTGACAGGTTTGCCGACGACGCGCTCGAGCCGCTTGCGCAGGTCCTCGATGCCCGCGCCGCGTTTGCCGATGATGATGCCCGGCTTGGCCGTGTTGATCACGACGCGTACTTGATTGGCGCGCCGCTCGATCTGCACGCGCGAGACGCCGGCCGACCGCGATAGCTCGTCGATCACCTGGCGGATGCGCAGGTCCTCGTGCAACCGGTCCTTGTACTGTTTGCCTTCGAACCACAATGAATCCCACGAGCGCACGATGCCCAGGCGCAGCCCGATCGGGTTGACCTTCTGGCCCATGCTTAGGCGTCCTCGCCGTCGGACACGGTGATGGTGACGTGAGACATCCGTTTCCTCTTCAGTCCTGCCGAGCCGCGCGCACGCGCCTCGACGCGCTTGAACATCGGGCCGCCGTCGACGGTCGCTTGCGCGACCACGAGTTCGCCCGGCTTCATGCCATGATTGTTCTCGGCGTTGGCCGCGGCCGAGCGCAGCAGTTTGCGGATCGCTTTGCTGGCCTCCAACGTCGAAAAGGAGAGTTCGACGAGCGCGCGATCGACGCGCTTGCCGCGCAGCGTGTCGACGATGCGCCGTGCCTTGCGCGCGGGCACTCGCAAGAATTTCGCCGTCGCGTGCGCCTGCATCACTTCACCACCGCGGTGGCCGCAGTCGCCTCGGCCGCCTTCGCGGCGCCTTGGCCGTGGCCGCGGAAGATGCGCGTGGGCGCGAACTCGCCGAGCTTATGCCCGACCATGTTCTCCTGCACGTATACGGGCACGTGCTTGCGTCCGTCGTGCACCGCGATCGTGTGGCCCACCATGGCGGGGATGATCGTCGATGCGCGCGACCATGTCTTGATCACACGTTTCTCGCGCGTCGAATTCATCTTCTCGATCTTGGCGAGCAGATGGTCGGCGATGAACGGGCCCTTGGTGTGAGAACGGCTCATTATTTGCTCCGGCGTTTCACGATAAATTTGTTGGTGCGCTTGTTCTTGCGCGTCTTTTTGCCCATGGTCATCACGCCCCACGGCGTCGTGGGCGGACGGCCTGCGGTCGAGCGCGCTTCGCCGCCGCCGTGCGGATGGTCGACCGGATTCATGGCCACGCCGCGCACTTGCGGACGCCGGCCGAGCCAGCGGATGCGGCCGGCCTTGCCAATGACGAGGTTCTCGTGCTCGAGATTGCCCAGTTGGCCGACGGTGGCGCGACATTCGACCGCGATCATGCGCACTTCGCCCGAAGGCATGCGCACCTGCGCGTACTCGCCTTCCTTGGCCATGAGCTGCGCTGCGCCGCCCGCGCTGCGCACGAGCTTGCCGCCGGCGCCGGGCGACAACTCGATGTTATGGATCACTGTGCCCAGCGGAATGCTCGACAGGGGCAGCGCGTTGCCGTTCTTGATGTCCGCCTCAGGGCCGGAGACGACGATGTCGCCGACCGCCAGGCCGAGCGGCGCCAAGATATAGCGCTTCTCGCCGTCGCGGTAGTGTAGCAGCGCGATGCGCGCCGAGCGGTTGGGATCGTACTCGATCGCCGCGACGCGTGCCGGTACGCCGTCCTTGCGGCGCGCGAAGTCGATGCGGCGGTACATCTGCTTGTGCCCGCCGCCGCGATGGCGCACGGTGATGTGGCCGTTGAAGTTGCGGCCCGCGTGCTTCTTCTTGGGCTCGATAAGCGCGCTCTCGGGCCGTGACTTCGTGACGTCGTCGAACGCCGTGATCGTCATGAAGCGGCGGCCCGGAGACGTCGGCCTAAATTTCTTTATCGCCATTGCAGACCTTTACGATTCAAAGTAGTTGACCCCGCCCAGCTCGATCTTGTCGCCCTGCTTGAGCGTGACGATCGCCTTTTTCCACGGGCCGCGCAGCTCGACGGGCTTGCGCGTCGGCCGGCGCATATTGCGCCCCGTCTTCGACGGCAGATTCACCGTGTTGACGCGCAGCACGGTGACTTTGAAGAGCCGCTGGACGGCGTCTTTGATATTGTGTTTGTTGGCGCGCCGGTCGACTTCGAACGCGTACTGCGCATTGGCGGTCGAGCCAACGGACTTTTCGGTTATCAGCGGACGGCGCACGATCCGGCGAAGCTCAGCCACCGCACACCTCCGCCAGCGCATCGTATGCGTTCTTCGTGAAGATCACCTCATCGTGTGCCAGCAGCGCGTGGGCGCTGACTTCTGAGAACGGCGCGATGGTGAGCGCGGCCAGGTTGCGGCCGGCTCGTGCGATCGTCGTCGCGTTCTCGTCCTTCTCCGGATGAAGGACCAAGAACACGCGTGCGGACTTGCGCAGGCGACCAGCGTCGTCAGATTTCGCGGGCCGGGCGATGCCCTCGATGAAGGCCGCGAACTCTTTCGTCTTTGCCGGTTTGAACGCAGCCGCATCCAGGAGGCGCAGGCCGCCGTCGGCGGCTTTGGCCGCGACGGCCATGGCAAGCGCGGCGCGGCGTGCGCGCCGGTTCATCGCGATCTTGTACGAACGCGGATGCGGACCGAACACGACGCCACCCTTGCGCCACAGCGGCGAGCGGATGCTGCCCGCGCGTGCGCGGCCGGTGCCCTTTTGGCGCCACGGCTTCTTGCCGCCGCCG
>JAFAKE010000077.1 GCA_019235715.1 Vulcanimicrobiota bacterium
GTTATGAAGGTGTTCGTCCAGTTATATCGCGAGGGGTTGATCTACCGCGGCACGCGCTTGGTCAACTGGTGCCCGCGCTGCGCATCGACGCTTGCGGACACGGAAGTCGAGCACGAAGAAGCAGCCGGCGTGATCTTTCAGGTGCGCTATCGAGGATTGGACGGCGCCCAGGACATCGTTGTCGCGACGACACGGCCCGAAACGATCTTCGCCGACGTTGCCGTTGCCGTGCATCCGGACGACGAGCGCTATCAGAAAATGATCGGTAAGCTCGTCGAGCGGCCGCTGTCGCCGCACGCCATCCCGGTCATCGCGGATGCGGCCGTCGAGCGCGCCTTCGGTACCGGCGCGCTCAAGATCACACCTGGCCACGACCAGGCGGACGCGGAAATCGGAGAACGTCATGGCCTAGCGGCGATCTCCGTGATCGGCCCGGATGCGCGCATGACCGATGCGGTCGAAGCGGAGTTCGTCGGCCTGGACCGCCTCGAAGCGCGCAAACGCGCGGTTGAGACGTTGCGCGCGCGCGGCGCGCTGATCAGAGAAGAAGCGTACACGGTCAGCGTCGGCACGTGCTATCGCTGCGACACGGTCGTCGAGCCGCTGCTCTCGCTGCAATGGTTCGTCAAGATCAAGCCGCTCGCGGAGCCTGCGCTCGAGGCGTCGACGAGCGGCAAACTGCGGTTCGTTCCAGGGCGCTATAAGCGTACTTATGAGGACTGGCTCGAGCACATCCGCGACTGGTGCATCTCGCGTCAGATCTGGTGGGGCCACCGCTTACCGGTTTGGTACTGTCCGGACGGTCACGTCACCGTCGCCGAGCAGACTCCGACGACGTGCAGCGAATGCGAATCCCGCGAGCTGCAACAAGATCCGGACACGCTTGACACCTGGTTCTCGAGCGGACTGTGGCCGTTCTCCATCCTTGGCTGGCCGCAGGATACGCCCGAACTGCGCGCTTGGTATCCGAATCAGGTGCTCGTCACCGCGCGCGAGATCATCTTCAACTGGGTCGCACGTATGGTGATGTTCGGCATCCACTTCGCCGGCGGCATCCCATTTAGCGCCGTCCACATCACACCGCTCATCCTCGACGAGGAAGGGCGCAAGATGAGCAAGTCGCTAGGCAACTCGCTCGATCCGATGGAGCTCGTGCGCGACTACGGAGCTGACGCAACGCGCTTCGCGATCGTCAGCCAGATGCACGGCGGCCAAGACGTGCGCTTTTCGATCGCACGCTGCGACGACGCGCGCAAGTTCTGCAACAAGATATGGCAGGCCGTGCGCCTCGCGATCGACATCGCGGGCGTGGCCCACCTCGTCGTGCCTGATGAGACGAGCTGGACGCTCGCAGATCGCTGGATCATGGACGCCTTGGCGCAGACGGCGGCGCGGGTGACCGCGGCGCTCGACGCGTTTGACTTCGCCGAGGCTGCCCAGACGCTGTACGCATTCTTATGGAACCAGGTATGCGACGTCTACATCGAGATCGCGAAGGACCGCGCGCCCACACGCGGCGCGGTCTTGACTCACGTGCTTGCGACGGCGATGCAGCTGCTGCACCCGATCATGCCGTTCGTGACCGACGAGCTCTGGGGACGGCTCGGTCGCGAAGGCTTGATCGGCGAGTCGGCGTGGCCATCCGCGAGCTCCGGTTGGCTGGATGAGACGGCACGTGCGGATATGGGCCGGCTGCTGGGCTTCATCGAGGCGGTGCGCGCCCTGCGCGCGCTGCCGAGCCTGCCGTATCGCGAGATGCGCGACGTGACGGTTATAGGCGCGGACTCGACATTGGCGACGCTGCTGCGTTCCGAACAAGGGATTGTGGAGCGCTTGGCGCGAGCGCAACAGGTGCACATGCCGACCGGCTCCGATGGCCGTCCGGCGCATAGCGTGTCACGGCGCGTCGGCTCGGTAGAAGTGCTACTGCCGGTCGATGAGCCGTTCGTCGAAAAAGAACGTGCGGCGCTCGGCAAAGAGATCGAGCGGGCGCGCACCGAGGCGGACGCGATCGAGCGCAAGCTCGCGACGAATTTCGTCGACAAAGCGCCGCCTGCCGTCGTTGCGAAGGAGCGCGCCAAGCTCGATGAGTTGCGGCAGACTCTCGCCCTGAGCGAACAGCGGCTCACATCACTAAAATAGCTCAAGCGTAATTCAGGGCCGGTTTCCGGGACGAAGGCCTAGACGCGGGCTCTCTTTTCGCCTAGAATTTGAACGTGTTCAAAAATACGCCGAAAAGCGAAGCGACCCGCGCACATATCCTCGACAGCGCTCTGAGCCTATTCCGCAAGCGCGGGTTTGAGGAGACCACCATGCGCGAGATCGCGCTGCGTGCCGGCACGGCGCTCGGTTCGGCCTACTATTACTTTCCAAGCAAAGATGCGATCGTATTCGCCTATTACGATCAGGTCCAGGACGAGCACGAGCGGCTGTGCGCGCTACGCGCGGCGGGAGGCGACCTCAGCGCCCGCGTGCGCGCAAGCCTGCGCACAAAGCTTGAGATACTTCAGGGCGATCGCGCGCTGCTCGGCGCGCTGTTCGCCCGGCTCGGCAAGCCGAACGATCCCTTGGGCGTGTTCAGCGAGAGCACGCGCGAGCAACGCACGCGCTCCATCGAGACGTTCGCCCGAGCGATGGGCGACGAACGGCTTGCGCAGCCACTGCGCTCGGCTGCGCCGGCCTTGCTGTGGTTCATCCATCTGGGGTTGATTTTCTACATGCTGTACGACGAATCGCCCGGCCAGCGGCGAACGTTCAAACTCACAGATGCTGCGGCCGGTATCTTCGTCACGCTGCTAAAGCTTTCGAGAATACCCGGCATGGGCGCGCTTCAACGTCGCGTTCTGGGCGCGCTCGCAGAGGCTCAGGTGTTGTGAAGCAATCATTGCGCAGTCTGCTCTTGTCAGCCACCGGCGGGATCGACCGCCTCAAGTACGCCGCGATCGGCATCAGCCTGTTCACCGTAAAGCATATCGTCGATATCGCGATTGCGGCGGTCTTTCACGCAAACGGTTTTCTCGGCTACTTCTCCGCGTTCGGATATTGGATACCGCTCGGACAGCCCGCGGACATCGCGCACTTGACTTCTCACGAAGCGATGTTCCTCGCTGCGCTGCTCGTCGTCGCGGTGCCGTTCGTCTGGATCGGGGTGGCCACGACGCTGAAGCGATTGCGCTCGATAAACTGGCCGCTCTGGCTTGTCGTAATGTTCTTCATCCCGATCGTCAATGTCATATTCTTCGCCCTGCTGGTAGCGATGCCGGACATCGCCGACTTCGTCGCCGCCCGGGCCAAAGCACCGGCTGCAACGGCGGAAAAGCCGGCGCGCCGGATACTCGATCGGATCATGCCGTTCGGCTTTTTCGCCAGCGCCGCGATGGCCGTGGCGCTCACTGCGATCTTCGGCGTCGGCGCGATCGCACTCGGCACGCTGGTTTTCCGCGAGTACGGCTGGGGGGTCTTCGTCGCGGTGCCCGTATCTCAAGGGATTCTCGCAGCGATGCTGCTCGGTTATCGGGAGCCGCGTTCGCTGATTCAGTGCCTCGGCGTGGCGGAACTGTCTGTCATCCTCGGGGGCGCATTGCTCCTCGCCGTCGCGCTGGAGGGCGCCATCTGCATCGCGATGGCGGCGCCGCTTGCGCTGTTGTTCGCCGGCATCGGCGGCCTGATCGGCTATCAGCTGCAGCGCCGGCCCATGCCGACAGCGGTTGTGCCGTCGCTCATCGTGCTGCTCGCGGCACCATTACTCATGGCGGCAGAAGCGGTTGCGCCCGCGCGGCCTCCGCAGCTCGTCGTCAGCACGAGCATCGTCGTGCACGCGCCGCCAGGCATCGTATGGCGCAACGTCGTCACGTTCCCGGAACTCGCGCCGCCACGAGAAGCGATCTTTCGGCTTGGGGTCGCCTACCCGGTACGCGCCCGCATCGAGGGCCGCGGAGCCGGCGCGACGCGCTACTGCGACTTTTCGACTGGCGCGTTCGTCGAGCCGATCACATCATGGGATGAACCGCGCGTGTTGGCATTCGACGTCACGCGCAATCCGGAGCCCATGAAAGAGCTGTCTCCATATAAGGACCTGACCACGCCGCACCTGCACGGCTATCTGACCGCCGAACGCGGCGAATTCCGTCTGCTCCCGCTACCTCACGGTGACACGCGGCTGATCGGCACGACGTGGTACCGCGATAATGTCTGGCCTACTTTCTACTGGCGCTTGTGGTCGGATGCGATCATCCATACCATCCACGATCGCGTGCTCGCGCACATCAAAAATCAGGCGGAGATGCAGATGTCCGCGCACCGCTAAGGAGCGCGTTGGATGCGCAGCGTGGACGCGGACGTCATCGTGGTCGGAGCAGGCGTAGCCGGACTTGCGGCCGCGTTGCGTCTCAAAGACTCGGGCCGCACGCCGCTCGTCTTGGAAGCGGGTGCCATGGTGGGCGGCCGCATGACGTCGCGGCGCATCGGGCCGTTCACGATCGACTGCGGTGTGGCCTTGCCGACACGCTCCTTCACGAGGATGCGCGCTCTGGGCGCGCGCTTCGGACTCGCGGCCCGCGCCAAAAACATCCCGTTCACGTTAGGAATACAAGATGCGGACGGCACTGTACGCGCCTATCGTGCGCGGCACTTCGAGGACATTCTGTTGGATCGGCGACTGCCACTCGCAGCGCGCGCGGCGTTCATGCGGATCGGACTGGACTTAATCCGCTTCGACCATCGCCTGCAATTAGGCGATGTCAACGGCGCCGCGCTGCTCGACAGCGAGGATACCGCGTCGTATGTCAGGCGGCTCGGCGGCGGCGGTGACGAGCTCTTGGCCGACGTGCTTGGACCGGGCTTGCGTGCGGCGATCGGAACAGAGCTTGGCTCGTGCAGCCGGGCGGTGCTGTTCAGCGTCGCGCGTAATACGATGCGTCCGGGCTTTTGGATAATGGACGGGGGCCTCGATCAGTTCCCCAACGCGCTCGCGCAGTTCGTTGAGGTGCGCCGCAGCACGCCCGTCCTGGAAGTTCGCACCAGCGGCCGCAGCGTTGAGATAGACATCATCGAGCGCGAGACGAAGCGGACGTTGCGCGCTAACGGCGCCATCGTCGCCGTTCCGGGACCGGAGGCCGCGCGGCTTTGTCCGGCCGCGCCGCGCTGGCTGTGCAGTGTTTTGGAGAGGACGACGTACTCGCGAATCGCTTGCGTCTTCGTCGGCTGGACCACGCGCATCGCGCCGGCGTGCACGGGATACGTGTGGAAGGGAACGGACGCCGCCAAACCCGCCTCGCTAGAATTCGAACATCTGCGGTCACCCGGGTGTTGCCCGCACAACCGGTCGTTGATCTCGGTGTATTTCATCGATAGTCCGGATTTCCGCTGCTTCGCGATGAGCGACGACGAGATCGGCGCGCGCGCGATCAAATCGATCCGTGAGATCGTCCACGCTGATGGCGATGTTTTGTTCATCTATGTTACGCGCTGGCGATACGGCCTTGCGACGTTTGCCGTCGGACGCTTTCGCGAGCTCGCCTCACTGCGAGCGCGCCTGGACGCGTGGCACGGTCCGGTCGATTTTTGCGGCGACTACCTGAACGGGATCTCGAGCGAAGGCGCGCTGTGCAGCGGCGAGCAGGCGGCGCGGCGTTTGGTGCGCCGTCTTGCGCCGGAGCGCTGGCGCGAGCGCGCGGCGATCACCAGAGGTGCGGCTTTACCGTCATCATGATCAGCGTCGCCAGCCACAGCAGGCCGCTGAGCGGACCGGTCACGGCAGCGAGGCGATCGTTTGCGATGCGCTGCAGCTCCTCAGAAGCTTCGTCGTCGGGGCTGGCTTCTGCAGCGTTGGTGAGCGCAACCACCCAGCGACGCCGAAAAAAGAAGCCGTCGATGATGATGAGTCCGACGAAGACATACGTCAGCACGAGCCACGACGCGTTCAGGGGAAAACCGAGCATCTCTGCGGCGCCGAAGCCGAGCAGCGCACCGAGCGTCACAAGGACGCCGCCGACTGTCGCCAAAGGCACGCCGGCACGCCCGGCGGCACGGATCGCGCGCGGGTCGCCGCTGCGGGCGATCCCGCTTAAGAAGATGCCGATACCCGCGGTAAGAGCGAAGCCGACGAACACAGCAGCGACGTGAAAGAATACGATCCACATGCCAGCACGCTTTGACAGGCGATTGACCGGCCCTGGAGGGCATCGGCTGTGAAGCTCGCGGGAGCGAACATCGTCGTCACGGGCGCGTCGAGCGGTATCGGCGAGGCGGCGGCCAAAGCGCTTGCCGCACGAGGCGCCCATGTCGCCTTGCTGGCGCGCACGTACGAAGCCCTCGAACGCATCGCGCGGGAGATCGGCGCAGCGGGCGGGAGCGCATTCGTCTATCCAGTCGACCTCGGGGATGCCGACGCGACCGCGCGCGTTGCTGAAGCGATCGTGCGCGAACACGGATGTCCGGATGTCCTGATCAACAACGCGGGCGCCGGGAGATGGCTTTACGCCGATGAGACGCGGCCCTCGGATGCCGCCGCCATGATGGCGCTGCCGTACTTCGCCGCGTTCAATCTGACCGCTGCGCTGCTGCCGTGCATGCTCGCGCGGCGCAGCGGCACGGTCGTCAACGTGACATCACCCGCGAGCTTTTCGGCATGGCCGGGTGCCACTGGCTACACCGCGGCGCGCTGGGCGATGCGCGGATTCACACAGGCGCTGCGCGCCGATCTTCACGGAAGCGGCGTGCGCGCGATGCTCGCCGTGCTAGGCGAAACAGCGTCAGCGTACTGGCAGAACAATCCCGGCGCGGCAGAGCGCCTGCCGAGACTGCGCGCGTTCTTTCCCCGGTTGCGACCGCAGGATGCGGCCGCGGCGCTCGTGCGGGGCTTGGAGCGAGACAGCTCGACCGTAATCGCCCCATTTCAATTGCGCTTCGCGCTAACGTTGCACTCGATATGGCAGTGGCCGATGGACCGATTGTTGATCGCCACCGGCCACCGCCGCAGTAAGGACTTGTCCGCCGCTCAGCCTCCGAAACCGGCTCCTGGCGGGCCGCCGTTGCAGACGTAGCTCGCGACGTACTGCGCCTGCGCGCTATTGGGCACGTATCCGCCGCTCCATCCCAGTTGTCCGGTACCGCAATTC
>JAFAKE010000100.1 GCA_019235715.1 Vulcanimicrobiota bacterium
AAAATCCTCAAACGTGATCACGCCGTCGGTGCCGTAGACGTCAAGCCGCGCGCATTTGTGCGGGTCGAGCCAGTTGACTTCGATGTGTCCGGCGCGTCCATGCGAGAACTGGAAGTCCGCATAGGCCACATCGGGCAGACGAGAAGAGAGCCACCCGATCTGCGAGGAGGTCGCGCTCTCGGGCTCCTCACCCATGATCGCCAGCATCAACGCGACATCGTGCGGCGCGAAGCTCCACCACACGCTCTCGTGCTGGCGCAGTTTGCCGAGGCTCAGGCGGCGACTACGCAAATGCCACACCCGGCCGATCGCCTGATCGGCGATAAGCCCGCGCATCTTGCGAACGCCCGGATGATAGAGCAGCAAGTGACCGATGAAGAGCTGCCGCCCCGCCCGGTCCGCGGCATCCTGCATGCGTTGACCGTCGCCGACGCTCAGCGCCATCGGTTTTTCGACGAAGACGTGCAGACCGCGTGCAAATGCAGCGATGGCGAGATCGGCATGCGTGATCGCGGGCGTCGCGATGAGCACGCCGTCTAGTTGCGCCTCGAGCAAGAGCTCGTAATCGTCGTAGAGCGAGACGTCGGGATACGTCCGCGCGAGCGCAGCGCGCACCCCTTCGTCAGCGTCGCAGATGGCGTCGAGAACGCCAAGATCTGCGCACGTGCGTATGAGGTTCTGGCCCCAGTAACCGCCCCCAATCACGCCGAGCCGCAGGGCGTTGCGGCTCACAAAAGCAGTACCTTTTCTCGCTGTTCGTCGACCTCGCGGGTCGCATTGCGCGTGTCGACGACGATCTTCGAGTGGCGCACGACCTCGCGCCAATCTATCGTGCTGTGGTCTGTGATGATGAGCGTGCAATCGGCCTGCGCGAGTGCCTGCGGCGTGAGCTCGACCGAGCGTCGCAGCACGCCATGCTCGTCGCGAAAGGCAGCGACGTGCGGGTCGTGATAGTCGATGAAGGCGCCGTCGCGCTGCAAAACGTCAAGCACTTTGAGCGCGGGTGATTCGCGCCAGTCATCGATATCGCGTTTGTACGCGACGCCGATCATGAGGATGCGCGAGTTCTTCACCGGCCGCCCGGCGCCGTTGAGAGCGCGAAAGACCTTTTCGCGCACGAAGTACGGCATCTGCGCGTTGATCTCGCCGGCGAGCTCGATGAAGCGCGTCGAAAAGTCGTACTGGCGCGCTTTCCAGGCGAGGTAGAACGGATCGAGCGGGATGCAATGTCCGCCGACGCCTGGGCCCGGATCGAAGCGCAGTAAGCCGAAGGGCTTGGTCGCGGCGGCATCCATCACTTCCCAGATATTGATCTTCATGCGGTCGCACAGCAGGGCGATCTCGTTGACGAGCGCGATGTTCACCGCGCGAAACGTGTTCTCAAAGACCTTCGTCATCTCAGCGACGCGCGGGTTGCCCACGCGGATCACGTGCTGGATCGTCTGCTCGTAAAAGGTGGCGGCGACATCAAGGCATGCGGCCGTCACGCCGCCGACGACCTTGCTCGTATTGCGTGTGGTGTATCGCAGGTTTCCCGGATCGACGCGCTCCGGCGAGAACGCCAAGAAATAATCCGAGCCGACGACAAGACCTGAGGTGGCGAGCATGGGCAGCAGCACCTCTTCGGTCGTGCCCGGATACGTCGTGCTTTCCAGGCTGACCAACTGACCGGGTCGCAGGATACGCGAGATCTGCTCGCCCACCGAGCGGATGTACGAGATGTTAGGCTCGCGATGCACCGTGAGCGGCGTCGGCACGCAGATCACGATCACGTCGCATTCAGCGAGCTCGTCAAAATTGCGCGTCGCCGTCAGCTTGCCGCTGTCGACGGCCGACTTGAGGTCGTCGCTGGCGACGTCGCGGATGTAACTGTGACCTTCTGCAACCGATTTGACGCGGTTGCCGTTGCGGTCAAAGCCGATGACCGAAAAGCCGACTTTCGCTTTCTCGACGGCGAGCGGCAAGCCGACATAACCGATGCCGACGACCGCGACCTTGGCGCTGCGCTCGACGATCTTCTGCGTGAGCAGCGCGCGCCGGTCCTGGCCGCTTTGCTGGCGGACGCGGGTTACGATGACTTGGCTCCTTCTTTGAGCAGCAGCGGTTGGCTGCCGTTGCGGTAATGCGCGTATTCCTTTTCAGATGTAGACGCTTGGTTGAGGATGACGCCCAGGATATTGGAACCGCCGAGCGCGAGCAGCCGTTTGAGCGCGCGCCGCGTCGAGCGGTTATCCGTGTGACCGGCGGCGACGACGAGCACGGTGCCGTCGACCTTCGTGCTGATGAGCGCGCCGTCGAATACCGGGAGCAGAGGCGGCGTGTCGAGGATGACGATGCGGTAGCGCTCGCGCAGCCGCGCCAGCACTTTGTCGAAGCGGTCGGAGTGCAGCAGCTTGAGCGGCAGCGGCACGCGCGGACCGGCGGGCAGGAAGTCGAGACCTTCGTATTTCGTCGGACGGACGACGTTGAGCACGTCTTCCGCGCCGACCAGCGCATCGGACAGCCCGCTGTCGCTGGTCACGCCGAGGCTTTCGTGCAGCGCCGGCTGGCGCATGTCTGCGTCGACCAGCACCACGCCCGGCGAGACGTCGGCGAGCGCGACCGCCAAGTTGAGGCACAACGTCGACTTGCCGTCGCCCGGCAGGGGGCTGACCAACGCGAGGGTGCGCAGCGGTTTGTCGGACGAGTAGCGCAGCGCGGTCACGATCTGCAAGAACGAATCGATCGTGAGCGAGCGCAACCACCCGTGCACCGGATCGTTCGTGTCGGCCTTGGCGGGCACTTTGGGAATGCTCGCCAGCACCGGCAACGGAATATCGCGCGTGACGTCACGTTCGTCTTTATACGTGTTATCGAAAAACTCGATGGCGAACACACCGCTGAACGCGAGCACCAAGCCGAGTCCGAGCGCGAGTAAGAAGTTGAGCTTGAGGTCCGGATGTACTTGGGCGAGCGCCGGGTCCGCCGACTCGGTGACCGCGACGTCGCTAAGCGACGACGCTTTTGCCACGGTCGCGTCGTTGTAGCGCTGCTGCAACGCGCTGGTGACGTCGGTCGCCATCTTCGCGCGCTGCTGCAGGTCGGTCAGCTCTTGCGATTCAGAAGGCAGCGCCTTGACGAGTGCGTTGAGCTGGCCCTTGTCGGACTTGAGCTGCGCATCGTCGGAGGCCATCTGCGCGCGTAAGGTCGCGGCCTGCTGCTGCAAAGCCTGATAGGTCGGGTTGACGCCGCTGGTGTGGCCGGACACGATCGACTCAGGCTGAGCTGCGATTTCTTTCTGCAGCTGCGCCTCTTGCTGGCGCAGCGCGATCACGGTCGGATGCTGCTCGGTGTACTGCTTGAGCGCCGTCTTGAGCTGCACGTCGACGGCCGCGAGCTGTTGCTGCAGCGTCGCCACGACCGGGTTCTGCGTCACACTCGTCGCGCTCTCGACGCTCGCATTGGTCGTGCCGAGCTGCTGGTTGATGTTGGCAAGCGTCGCCTGTGCCTGGTCGCGATCGACCTGCAGCTGCCCGATCTTCGCGTCGATCGCGGCTACGTTCGACTGTTGACCGGGTTGCGTGAGACTTGCCGCGTACGCGGATTCGTGCTTGGCCTCGTATTCAGCGAGGTCATGCTCGGCCTTGGACTGCGCCGCGATCGCGTCGGGCAGCTTGGACTGCAAGAAGGTCAGCGCTGAATCGGCTTGCGCCGTGATGAGATCGCGCTCGCGGTTGACGAACACTTGGCCGAAGTCGTTTGCGATGCGCGCCGAGCCCTCACGGTCCGGCCACGTGACGTCGAGTTGGATGACCGACGTGTTCGTCACCGGCTTCGAGTTGATGTGCGAGAGCAAGTCGGTCGGCGTGACGTTGAGATGCAGGTCGTCGATGACGCGTTGCGCAACCGGCGGCTCCTGGAGCAACTCGACGTAGGTCTCGGGCGATCGCCCTTGGGCATTGCCCAGCAGCGCGTTGAGCACCGGAAGATTCGACTCGGCGGGCTTAATGTCGGTGAGGCCGGGATCGCCCGCGATGAGTTTGGTCGTCGCCGTATAGCTGCGCGGCCAGATCAACGATACGAGCATGACCAGCGCGACGAAGCCGACCAGTATCGCGAGAAACGTGCGCCAGCGCCGTTCCAACACATGCCATATGGTGCTGAACTCGTCGTGCGGCGGTTCATCCATCCACGTGAAGTCGACCGCGGGTGTCACGTCACCCCGTGAGGACGGCGGCACCTGTATCTGGTTGTTGGACATTCGTTCTACCTTTGAATCCTTAGCATCGGTGCAACGCGAGCTTATTTCGGGATCCAGAAGAAAAGAGAGGAGATGAAGTTCATCAACGGGCCGCCGGCCGGGTGCGAGCGCGCCTGAGGCACGAAGACTATGTCACCTTTTTGCATCGGGGTGTCTTTAGAGAGGTCGCGCGTCTGCAGCACTTGATAGAGATTGACCGTCATCGTCTGCACTTGGCCGGTGGCCGTGCTTACGCGCCTGATCTCGACCCTGTTGAGATCGGGGTTCGAGGCGGAGCTGGGGGCGGCGCGGGCGATGGCCATCGCGAGCCCGTCACCTTCGTTGAGGGTGACGTCTCCGGGCTTATCGACGGCGCCAAACACTTCGACGTTAAACGTGTTGGGCGAGGGCACGTAGACCGTCGACTGGTCAGTCAGGCTGACATTGCCCGACGTATCGCCGTCGTGCAGCACCTTCTGAAGGTCGACTTGCTTCACGTTGCCGGAGGCATCTGCGACCCGGGCCTGCGGATAGTCGCCATTGACCGGGCCGAGACCGCCGGCTGCAGCGATCGCATCGGTGGCGCGTCCGCCGGACGGCAGCTGATACTTGCCCGGCGCTTTGACGTTCCCGAGCACGAGCACGTTGATCTGGCCTTCCTGCACGACCGAGATCGACACGACCGGATGGCGGATGTACTTGCCAAGAGCCGCGGCGAGGGCGTGCTCCGCCTGCGTCGGCGTCATTCCACCGATATGGACGACTCCGGCCAACGGATAATCGATGTCGCCGTCGGGCAACACCGTGGCCGTCGTCGGCAGATCCTTTTCGCCATACACGGTCACCGCGAGCTGGTCGCCGCCGTTGATCGTGTAATGCGTGTTGGGAACGCCAGGGCCGAAGCCGGGTCCAACGGGCGTCTGCGGCTTTGCTGGAGCCGGCTGCGCGGCGGGCGTAGGCGTGGGGGCGCCGCCGGGCGCTGCGGGAATCGGGTCGGCTTGAGCCGACGAAATGGTCGAGAGCGCGAGAAACGCGCACAGCGCGGCAGTCGCCCCCACGGTGACACACACGCGCATGCTCGTTCGCCGCGCAGATGCGGATAGAGTCGACATGCGATGATAATGGTAGCGTCGCGGCGGGGACACGCAGAAGAACGTTCTTGCCCGCGTTGCGGGGTCATGGGGCCCCCATTGCGCTCGCCGCAAATGGGCCGGATGGCCCAGGAAGGAGCCGTGACGCTCCTGCACGCGCCTATTATAGAGGAAGAATGAAGCGCAAGCTTGCCGGCCGGCCAGGCCGCGTCGCGATCTGGGTGCTGCTGCTGGCGGCGGCCGGCGGGCTCTTCGTGCTCGCCGTCAGCGACAGCGTCTACGATGCGACATCGCCGGGCACGCTGCCCCACCACGTCATCGTGCGCAAGCTGTACAGCCTGGTGTGCTTCACACTGCTCGGATTGCTTTTCGGCCGCTCGCTCGGACCGTCAAGCCTCGTGGCGTGCGTCGCGCGTGCAAGTGCGGCGGTCGGCGCCTATAGCACGCTTGTCGAGATCGGCCAGCACCTTGCGGGCTCGCACGAGAGCATCAAATGGAATCTGGTCGATATCTGCATCGGTGCCGTCGGCGGTGCGCTCGGCGGCGCGATCGACTGGTTATGGTCGGCCGTCCGAGCTCCCGCCAAGCACCTTTGACACGAGTGCCGCGCGCGACGGCACATGCGCCTTCGTGAGAATCCGCTTGATGTGGCTTTCGACGGTGTTCTCCGTGACGCACAGGCGATCGGCGATGTCGCGATTGCTCAAACCTTCGGTCATCAGCGCAGCAACCTCATGCTCGCGCGGCGTGAATCCGAACATGTCCAGCTGCTCGCGCGCGGCATCGCGCCGGGTCGCGGGTTCGAAGAGAAGGAGCAGATATTCGGCGCCGTCGGCGTGCAACACGCATGCCCGGCAGGCAAGCGTTTGCGAGATCATGATGACCGGTGCGGCCGAGGTCAAAAGCGCGTGACGCAGCTCGCGCAAATGGGTACGAAAGCCCTGTGGCAGCGACCGGAAATCCGCAGCCGGCGCTTCAGGCGTTGCCTCGCGAAGACGCTCTAGCGCCTCCGGCGCCGCCATGGCGACGCTGTCGTCGGGTGCGACGAGCAATGCCGCAGGGCGCGACCGGGAAAGAGGTCCCTCCACGGAGCCAAAACCCCTGGAATCGCCATTCGTCACGATAGCCGAAGGCATCCGTCGAAGCATGCGCTGTTCCCTGATAAAGTCGAAACGAGCCGCTCTTGAGAAACCATCTACCCCGCTTACCCTTAAAACTAACGTATCACCCGGTTAAAAAGTCCTAATAGTGCGCCTCTTTATTTAATCGCTTCGAACACCGGTTTCGGGGATGAACGTCCGAGAAGCCCGTGCTATAAAGGAACTCCGACTTAAGTACCCAGTGTGGGAAATAAGGTGCCCCCACGCACGTCAAGAGTGAGCATTGATCGTGAGCATGAAACAGAGCCGGGTTCGAGTGGCTCTTATCGAGCACCAGACCCTCTTCCGCAAATGGATCTGTCCGCTGCTATCGGGCGACCCCCGGATCGAACTGGTGGCAGGTTGTGGCGATGCCGTCGATCTGGCGGCCATCGCTGCAAGCAAACCGGACGTCGTTCTCTTCGATGTCGACTTTCATAAGGGCGACCCTGCAGAGACGATCAAATATCTCAAAGAGGCGTATTCGCCGGTCCGCATTTGTCTGTTATCGATGTTCCCGCAACAGGATCTGCTGTCGCGCAGCCTGCTCTTCGGAGTCGAAGGCTACGTCGTCAAGGAGATCTCTCCGAACGATCTCGTCAAAGCTCTTGTTGCGATCGCAGAAGGCAGCGCATATGTCGACCCGAGTCTCGCCGGCAACATGCTGCGCCGGCTGACGACCAATCGTCTGAAGGCGCAGCCGAACGAATTGTCCGAACGCGAGACGGACGTGATCCGTTTGATCGCGCTCGGCCTTTCGAACAAACAGATCTCGAACAAGCTGTTCTTGAGCGAGAAGACGGTGAAAAATCACATCAGCCGCATCTTCAGCAAGCTCGACGTGTCCGCGCGCACGCAAGCCGCGGTCTACGCCATCAAGAACGGCATCGCGTAGTTCACACGAAATAGCGATACAGCGCTGCGGCGGCCGCTTCGGTGACCGTCGCCGCGACGTTCGCTTCGGCTAGCGCGCGCGTCACATCCACGAGCGATCGTTCCATCTGCACGGCTGCCGCCGGCTTGGCCGCAGCGATGTAACGCGCCGCAAACACGGGCGCCTCGGACGCGCGGTACTTGCGCTTGAAATGGATGAGGCTCTCCGCCTCGGCGATGCCGAGATCGAGCCGGCGCAGTCCCATCTGCGCCGCTGTCTCGATCGCCGACCACAGCAAGAAATCGTTCGGGCGCGCCTGCAGCGCGCTGCGATCCGAGGCGACGAACTTGTAGTACAGCGTGTCGCCGCATGTCAGCAGCAGTTCGGCTCCGACAACCGCTCCGTCAAGCTGCGCCGCTAACACGAACCCGCGCTGCGGGAAATAGCGACCCGCGAGCGCTTCGAAGAACGATCGCGGCTGAGGAAGCAGCGCGTGCTTCTCTTTGCGCGTGCGCAGGTGTAGAGGATAGAAGACCTCGATCGCCTCGGCGCCGTCATAGCGCTTCAAGCTGACGCCGGCGCGCAACGCTTGTCTCACTTCGCTGCGTTGGCGGCTGCGTGCGAATGCCAGCGCCTCCTCGCGATCGGCGGGCAGCTCGATCGTTTGATGCACGGCGACCTGCCGCGTTTCCAGCGCCCGTTCGCCGGGCGAGCAGCGCGACCGGATCTGCCAGGGGATGTCTTCGGCGCAGAGCGCCGCCTCGATGGTTGGCCACGCTTCAGCGCCGAGCGGCTCGCAGACGTCGGCAAAAGCACCCGCGATGCGGCGCCGGCCGCGGAAGTCTTCGACCTCGGAGTACGGCAGACCGGCGCTCACCACGCCGCCCTCGAGCACCATCGCGACGCGCGCGGGGAAGCCGTACGTCTCTTGCATGAGCGTGGCCCAGTCAGGATGCTGGAACAGCGTCGGCTGTGCCGCTTGGACGAACGCGCGCCAGCGCGGGTCGGAGTTGTCGGTCTGCACGACCTCCATCCGAGCGGCTGCAGGCGCTTCGAGGGACCCGGCTTTCACGAGGCGGCGCGCGCCCTGCTCAGCGATCCGCGGACGCCGCGCTTGCGATGGACGAAGAAGCCGTTCCACCAGCCCAGGCCATACGCGATGTGCATCGCCGGAAGCACGAACAAGAGGCACAGCGCAGGAAGTAGCGTACGCCGTTGCATGCCGATCACCAGCGCGGCGACGACCGTGAAGAGCGTGTAGATCGCCGGCAGCGCGAGCCACCACCACGATCTCAGCAGCACGGCGCCGATGAGTGAGAAGACAAGGCCCAGCACGAGCAGCGGGGGCGCCATGATGCGCCATGGCACGAATCGCGGGTGTTCGAGTTGCGTGCGCCGGCGCCAGAAACCGTAGCGGAACATCTGGCGCATCAACGCCGGAATGCTCTCGCGCACGTGGTAATTCACGCGGATCGTCGGCGAGAGCAAGATGCGGTAGCCCGCCTGCCTGAGGCGGTAATTGAGCTCGCTGTCCTCGTTGAACACGACGGTCTCATCGTATCCGCCCAAGTCGAGCAGCACGCGTCGTTCGAAGAAATCGCCGAACACCGTGTCGACGAAGCGCTCGTCGCTCGAGTAACGGAAGTGCGCGTTGCCGACGCCGAACGGCGATTGCATCGCAAGCGCGATCGACTTGCCGATGAGCCCGTCGCCGACAGGCGTTTGCACGCCGCCGACGTTGGCTGCGCCCGTGCGGCGCTGCGCGTCGTAGCAGCGCGCCAGATAATCCGAAGCGTAGTCGGTGTGCGCGCTGCAGAACGCGACGAAGTGGCCGCGGGCCTCGCGCGTGCCGATGTTCCATGCGAACACCTGGTAGCGGCCGGGGTTGTCGAGCAGCCGGATGCGCGCGTCGCCGGCGGCCAAGGCCCGGACGATCTCGACGGTATGATCCGTGCTGCCGCCGTCGACGACCAGAATCTCGAGGCTGCCGGGCAGGTCTACTTGGGAGCGCAAGCCGGCCAAGCACTCGGCGATATGCCTTTCTTCATTATAAGTGGCCACTACAGCGGTGATCAGCGGGGCCGTATCGGCTTGCATATTTCGGCCATTGCCCGCGCGGCGGCATAGCAGCCTTGGGCCGTTCGGGCAGGCGTGCGCTACAGAGGTCCTTTCGGAAACGGCTTGAAGCCGCGACTCGATGACGTCCCGGCCTGACTTCGGCTTTTCGCCAGGCGAGCTTCGCGTGTTGCGCGGCCTGCGCACGCCCGCCGGCATCCAGAAGTTCCTTGACGCCATGCCCTATCATCTAGCCAACACAGCGTGGTCGCCGCGCCGCGTTCTTGCGGAGCGCAGCTCCCACTGTCTGGAGGGCGCGATCTTCGCCGCGGCCGCGCTGCGCGTGATCGGCTTTCCGCCCCTGGTCATGGACTTTGAGGCTGAAAAGGACACGGACCACGTCATCGCGCCCTTCCGCATCGGCGACTCGTGGGGAGCGCTCGCCAAGTCCAACTACACGGGCTGCCGTTATCGGGAGCCGGTCTATGCATCCGTCCGCGAGCTCGCGATGAGCTACTTCAACGACTACTTCAATCTGCGCGGGCGCCGTTCGATGCGCACGTATTCACGGCCGATAAGCCTCGCGCGTTTCGACAACCGCTGCTGGATGACGACCGACAAGCCGGTGTGGTTCGTCGCTGAGATGCTGCTTGAGATCCCGCATCGCAAAGTGTTGACTGCGGCGATGATACGACGGCTGACGACTGTTGACGCGCGCGGCATTGCCGCCGGCCTGGTGGGACGCAGAAGGCACGCGCCCGCTCCCGGACGCTAGCGCGGTCCGATCGAGATGTTGATCGCAAACGCCGTGATGAGGCTCGAATAATCGTCAGTCCATAGGCGGAACGAGGTCGGCGGACAGCGCTGCCAGCGCGCATTGCGGGCAACGACGTCGATGCCGCCGCCCGCCGCGCCCATCGCCACCCAAATGGATGGACGTTTACCGGTCGCGGCTTCGGCCGCGAGCAACGACGTGTCGTGATTCACATAACACGTGAGGCCGGCATCGGCGGCGAGGCGCGAGAGCTCCGGAACCAAGTTGAACCAGATGCTGGTCGCGTGAAAGGCGAGCACGCCGCCCGCTCGCAGCTTGCTCTTGTACATCGCCATCGCCTCGCGCGTCAGCAGATGTACCGGCACATAATCCGCGCTATAGGCATCGAGGATCATCAGATCGTACGTGTCGTCAGGCGCGCGATCCAATGAGAGACGTGCATCGCCGATGACGGTCGGCGTAGCGCCGCCGCAATCGCCGACGTACGCGAAGAGATGCGGATCGCGCGCGACCAGGTCTATCTGCGGATCGATCTCATACAGCGTCCAATTCTGTGCCGGCGTTCGAAAGCAGACGGCAGAACCCGCTCCTTCGCCGACGAGCGCGATCGAAGAACGCCGCAATTGCGGCCCAAGCGCAGTGAAGATCTGGCCCAAGGGGCCGCTGCGCGTGAAGTACGAAAGCGGTACGTCGCGCCTCTCGGGCTGCATGTTCTCAATGCCGTGAATCGTCGTCCCGTGTACGAGATAGTGGTAGTGCAGGCGCGCGACCACCGTTTTCACGCCGAAGAAATTACGGCCGGCGTAGAGATTGAATTCGGTGGTCGCGCGCACCAGCACGATGCACAGTAACAGCGCGGCGACCGACACCGCGAAACCAAGCGGGCGGCGGAACAAGACGAACGCGAGGAACGCCGCCGTCACGAACGCGATCTCGATCGCCGTTCCGGCTGTCGCCTGCGGCCTGCGTAGTTCGATCGAGAGAAAGACGGCGAGCGCCGCGCCGAGCAACAGCGGAAGTTCGAGGTCCCAGAGGCGTGGCCGGCTGACCGGCGGTTGCGCCGGATTGCGCAAGAAGAACGCCGCGAGCACGAGGACCAGCGGGTACTCATACACGCCGTTGAACACAGCCGGAGCGACGATGGCGTTGAGAACACCGCCCAGCGCACCGCCGATCGCGATCCACAAATAGAACTCCGTCAGGTGCTCTCGTGCCGGCCGGTCTGCGGCGAGCATGCTATGGCATGTCAGCGCGATGATGAAGAACGCGATCAGATGGATCAGCATCGCGAGCGCCGTCGACGGATTGACCTGATTTCCGATGAGCAGGATCAGCACAAGGACCGCGATGGGCGCGCTGATGTACAGGCGGCGTAACCGTGCCTCGCTGTCGCCGGAAAACGCGATCACAAGCGTCAGCAGATAGAGCGCGAGCGGCACCACCCATAGCAGCGGCAATGGGGCGACCTCCGCCGAGATGAATGACGTCACGCTCAGCATCAGACTGGACGGCACGAAGGCGAGCAATACCCAGCGCAGCTTGCGTGCCGGCGCAAGCGTCTCGACGTGCGCGTCGGTCTCATCAATGGAGCCAGCCGCTGATGCCGCCGGCTCTGCGCCGGCGCCCGAACGGACCTGCCGGAATGCGATGAGGCCGGCCAATCCCAGGAATACGACGAGCACGAAGTATCCGATCATCCAGATGAGGCTTTGCGCGCGCAACCCGATGACCGGCTCGAGCACGAATGGATACGCGAGCAGGCCCACCATGCTGCCGGCATTGCTCGACGCGTACAGGAAATATGGATCGCGCGAACGCGGGTCGGGCGTGCGCGCGAACCAGCTCTGCAGCAGCGGGCTCGTGGCGCTGAGGACGAACAGCGGGATGCCGAGCGAGATGAGCAGGGTGATCAGCAGCCACGGCACAGCCGTGACGCTGGTCGGTGGCGGAAACGGCGTCAATACGCGCAACGGCAGAAACGCCACTGCCGCCAACACGATCGCGATATGCACGCCGATCTGCGCGTTGAGACCGAGCCGCCGCTGCAGGACGAACGCGTACCAATACCCGGCGAGCAGGATGAGTTCGTAGAAGACGACGCAGGTATTCCATACCGCCGGCGCTCCGCCTAACAGCGGTAGCAGCGCCTTGGCGAACATCGGTTGCACGAGAAACATCAACGCGGCGCTCACAAAAAGAGCACTTGCGTAGATGGCAGTCGCCCAGACGTCGATGTGCCGCTTCAAATCTGCCGGCAGCTTCACAGCCTTCATGTCATCGGCATACAGCGGCGACGACCTTAGATTTCGGCAGCCGCGGGTCGTGCGGGAGCTGCCCGAAACATCTCGTATACTGTGCCATGGCCCAGGACGGGGCGGTGCTTTTGACCGCCACGCGGCTCGTCAAGGAGTTCGCGGGGTTCCGCGCGGTCGATGGCGTCGATCTGCGCGTGCCCGCGGGCGCGACGTTGGCGATCATCGGTCCCAACGGCGCCGGCAAGACGACGCTGTTCAACCTGCTCTCGGGCTTTGTGAAACCGAGCGCGGGCAGCATAGCGTTCAACGGCAACGACATCACCGAGCTCGACGCAGCGAGCGTGGCGCGCCTAGGACTCGTGCGCAGTTTTCAGATCACCAGCGTGTTTCCACACGTCAGCGTGCGCGATAACGTCAAGATCGCGCTGCTCGCCAAACATCCGCAGGCCCGCAGCTTTTGGGACTCTGCATCCGCCGCCGATTTCTTGGATGAGCCGGCTGACGCACTTCTCGATAAGCTGCGGCTGAGCGCGCATGCGGATCGGCTCGCCGCGGAACTCCCCTATGGCCGCAAGCGCGCTCTTGAGCTGGCGGTGACGCTCGCGCTCGATCCTTTGCTTCTTCTCTTGGACGAGCCGACCAGCGGCTTAGGAACAGAGGATGTCGATCCGATCATCGAGCTCGTCGCGGAAGCCGCGCAGGGCCGCACGGTCGTGCTGGTCGAGCACAACATGAACGTCGTCGAGCGCCTCGCGCAACACGTCGTCGTCCTGCAATACGGCAAAGTCATCTGCGAGGGATCGTACGCATCGGTCCACGACGATGCGCGCGTGGTGGAAGCCTACCTAGGCGGCATCGATGCTTGAGGTTCGCGAGCTGCATGCCTGGTACGACGAAAGCCACGCGCTGCACGGCGTCGGCCTGGATGTCGGCAAGGGCGAGGTCGTCACGCTGGTCGGGCGCAATGGCGCAGGCAAGTCTACGACGTTGAAGTCCATCGTCGGCATCATCCGTAAGAAGCGCGGTTCGATTCGGCTGCACGACGAGCCGATCGAACGCCAACCCTCACACCGCATCGCCCGCATGGGTGTGGCCTTCGTGCCGGAGGAGCGCGGCATCTACGCCGGCCTGTCCGTCATGGAGAACTTGACGCTTCCACCGGTCGTGGGCGCGAGCGCGTGGCCGCTCGAGCGCATCTTCGCGCTCTTCCCGCGCTTGCGCGAGCGCGCCCGATCGCCCGGTACGACGCTATCCGGCGGCGAGCAACAGATGCTCGCGATCGCGCGCGCACTGCGTACGGGTCCGAGCTTGCTGCTGCTTGACGAACCGACCGAGGGCTTGGCGCCCTCCATCGTAAAGGCCATCCGCGACCTCATTCTCGAAATCAAGCGCGACGGGATCACCGTGCTTTTGGTCTCGCAAAACGTGCGTTTCGCCGCCAAAGTCTCGGACCGGCACTATCTTATGGTGAACGGCCGGATTGTGGAGTCGCTGGCGAATGCGCAGGTCATCGACCGCGAGCACGAGCTCTTGGAATACCTTGGCGTCTAGACATATGGGGATCAAATCGCAATGAGACATCACATGAAGCGAGCGGTGGTAGCCATCGGGGCGTTCGTCCTCTGCACGTCGATGACGGCAGCGATGCCGGCGCCGGCCGGCGCCGAAAACCCGGTCATCATCGCGGTGGTCAACGACCAGTCGAAAGTCTACGCAGACCTATCCGGCCAGGGCACGGTCGCGGCCGTGCATATGGCAGTCGAGGATTATGGCGGTGCCGTGCTCGGCCGCTCGATCAAAGTGCTCTCGGTCGACCATCAGAACGATCCTGCGTTGGGTGCGAATAAAGCGCATGAGCTGTACGAGCAGGACCATGTGGACGCGATCTTCGACGTGCCGACGTCATCGGTCGCGCTCGCGGTGGCCGGCGTCGCAGGAGCCGATCATAAGATTCTGTTCGTCACCACCGGCGGCACCGATGCGCTCAACATGGGGCAGTGCAACAAGTACACGTTCCACTACGGATACGACACGTACGCACTGGCGCAGAACACCGGCAAGCTCATCACCGAACAGGGCGGCAAGCGCTGGTACATGATCACCGCCAACTACGCGTTCGGGCAATCCATGTTGGCGAATTTCAGCAACGCGGTCAAATCTGCCGGCGGCGAAGTGATCCACAACGACATGGTGCCCTTCCCGAACACCGACTTTTCCTCGTACCTGATCAACGCGCAGGCGATGAATCCGCAGGTCATCGGTCTGATGAACGCGGGCGACGATACCGTCAACGCGATGAAGCAGATCAACGAGTTCGGCATCAAAAAGCGCATGGAGGTCGGCATCGGTCTGCTTTTCGAGAGCGATATCGCAGCGCTTGGCCCCGACTACTGGTCGGGAAGCACGATCACGGTCGGATCGTATTGGAACCTCGACGACAAGACGCGTGCCTGGGCCGCGCGCTATAAGAAGCGCACGGGCAAGATGCCGACGTGGGTCATGATGGGCAACTATTCGGCGGTGACGCAGTATCTGGACGCGGTCGCCCGTGCGAAGACCGACGACGCGGATGCGGTCGTGAAGCAGCTCGAAGGCTATAAGTTCGAGGACGTCTTCGCGCGTCACGCCTACATCCGCGCGCAGGACCACCTGCTCATCCACGACATGTACGTCGCGAAGATCAAGCCCGCATCGCAGGTCAAGGAGCCGTACGATTTCCTACAGATCGTCAAAACGGTGCCGGGCGAGGATTCGTACCGGCCGCTTTCGGCGGTCACGTGCCATCTCTAACGCAAGGGTGACACAAGCCGGCCGATGATGCAGGGCGCGTGATGGGCGCCGGCTATCTCGCGCTCCAGATCTTCAACGGCCTGGTCAGCGGTGCGTACTTCGCGCTGCTGAGTCTCGGCCTCGCGATCATCTTCGGCATGATGCGCATCGTGAACTTCGCGCACGGTGCGATGTACATGCTCGGCGCGTTCGGCGCATATCTGGCCGCGAAGTACTTGGGCCTGCCGTTTTGGTGGGCCCTGGTGCTTGCGCCCGTTGCGGTCGGGCTGCTCGGCGCGCTTTTCGAGCGCACCCTCATCCGCAGGCTGATGCCGCTCGATCCGCTCTACAATCTCCTACTGACCTTCGGGCTGGCGCTCGTCATCGAAGATTTCATGAAGCTGTTCTTCGGCACGCAGGGGACGCCGTATGCGATGCCGGCCGGCTTGAGCGGCGTCATCGATCTCGGCATCACCGTGTATCCGATCTACCGCCTGGCGGTCATCGCGATCTCGACGCTCGTCTGTCTCGCCGTGTGGTTCGCCATCGAGAAGACGCCGCTCGGCGCGAAGATCCGCGCCGCCACTGAGAATCCACAACTCACCGAAGCGTTCGGCATCGACGTTTCGCGCCTCACCACGTTCGTCTTCGCCTTCGGCGTCGGACTCGCGGGTCTGGCCGGCGTGTTGGCCGCTCCGACGACGAACGTCACGCCGGTCATGGGCTCGGACATCATCATCACGACGTTTGCGGTCGTCGTGATCGGCGGCATGGGATCCATCAAAGGCTCGATCTTCACCGGCTTCATCGTCGGCATCATCGCGGCGCTCGGCGCCGTGTTGT
Organism: Vulcanimicrobiota bacterium; assembly: GCA_019235715.1. Lineage (GTDB taxonomy): Bacteria > Vulcanimicrobiota > Vulcanimicrobiia > Eremiobacterales > Eremiobacteraceae > JAFAHD01. Next base: position 16,021 of record JAFAKE010000100.1, read on the forward strand.
ATCCGCCCATCGCCAACACGCTCATCTTCTTGCTGATGGCGGCAGTGCTGATCGTCCGCCCGACCGGCCTGTTCGGCGCGCCCGAGGGGCAAAGATGATCGCGCGTGCGGCGGCGCTCGATCGCCGCATCGCACTCGCGCTCGCGCTTGGCGCGCTCGCGCTCGGCTTGCTGCTGCCGCACGTGCTGTACGTCGGACTTGCGACCGACATCGTGATTTGGGCGCTCTTCGCGGCGGCATTCGACTTGCTGCTCGGATACACTGGACTGCTCTCATTCGGACACGCGATGTTCTTCGGCGGCGCATCCTACGTAGCCGGACTGCTGATCCTGCGCGCGCACTGGTCGTTCTTTCCGGCAGTCGCGGCGGCCGTGCTCGCCGCGACCGCGATCGCGGCGCTCGTCGGCGCCATCGCGATACGGCGCCAAGGCATCTACTTCGCGATGATCACGCTTGCGTTCGGGCAGATGCTGTATTTCCTCGCAAACCAGTTCGGCGATTGGACGGGCGGCCAGGATGGATTGCAGAACGTGCAGCGCCCAACGCTTATCGCCGGCATTCGGCTCGACAACGATACGCTGTTGTATTACATCGCGCTCGCCGCGGCAGTGCTCGGCGTCGCATCCGTGTTGCGCGTCGTCAACTCGCCGTTCGGACGCGTTCTGAGCGCCATCCGCGAGAATGAGCCGCGCGCGACGAGTCTCGGCTATCGTACGAGCGCCTACAAGCTCGTCGCCTTCGTGCTTTCCGGCGCGCTGGCCGGGCTGGCCGGAGCTCTGTTCGTCATCGCCCACCGCTTCACGTCGCTTGATACGTTGGATTGGCATACCTCCGGAGAGGTGGTCATCATGACCGTGCTCGGCGGCATCGGCACGGTATTCGGCCCGCTATTCGGCGCGCCGTTCTATTTGATCATCAACGACCGCTTGTCGACGTTGACGACGTCGCCCGGACTCGTGCTTGGTATCATCTTCATCATCGTCGTGAGCGTATTCCGGCGCGGCATGATCGGGGAGCTGGTGTACGCGCTGCGACGAAGGCGGCACGTCGAGCACGTAGCGCCCGGCGCGTGACGCGCCCGGTGCGCCGGGACACGACCTGCATGAGAATAGGCTGGGAAAGAATCTTCGCGCAGACGATGAAGAAGCGCAGCATCCATGCTTACGTCCGAGTCGACCCCGGTGATCGCGCGCATCGCCGCCGCGCTGCTCGCGACCGCGTTCATCCTGCAAGCCACCGTTGCGCCTGCGCTCGCTATGAGCACCGCGACCGAGATCTCGGAAGGAACAGCCGAAAACGCCGAGATCGATTCGACGAGCATCGTCATCAGCGATCCATTCTTGACCAGTTGGACGAATCAGGTCGGGGCCAACCTTGCGAAGCACCGCAAGCGCCAGGACATCACCTACCGCTTCACCGTGCTCGACGATCCGAGCATCAACGCGTTCGCCATCAAAGGCGGCTACGTCCACGTCAATGTCGGACTGTTGAATTTCGTGTCATCGGACGACGAACTCGCAGCCACGCTGGGCCACGAGATGGGCCACGTCGAGATGCGCCACGTCGTCAAGGGTTCGAACGTCAACACCGTGATCGGCATCCTTACCGCGATCGCGGCGATCGTCTCGCCGGTCGCCTCGGTCCTCGGCGCGCTCGGCGGTGAGCTTGCGACCGACAAGTACAGCCGCAGCGACGAACTTCAGGCCGACCACTACGGTCTGTCGCTTATGGCGCAAGCCGGCTACGATCCGAACGCAGCGATCGATGTCATGACCAAGCTCGGACAAATGGATGCCGGGCCAGAGTCACGCGCCGACAAAGCGTTCTTGGATCACCCGGTGCCTTCCGACCGCGTGTCGCATCTGGCCGGGTACCCGGAGCTCGATCGCGAGAGCGGACAGTCGCTGCTCGCCGACGCGATCCATGACCAGAGCGAAGGGCGCTACAGCTACGCGCGCTCTGAGCTCACGTCGCTGACCAATCGCGACGACGCGCAAGTGGCTGAACACATCGCGCAGCTCGACTACGCGCTGCGCGAATCCGGTCCCAAGGCGGCGCCGGACGGCCGCGTCTTCCGCACTGCTGTCGACGTCAACGACCCGGCGCGCATCAGCGCGATCAAGGCGATCAAGGGCGCGCAGGTCACGGCCGCGGCCTCGACCACTGAAGCGAAGGCCGGCTCGCGTAAAGGCTTCGACGAGCTGCAGCAAGTGGTCCACAAACTCAACGTGCTTCAATCCGGTGCAGGCCCTCCGAATCTACGCTGGGCCGCCGAAGTCTCGTCTGCGTCGCCGCAGCCGTCTGCCACGCCGGGTCCCTCCGCGTCGCCGGCAGGCGGTGCGCCGTCGCCCGGCGGTGGACTGCCGCCGGTAGGACCGACGCGCACGACCGCGACCGGCATGGCGACGCTTGAGAAGCTGATCACGGGCACGCTCAATCCGATCAACGACGTGCTCGCCACCGCCCCCGGTCTCACGGTCGGCAATAGCGATGCGCTGCACGAAATGCTCGACCCGCTCATGGACGACGCTCCGCTGACGCCGAAGTTCCAGGCGCTGCTCGCCTACTATCCGGCGATGATCTCCGATCTCAACGGCTCGACGAAGGGCTTGCAGGCCAGTATTGAACTCGCACGCGGCGCGATCGCGCAAGCCGACGACGCCGTCGCGGCCACACGCGCCGCTCTTGAGGTGCCGCCGCCGCAGAACAACGGCATGGGAACGCCTGCACCGCGGCCGCCGCCCGATCTGCACGCGGCACTGACGGCGTGGACTGCGGCGATGCAGACCGCGCGCCGCGCGCAGAACGTGATGTATGCGGCCCAATCCGCCACGCTTTCGTCCGAGATCACGATGCTCGACGTGCTCTCATCTCCCGAACGCTACGCGGCGTATCGCAAGGCGCTCGCATTCCGGTTCCCGGGCGTGGATATTCCGGATTATCAGACCGCGATCGCGCTCGGTGTCCGGCCTGGAGAGCTGGCGTGTGCGGCGTGGGCAGCGCTTGAGACGGGCAAGTCAATCCAGACGGTGGTCGGCGGCATCAAAGCGAGCGGCCGCTCGTGCGAGGCGAATGCGCTCGACGACGCGATGATGACCGAATCGATGGAGATCGCGCTGGGGCTCGTCTACGAAGACTACGTGGACGAGCCGCAGCACCGCAACGTCACGGCCAAGTCCAGCGGATAGGCTAGCCGCTCCAGTAGCGGCGCGGCCCGGTGTCGAGATGGACCCAGCCACCACCATACGCCCCGACGCCGCCTGACCGCGGGCATTCCCAGCACAAGTTCGCGAGGTCATAGATGTCGACGCCGGGCACTTCGAAATCGACGGCTTTGCCGTACATGTGCAGCGAATTGGTCGCCGCCCCTTCAGTGCGGGCGTTGGTCTCCGGCGTGCGGTAGCCGCTGTGGATGACGATCGGCTGGCGTACTCCTTGCTCGAGAAGAGCCTGCTGGACTCCCCAGAGCAGCTCGATCAGCGTGATCGAGATGTAAACGTCGCCTTCCGCAGGTGCGACGTGCGCGTCGCGCAGCGCGGCGCACAGGCGATAATAGCCGGGGTTGTAGACGGACTTGCCGTCGAGCGAAAACGCGTCGGCGACCTGCTCGCCGGTATCCATCCGTTCGAGCCAGAGGACGTACTGCGGTTGGGCTGCAGACGCGCGGCGCGAGGCGGACAAGAACACCGCAGGAACCGCGAGCGCTGCGGCCGTCGCCCCGACCGCGCGCAAAAACGTCCGCCGCGGCACATTCTCATGAGAACCGCCGCAAGAACAGGGCATACTTTCATCATCGGCACGAGCGTCCGGCACAGGGAGCGAGTAACAGCATACGTGAGGGCTTTGATTCTGAGCGGCGGCGGGGCACGCGGCGCCTACGAAGCAGGCGTCGCCATCTCGCTGCTCGAGCAAGAGGACTTCGAGATCATCTGCGGGGCGTCGATCGGAGCGATCAACGGCGCTCTCATCGCCCAGGGGGATCTGAAGGAGCTCGAGCGCGTCTGGCGCTCGATGGCGTCGCTTGGCGTGATACGCTTGGCGCCGGAAATCGAGGCGGTCGCGGCTCTGGTGTCCGACCTGCACCAGACCGACGCGCTGCCGCAGCGCGCCGCCGCCATCCTCAAGCTCTACCAGCTCCACAGCGCGATCAGCGCGAATGGCGACTTGACCCGCTTGTTGGGAGCGCTTTCCTCGGAGCCCGTGGTGCAGGCGCTCGCGAACCGGCTCCGCTTTGCCTGGCTCAAGCGCACGTTGGTCGTCAGCACGACCAACATCACGCGCGGTACGGCCGAGGCGTTCTATCACTTCGCGGGCTTCAATAAGAGCGAGCAGGAGGCGGATTTCCGAGCGAGCCAGCCTGCGTCGCACCGCTTGACTCCGGACAACTACGTTCCGGCGGTGTGCGCCTCTGCCGCCGTGCCGGGCGCTTTTCAACCCGTCACAATCGCAACGGATGAAGGGACGGCGCACCAGTACCTTGACGGCAGCATCAGCAACGACTTGGTGAGCCAGGCGATCGACGCGGGCGCGAGCGACCTCACCGTCATCTACATGGATCGCGCGGACCTGCGGCCACCTAATGTCGATCTATCGTCGATCGCGGATATCGGTCTGGCCGTTCAGGAGATCCGTCAGGAGCGCATCCTCGAAAGCGATCTGCGGTTGTGCCGCACGGTCAACAAGGCAGTGCTTGCGGGAACGGCGCCCGGCAAGCGCTTCGTGTCGATCAGGACGATCTGTCCGCAAACCCCACTACGGCTCTCGGTCATACAATTCGACGATCAAGAGCTGATGGACGCGGCGTTCGACCAGGGGATGCACGAGGGCGCGCTGCTCGGCAAGCGCGCAAGCTGACAGCAAACGTTCTAAGACGCCGGCGCTGCCTCCGACGCGGGCTCGCTTTGCAGCGCGGCGAGTTCCTGCGCCGTGATGCGGTGGAACGAATAACGATAGCCGAAGTACAGCGCGATCCCGTAGAAGAGCAGGTCGATGGGACTGAACGTCGCGCTGAGGATCGACCACGCGATGCCCGGCGTCGTGCGCATCAAGAGCGTGGTGAAAGGCACGTGATCGTGCGCGGAGATGTACATCACCGCTGCCAGGACGTTTCCAGCGGCGCAGCCCACCAGTGACAGGAGCGCGCCGATGTATCCGAAGATCTTATCGATGCCCTTGCCGAAGACGCGTACGCCGAAGCCCGTGAGAAAACCGACGCCGATCGACATCCAGCCGATCTGGAACTGGGTAAGGGCGGTGATCGCGGCCCACGCAAGTGCGCCGAGCGCGGCGCCGATAGCGCCGCCGAGCATTCCAAGTCCTAAGTTCTGCGCACCGCGACGACGAGCCACAAACGCTTGAAGTTTGGTCTCATCGATCATCGAGTGTAGCACGGCGCGAATTCGCGGTCAACTTCGGGACGAAAACGTGATGCCCGCCTTTTGCACCTCTTGATATGGAAGCAGCCACACGAGCGATTCGTCGTGCAAATCGACCACTTGTACGTGGTTGCCGAACGGGTCGTAGAAATCACAGCGGAAGTGCGGATTGAGTTTCAGCTTGTACTTGTCGACGACTTTGTCGCGTACCTGAGCCAACTGCTCTTCGTCGCGCACGATGAGGCCGAAATGACGGGCGTGATCGCGCGCGACCTCGTCGACCTCGAACATCGCTAAGAATTGATGCTCGCCCACTTTGAAGAACGCGTCACCCTCGCCCTCGTCGAGCTTCTTGAGGCCGAAGACGTCTTCATAGAATGCGACCGCCTTGCCGATGTCCGTCACGCCGATCGCGACGTGATTGATGCCGTACACGTGAACATCCATCGCACGCTCCTCCTAGGAAAGGGTATTCCCGCGGACGGCGAAAAAACCGCGTCCACGAAATTGGGCGAATAGCTCAGCGGTAGAGCACTCGCTTCACACGCGAGGGGTCGCAGGTTCGAAACCTGCTTCGCCCACCATTCCGAGCCTTACGATCGAACGCTTCCCATAAGCGCCTGCGCTTGACGTACGCTCAGCGGCTTATTGTAAAGCGCCGTTTCAGGCTGTTGCCTGCGCCCGTCGACGAGCGACCCGTCGTCAAGCGGATCGTAGCCGATCGAGTCGATGAAGTTCGAGACGATCCGCTTCGCGTCGGCATCGTCTGAGGCGACCGGCAAGACGATGCGCTCGGTCGAACCTTTCGGACGCGCCGCGCTGGCGAGCGTTTTGGAGTACAGCGTGTTGAACGCTTTGACGACGCGAGCGCCGGGCAGCTCCTGCGCGACGATCTCGGACGATCCCATGCCTTTGAGGTCCATCAGCGTGAAGTCGGCATTGTAGGCGTTCATCGCGTCGACGACGACCTTGCCGCGCAGATCGATGCCGCTTTGGAATAGCGCCGCGCGGTCACGGAATGGAATCGCGATCAGGACGATGTCGCCGTCGCGCGCGGCTTGCTCCGCCGTTCCGGCCCTTGCGTGCGCCCCGAGTGCAGCGACAAGGTCGCGCAAAGACTCTGGGCCGCGCGAGTGGCTGATGATGACGTCGTGTCCGGACGCGACGGCAAGACGTGCGACGGTCGAACCGATGTTGCCCGATCCGATGATGCCGATGATCACGAGAGACCTCCTTAGGCGAGAGCGCGAGCTTCGACCGCCGTCACACGTGACCTGGCGTTCCTGACCAAACGCGCAGTTACCCACGGGAAATGCACGCGCCATCGAGTAAGCGTTCGATATGTCAGTCGCACGCGCGCTAACACTCATCTGGATGGTCTCGCTCGCGCTATCTTTCACGAGTGCCGCTCGAGCTGACGATGCTTCGCCTGCGCCCGCACGCGGGGTCGCGTACGATGAGATCCGCTGGCGCGCGGTCGATATGAAACCGCTGGCACCCGGCTCCTTCGCATCCGACCGCGAAACGCTCATGCGCCGCGTCGTGCCCGCCGAACGCTATCCCGATGTCGACGGCAACGTCCTGGGCAACCTCGGTGCGGATCTCATGACGACGCGGCCGCAGTTCGTCGCCATCTATCGCTATTCGTACCTCGGTGACTGGGTGCGCGTCGACGATTTGCTGGCGCAGACCGCAGCGATCTCGCGGCCTGACAAGGGCGAAACCATTTTCTTGAACCTGCATGCGAAGACGTACCGCACGACCGCCGCCGCGGTGAAGCCAGGGCCAACCGTCGCGCCGACCGCGTCGCCCAACGCCGCGCCGGACAATTACCGCATCGACGTCTCCGCAGGCGGCGCGCCCGCGCTCTCGCTCGACGGCTTACCGACGACCGGCATGACGCTCGATGGCAGACTGACGACCGTGCATGCGACAGACAGCTGCATCGAGATGGAAGGCAGCATGCATTGGCTGCTGTACCAAGCGCAAGACATTCCGACCATCGCATCCGAGCCGGTCAACTTCTCTGAACCGTTGGCGATCTTCCACTGCACCTTCGACACGGCGCATGCGACGGTTAAACCGACATCGACCAACCTCGTCTTATACTTGAGCGTGAGCCTGAGCGTGACGGCAGGGCCGATCCAGGTGCGCCCGATCATCTCGGTAATCGAGCGCGGCAACGTCGTCAAGCTCAGCCAAGCCGACGCAGCGCTTTTCGATATTCCAGCCGACTTTCTGCCGCAAGGCAGCGTCTCGTTGCGGAGCGACTCATGAGCACGAACCGGCATTGGCACACGTCGGCTGACGAACCGCGCCCGCGCGTGGCGCTGATCGCGCACGACGCCCGCAAAGAAGAAATGGCGCAGTGGGTCGAGTTCAACCGCGGCACGCTTGCGCGCTGCACCATTTTTGCGACGGCGACCACCGGCGCGGTCGTCGAAGAACGGCTCGGCGTTCCGATCCACAAGCTGATGTCTGGACCGTGGGGCGGAGACGCGCAAGTCGGCGCTTTGATCGCTGAGCGGCGCATCGATGTCGTATTCTTCTTTTGGGATCCCTTGTCGCCCCAACCGCACGACGTCGACGTCAAGGCGCTGCTGCGCTTAGCCGTCCTGTACGACGCCCCGATCGCCTGTAACCGGCGCTCGGCCGACTTGCTCATCTCATCGCCGCTCTTCGCCGATGTCCGCTACCACGAGTCAAAGGAAGTCGCCGGCGCATAGGCGCACCACCGCCGCATGACGGAGCTCAACGAACGCGCCTATGTCCAAGTGCCGTACGGCCATGCGGTGCGCGATCTGCAGACGTACTTACAGAGCATCGGATGGCGGGCCGGAGAACCGGCGACGCTGTCATTGCGCCTGGCTGCTCACGATCTCGGCGTGCCCAGCGACATGACGCTCGCGCGCGACGTCACCGCCAAGTTCGAAGCGGTGTACGATCCCACGCATTTGACAAGACCGCTGCGCGTCACGTGGTCGCCGTCCGGCGGCGGCCCCTATCCCACGTTCTCCGGAAAGCTGACGATCACCGAAGACGAGGATTACGGTACGTGCGTGCTGACGCTGTCCGGTGAGTACGAGCCGCCGCTCGGCGTCGTCGGTAAGGGCTTCGACGCGGTGATCGGCAAGCGCATCGCGATCGCGACCGCGCGCCGCCTGCTGGAGCAGATCCGCGACGGAATGGAAACGGCCCAAGCCGCGCAGCCCTAACGCAAGCGAACGAGCCGAGCATTGCCGCGCCGGCGACGCGGCAAGTTCTTGGGATATTCTAGTCTTGCCGCTCGGTGGCTCCGGCTCTCGCCGTCGCCAACGCGCCGGCTTCCGGCCCGCTCGGCTCGTTCGCAGGCATCAGAGCGAGCAGCGCCTTTAGCCGAAACCTCTGAGGCGGCGAGAGCCGCCGAAGGAGCGGCGAAGCAAGAATTTCCCGATCATTCGCCGCGCGGTGAGGCGCAGGCGGCTGCTCGCTCTGACGCTGGATGTGAAGCCGGGCTTACATCCGGAATTCGACGTCGAGGTACGCGTTGAACGGCTGGGAGGATAGCGCCGCGCCATACGGATAGCGCACCAGCGGCTGTATAGGATCGCCCGGATTGAAGATGTTGCCTGCGGGCGGGATGTGCCCTTGCAGGAAGTCATAGCCGCACGTCGATCCGGAGTTGGTCACCCACGGCAACGACGTGCCGCCCGAACACTTCGTGTAAAGATTGGTCAGCGTGAGCCGCAGCCGTGCCGCCGGCGATAACTCGTATCCGACCTGCGCGTGGAGCGCGAATAGATTCGGTTCGCGAAATGCGCCCGGCGCATCGAAGTTGCCCGTGAACTGGTCCGGGATCACCAGCGTGCCCGTACACGTCGTGGCGTCGTAGCCGGTGCCCGCTCCCCCAAATGGGTAGCGTGGATCGCTCGCGATCGGCGGCGCCGCCGCAAGCGGCGCGCACGTGGTCGGATCGACGCCGATCTGCTGCTGCGGTGCGCCGTACTTGCTGCCCGCCACATATTGGAGAAGCGGCGCAATGGTCAGGCGTTCATGCTTATAGCTCAGCGTGAGCGCGAGGAAATCGGGAACGCCGATGCTCGCCGTCGATAATTGCGTGCCGGTCGGCACGACGTAATAGGTCGGATATGCCGCATTCGGATCGAACAGCGGCCGCACCGGTGCGTTGAAGTAAGGATTGGCGACGCCGCTCGGCTCGGTCGCCAGCGCATTGGCGCCGCCGAACACGCCGCACGGCGCCGTGGCGCTGGCGGAAGGCAGCGCGCCCGCGCACGCGGACGTGAACGAATTGTACTGTTGGATCGACGCGTTGACGCCGGAGAGCAGCGTCGAGCCGTTGGGCAGCGGGCTATACGTGATGCTGCTGTACGTATACGTGTAGGAGAGGAGAATGGAAAGACCGTCGCGGTTGAAGTCGCCCTTTTGCAGTTGGAACTCGAACCCGGAGCTCGTCTGCTTGCCCGCATTGAGTCCGCCCAGCGTGCCGGTCGTGGGGTTGATGAAGAACCGTTGGATCTGATCGCGCGTCACGCGGCTGAAAGGTGTGAACTTGAGGCTCGTGTCGGCATCGTTGAAGCGGTGTTCGTACGAGAGATCGACGTCATAGGATACTTGCGGGCGCACTTGATGCAGCGGCGTCGTGTCGCCCAGCGCGTAATAGAGCGGACCGATGAAGGCCGGCAAGTTCTGCTGCAAGGTATCGCTATACATGAACTGTGATGGCGGCGGCTGCGCGTAGATGCCGTAGGAGAAGCGCAGCACGTCGTAATTGTTGAGCGAGTATGTCGCGCCGATGCGCGGCTGCAGCTCGTCGAACGATGCCGTCGCGCCGTTCGCGGTCGCGTTCGTCAAGGTCGCTTGCGCGAACATCGGGCCGCCCCCCGGAGGAACCGGAATCGTGTTGCACGGCGTGCCGGGCGGCGCGCCCAACAGCGTTTCGTCGATCGGGTTGCCGCCGTTAAAACCCGGATAGACGCACATGACGTTGTTCCAGGCGTTGAACCAAAACGCGCGCGCCGGACCACCGGCCGTCGAAGGGATATCATACACGAAACGGTCCCAGCGCAGGCCGACGCTCACGTGCAATCGCGCCGACGGCGTCCACTGGTCTTGGAGCGAGAGCGCGGAGAATTTCGGGGTGATGCCGTTGATCGGTCCGTTCTGTCCGTTTTCAAGCGCCAGCCATTCGCACGCTGAGGGACCACCGCACCCGCCGGGAGGCGCCGGGAAGAACGGTCCGGCGAACGTCAGGAATTTCTGGTTGATGAACCCGGAGCCTGGACCCGGCAACGGCGTGATCGGTTCGCACGACGTCGGTGTGGGCGGACCGGGTAGGCTCGGCGGCGGCAACGGGAAGCTCAGGAAATAGCATGTGCCGTTGGTCGGAGCCGTCGCGCTCACCAGCGCGGCAAATGCGGTTTGCGGCGCGGGGAACCAGGGCGGGCCGCCGACCGATGTCGACGGTTGGTCGTTCTCCATCGCGTAGTCATTGCTGTACGTGTACGAGCCTTGGACCTCGAACAGGTTGTGCGTGCCGAGCTGTCCGTAATATTCGGCGGATACGCCGCGCTGGTGTTCGCTGAACTCACGATCCGCCGGCAGCGAGATGTAGAACTGCGACTGGCCGTTCGGGCTGTACGTGAACCAGTTCGAGTAGGTCGTGAACCCGTAGACGCGCAGATACGCCTCGGGGCTGAAGAAATGCGTGTACTGCAGTTTGGTGATCGCGAGGCCATTGGATTGCGAATCTTCTTGGTTGACCGGGATCTGCGCGCCGGCGCCATACGCGCCGGCGCTCGGGAAGAAGTATGGGGTCACGCCCGTGATGGGACCGCCAAGGGTGCCGGCGATCGGCTGCAGCAGCGCTCCGGCGTACTGGAAGCCGGGCACGAAGCGCGCGACCTGTCCGGAGTGGAATCCGGGCGTCGTGTCATAGCCATTCCAGAACGCGGGGCCGCCCCAGTCGTTGTACGATGAGTACTCGTACGTGTACATCTGCGACAGATAGTAGAGGAACTGGACGTCGTCGGGCGTGTTGTTGCCGGCGCGCGGGATCGCGAAGTGCAAGTTCGCGATGTTGTTGCGGTCGCTGATGTAGGAGTTGCGGCCCATCGGGTACGGTCCGATGACGTAGCCGCCCGGACCGGCCGGTAGTGCCTGGAAAAAGCCAGTATTCGCATAACAGCCGGTGAAGTTTGATCCGTTGGGCAGGCCGCAGCCAGGCATGCCGCCGTTGAGCGGGCCCAGCACGACGTTTTTTAGATCAAACGGCTGGCCGAAGTCCGCGGAAAACGCGGCACCGTTGGATTGATCTATGTAGCGGAAGGCCTGATCGTAACCGCCGACCGCGAAGAAGTACGAAAAACGGTGGTTCGGCGCGGCGCCGCCCGCTTCGAAATCGAACTTGTTGTAAAGCGCGGGTGAACCGATGCCAAGCGTGAGATCGGCAAAGCCTGGATACGTTCCCGTGCGCACCACCTGGTTGATGTAGCCAGCAAGCCCGCGCGACTCGGCGTCGGCCGGAGCCCCTCCGGTGTAGACCTGGACCAGCTGCTGGCCGACGTTCGACAGCGTCGTCAGCGGCGCGTTGTCGTACGCGCGATTGACCGGAATGCCGTCGTATTCATAGCCGACTTCATCGAACGCACCGCCGCGGATGAACACAGGCTGGTTCCAGCCGCTCGCGATCGGCGGCACGAATGCGCCTGGAACGGCGGCGATCGCTGAATAGCTGTTGTTGACGTCATAGCCGCCGTTCAGCCCGACGAGCGTGCGTTGCACGGGGCGATTCATCGAGTAGACGTCGACCGTCGTGCCGGCGCTCACCAGGCCGCTGCGCGACACGACGACTGCGCCGAGCGTCTTGAGAGATTGAAGCTCCATGAAGACCGTGCGCGTGTTGTCGGCGACGACCTCCACGCCGGTCAAGGTCACGGTCTCGAATCCGCTCTTGGAAGCGGTGACGGCATACGTGTCGGGGATCAGCGCGACGAAGGCGAACTGCCCGCGCGCATCGGTCTGCGTTTTGGCGTTCTGCGACGGCGATGTCACGCTGATGTCCGCTGCTGCGACAGGCGCGTCGTGCGCGCTGTGCACGAAGCCGTAGAGCGTGCCGGTCGTACCGGCCGCGGCGCGCGGCGCGGGCACGAGCAGACAAAGCCCTGCGAAACCGAGGCACATAGCGATACGAAGCCATGACATGGTGTTTGGCATGAAGTTCTCCGACGAAGGGTGGTGCGACCGCTTGGCCGCCTATCCCTTTCGCACGTCGAGCGCGCGCCACGCCGCCGAGGACTCCTCAAAAAACGCGGCTTGATGCGCGATGACATCGCGCGTCTTGGGAAAGAGCGCATCATCGCGTTTGTCCGTCAGCTCGTATCCGTCGCCGTGCCGCCGCACGATGCCGCGCCAAAGCAGCCCGTCCAACGCCGCCGCTGTCAAACGCTCCGGTGATGCGCGCAGCTCTGGGTCGATCCACGCGAGCGCCGGCAGTAAGGCGAGGCGAGAGGTCACCGCCGCGCGCGCCTCGCGCACTGAAAACGGTCGCGATGCGGCGAGCTGCGAGAGGCCGGTTCCGCACAGCCAGTCTGCGAGCAACTGGCTTACCGTCACCGGCCGAGCTGCGTTCATCGAGTTGGCGAGATCGGCGCGATTGAGCGCGGGTATGACGCGGAACAGCATCGAGACGCGTCTGCCGACGAAGACGTCGTAGCTGATGGCGATCGTGTAGATCTGCTCGGCGAGCGGCGCCAAGCGCCACAGCGCTGTCCGCAGCGCGCCCATCCGTCCGCTCCGCGAAAAGCGCCCTTCGGGCGTCAGCCAGATCGTGGCGCCGCTGCGCAAGCGAGCCTCCAGCGCGCGCATGTCGGTTTCGATGTCGTCGCGCAACTGTGCGAACAGCTCGCTTCGATACGGCTCGAAGATCCACTTGGCGCGCACTGAAGTGCCGCGCGCGGTACGAAAGAACGTCGGCGCGAAAACGTCCGAAAGGTGCTTTTCGCGCACATCCGCCGCCAGCGCGGCCAACGCCGGCTCCTTGAAGACGCGCGCGAGCGGCAGGTCGCCATGGCGGCTCAGCACTGCGCGCGCGAAACTCGTCAGGGGCCGCTCGCTGATCTCATTCTCGATCGGCAGCATGCCGACCAATGAAAAAAGCTTCGATGCGTCGGCTGTGCGCAAGACCGGCTCCAACCAAGGAAAGGGCCATGCCAGCGCACCGCGTTCGAAAAGGCGGCGGCTGGTCACGGCGCAGATCGTCTTGTTTAGCGGACCGCCGCGCGCGAGATACGCGACGGTGATCTGGTCGTCGAGGTCATGCTGATGGTTGACGACGCACAGCGTTGGCCCGCGCGGCACGGGCAGCCGGCCCCACGCGCGAATGCGGTGCGCACGCACGTACCGGGGCCACATCAACAATGCGGCCATGGCCTGGAACGAGATCACGCGATGGAGCGGTCGAGTGTATTCGCCTGGCCGATGCGTTCCGGCCGTGGTTTCACGAACAAAACGGACACTGCGCCGAGCACGAACGTCAGCGCGGACAACTCGAAGAGCGTCTGATAGCCTACGAGCGGGTTAAGGTAGCGCGCGAGGATCCAGCCGCCGGCGATGGGAGCGATCACGTTTGGCAGTCCTGACGCGATGCCCCAGACTCCCAGATCGCGGGCGACGTCGCGCATCTGCGGAACGGAATCGATCGCCAGCGCCCAACCGACTGCGAGAAAGGCGCCGTAGCCGAGCCCGAAGCACAGGGCGTAATAGACGAGGTATTGCTGCTGCGGCGCGATCGCGAAGCCGCCGGCCGCAAGGGCCATGGGCACGCCTGAAACCGCTAAGATGTACTTGCGCGGCACCCGATCGGAAAACGCCCCAGTCCAGAAGGCCGTGACGATAGCGCCGACGAGCGCTACGACGCCGAACAACCCGGTGGTGACCGATGGGTTGTCGACCTTCTCGACATCGCGAAAGAAGTACAACACGAACGTGTAGAGCAGCGTCAGCCCTGTGTTGGTCAGGAAACGCGAAAGGAAGACGACCCTGAAGTTGTGCCAGTCGCCGACGTGCACGTGTTCCGGCTCGACGTATCGGCCTTCCGGGGTCAGCGCGATCGTAATGCCGCCGAGCAAGACGACGAGCGCGGACCACAGGAAGGTGGCATTCGGGGAGGAGAGCGATGCGACGGCCAGTCCTCCGACCGCGCCGACGAGTGAAGCGACGCCCTGGTATCCCGCCGATGTCCCCCAGTCCTGGCGCGGCACGACCTCCGGAATCAACGCTTGATAGGCTGCGGTGCTGATGCTCTGCCCGATCACGGCGACGAATAGCGCGGCGGTGAACGACCACAGCGCGCCGGCGAACGCCAGCCAAACCAGGCTGGCGACATTGAGAAGGCAGCCGAGCAGGATGAAGGCGCGGCGGCGTCCGCCACGGCGGCGGACGTAATCGGAGAGCGCGCCGATCGGCGGCGGCACGAGGATTGAGATCGCCGCGGCGATGCTCGCCAGCACCGCCAGCTGCTGCACGTGCCCGGCAGCCGTCTGGAACTTGAGCAGCGCCGCGGGCACGGCGATGGTCAGCAGCGCGGCGCCCTGGAAATTGAGCGGGACCCAATAAGCATTGAGCAGCGACTGGTCGCGAACGCCGCGTGAGAGCATGGGCGGGGCTTGGACGGGCTAGCGGGCCGTGCCTGTACCCGCGCTACCGAGATTTTGCGATTCCTCGGAGTCGACTGCGCGTAAGGCCGCAGCGACGCGTTCGCCTTTGACCTTGATCTCTTTCGGACCGATCCACATGTAGACCACGGGAATGATGACCAGCGTCAAGAGCAGCGAGCTGATCAGGCCGCCGATGACGACGATGCCGAGCGAGCTGCGCGATGCGACCGCGTGATCGAGTCCGAGCGCTAAGGGCAGCATGCCGAAGATCATCGCGACCGTCGTCATCACGATCGGGCGGAAGCGCGTGCGCGCGCTTTCGCGGATCGCGCTGAGGCGGTCGAGCCCGCGGACGCGCAGCTGGTTGGCGAAATCGACCAAGAGGATGCCGTTCTTGCTGACCAATCCGATGAGCAGGACCGTGCCGATGAAGGAAAAGGCATTGAGCGTTTGATGGGTCAGCGCCAGGCCGCCGATCGCGCCCACGACGGCAAGCGGCACCGAGAACATGATGATGAGCGGCGAGACGTAGCTGTTGTAGAGCGCCACCATCAGCAAGAACACGAGCAGAATACCGAGCACGATCGCCATGACCATGCCGTTGACCGTGTCCGACAGATTCTGTTGGTTGCCCGCGCTGCTCGGCACCACGCGAACGCCGATGGGCAGGCTCAGGTCGGCCAGCCGTTTTTGGAATGCTGTATCGACGTTCGACAATGCCACGCCGGGCGCGATGTTCGCGCTGACGTGCACGACGGTCTGCCGGTCCACTCGATCGATGGTAGGCGGGCCGCTTGAGGGGCCGAGGCGCACAAAGTCGCCGACGCGCACCACTTCGCCGCTGTTCGAGCGGATCGGAACGTCGAGCAGTTGGCGTTTGTCGCGCTGATACGATGGCGGATAGATGACCTGCACGTCCTTGAGGCCGTCGGGGCCTTCGAACTGCGTCGCGCGCACGCCGTCGAACGCGGCTCGAATCGCCGTCGCTGCGGCGGTGAGACTGATATTGTGTCCGCGCGCGAGGGCGCGGTCGAAGGTGACGTCGAGCTGCGGTGAGAGGCTGCTCGCGGAGCTGTACACGTTGACCGCGCCAGGCGTATTCTTGAGCACTTGATAGATGCGCTGCGCGAAGCGCTGCGGGTCGCCGCTGGTGTCGGTGACGAGGTAATCGAGCGGCTGTGCGTTGCCTTCGCGCGCGTTGGTGACCGGGATGACGACCGGCGCTGCCTGCGGCACGAGGCGCTGGACGACGTCGCGCAGATGGCTAACCCAGTATTCGGTGGAGTGACGGCGCCGGTCTTTGAGATGGATGTCGATTTGGCCGACAGCGCCGTTGACCAGGTAGCCGCCGACCGGCGACATCGCCGCGCCGGCGATCGTCGCTTCAGAGCGCACGTCGTCGATCGCATCGACTTCTCGTTCGACCGCTAATGCCCCGTCACGCGTCATCGCCAGCGGCGTGCCGCTCGGATAGCTGAGTTGGATGAAGATCTCGCCGTTGTCTTGCGCCGGATCGAAATCGAAACCGACGATGCCAAGCGGCAGCAGTGCGAGCGCAACGACAAGAGAGACGATGCCGATGCCGGCAACGGTGCTGCCGTGCGACAGCGCCCAGGGAAGCGCCGCCTCCGCATACCATGTCCGCAAGCGATCGAAGCCGCGCGCAAAACCGTTGGTGAACGCGATGAAGCGTCCTTTGGAGAGCAGCGCCCAGTTGCCGGCGAGCGCAGGCGTGACCGTGAACGAGACGACCAGCGAGGCCAGCGTCGCGGTCACGACGACAAGTGCGAACTCAGAGAGAAAACGACCCACCATGCCCGGCAAGAATGCGATCGGCAAGAAGACCACCACGTCGACGAGCGTGATGACGATGGCGGCAAGGCTGATCTCCAACCGCCCGTTGATAGCCGCAAGGAACGGCGACTCGCCCATCTCATAATGACGCTGGATGTTCTCGAGCACGACGATCGAGTCGTCGACGAGGATGCCGGTGATCAGCGTCATCGCCAGCAACGACACGGTGTCGATCGTGAAATGTCCGAGCTGCATCACCATGAGCGTGGCGAACAACGAGGTGGGAATCGCGATGAGCACGGCGGTCGCATTGCGCCACGAGCGCAGGAAGAAGACCATGACGATCGCGACCAGCACGATGCCCTCGATGAGGGTGCGTACGACGCCTTTGACCTGGCGCGCGGTGTTCGTCGAGCTGTCGTTGATGACGGTGAAGATGACGTCGGGGAACTGACGCTGCAGCTGCGGCAGCATGCGGATCACGCCTTGCGCGGCGTCGATCTCGCTGGCATCGGTGGCTTTTTTGATGTTGAGCAGCAGCGTCGGTTTGCCGTTCACGTAGGCGTAGATGCGCTGCGGCTCGTTGCTGTCTCTCACGGCCGCGACGTCGCCCACCGTGTAGAACTTGGGCGACGGATTGGCCGGGTTCATCAGCGCCCGAAAGGCGCTGTCCGAGAGCGGCGCGCTGCCGATCGGCAGATCGCGCACGGATTGAACGCCGGTGATGTCGCCGCGGATGTTGATCCCGGTTTCCACCTTGGTGCCGAACAGGATCCCGCCGGGGGCACGCACGTTGTTGCCCGCGACCGCGCCGACGACGTCGTTGATCGCGAGGCCGGCCTCTTGGAGTTTCCGCGGATCGACCTCGACCTGTATCGACGGCGTGACGATGCCGTACGACTGGACGTTGCCGACGCCGGGGACTTCTTCGAGGGCCGGGATGATGCGATTGCTGATCAGCGACGACAGCGCGCCGGGACCGAGCGTGTCCGAGGCGACGGACAGGGAGACGATGTCGGACTCGCCGGGGTCGAACGTCTCGATGACGGGTGCGGGCAGATCGGGGGGCAGTTGCGCCTGCGCGGCCTGCAAGCGGCGTTGCACCTCTACGAGTGCGTCCGTCTTCTTCGAATGCAGGCTGAACTGAGTGAGCACCATCGCGAATCCTTGCTGGATGCGCGATTGGATGTGCTCCAGGCCGGGCGCGCCTGCGAGCGAGTCCTCGATCGGGCGCACGATGCCGTCCTGCATTTCGTTGGGCGACGCGCCCGGATAGAAGAGCACGACCGCGATGTGCGGCACGTCGACGTTCGGCAGGTCCTGCATGCGCAGCGCCCATGCCGAAAGCAGACCGCCGATCGTGATGAGCGCGACGAGCACGGCGGCGAGGGTCGGGCGCGAGACGAAAAGACGCGTGATCATCTAACACGTAATATTTCGGCAGGTGGAGGTCGCGGCCTCTCTGCCTCCCTAGGATTCAAGGCGCCACGTACGATAGGGTTGACGCGATGCGTGCCATGCTTTTGGAGAGCGCCAGAAGGCCGCTGACGTCTGCAGAAATCGAGACGCCGCGTGCCGGCGACGGCCAGCTTCTCATCAAAATCCGTGCGTGCGGCGTATGTCGCACTGATCTGCACATCTACGACGGCGAGCTGACCAAGCCCAAACTTCCATTAGTGCTCGGCCACGAGATCGTCGGCATCGTGGAGGAATGCGGCGCAGGCACCGAGCGCTTCGCGGCCGGCGATCGCGTCGGCGTGCCGTGGCTGGGATGGGTGGACGGAACGTGCACGTACTGCCGCGGCGGCAGGGAGAACTTATGCGAACGCGCGCGCTTCACCGGTTACGACATCGACGGCGGATACGCGCCTTACACGGTCGCGAACGAGGCGTTTTGCTTCGCGCTGCCGGCGTCGTTCGAGGATGTTCACGCCGCTCCGCTCATGTGCGCAGGTCTGATCGGCTATCGCAGCCTGCGTATGGCGGGCGATGCAGCGCGTCTAGGCATTTACGGCTTTGGCGCAGCCGCGCATATCATCGCGCAGGTCGCACGCCATCAAGGACGGCGCGTCTTCGCATTCACGCGTCCGGGCGACGAGCGGGGCCAGACATTCGCGTTGCAACTCGGCGCCGTGTGGGCGGGTGATTCGGACACATCGCCGCCCGAGCCGCTCGATGCGGCGATCATCTTCGCCCCGGTTGGCACATTGGTCGTGAGCGCACTGCGTGCGCTCGCGCGCGGGGGCGTCGTCGTCTGCGCGGGCATCCATATGACCGACATCCCGTCGTTTCCATATGAGCTGCTCTGGGAAGAACGTCAGGTCCGCTCGGTCGCCAATCTCACGCGCGATGACGGCGCTGAATTTCTGCGCATCGCGGCCCAGGCAGCGGTGCGCACGATGGTGACGACTTATCCGCTGGAGCGCGCTAATGAAGCTTTGGCGGATCTGCGCGCCGGACGGCTCGAAGGCGCAGCCGTGCTCACCCCTTGAGCGTGCGCGTGAAAGCGATCGCGTATGGATCCGAGCGCCTCTGAAAGCGCGGCCCTGAACTCTTCAGGCTGGTCGATCATCGGCCAGTGCCCGGCTCCGCGAAAGCGTTTGACCGCGAGCCCTCCGCTGCGAAGGAACTCGCGCGACGCCTTTGAGATGCCGTCGCGGGCATCGCCGTAGTAGTACACTGCGGGTACCTGCAATGACGAGTACGTGCGCGCCATCTCCCCATTTCGAGTGAGCGCGACGATCCCGCGCGCGCAGGCCAAAAACGTGAGCGCGTCAGCCCGCGCGACGCTGCGCGCGTAATGCAGCGGTGCGTTGCTCGTCTGAAATTTCACGCTGTCGCGGAACGATGCAAACCAGCGCGCGAAGTCTTTCGCCTGCGAAGCCTTCTTCGCCGTGTCACAATCAGCGAGCAGTAACGGCCCTTCGACATTCACAACGCCCGCGACAAGCGCGCAGCGCGCACCGAGCAGCGTCGCGATCATCCCGCCCATCGAGTGCCCGACCAGGATCACGGGGTCGCCCTGCTCTTCGATCGCGCTCTGCAGCCAATGCGCGGTACCGTCGAGTCCACGCTCGCGCTGCGGCAGCGGGTCTGCGCCTCCATGCCCCGGCAACGCCGGTTTGATGAAGCGATATCCCTTGAGTTCTTGCTTGCGCCGCACGCTCTGCCACACGAGCGGCGAATCGCCAAGCCCGTGTACGAGCCACACCGTGCGCACATCGGTCGCGCTCGTCTTGCGTGCGCTCACGCGTGCAGCAGCTTGAATGCGTGGTCACGCGTCCGAGTCTGCATCGCGTACAGAACCCACAAGATGCACAGCGGCTCAAGGACGCGCGCACCCGCAATGCCGCCGATGTCGATGACGTTCCAGCCAAGACCGCGCAGCAGCGCGCTGACGGACTCTTTCGCGGCCGCATCGTTGCCGGCGATGAACATGTCGGGAGGTCCGCAGGGAAAATCCGGCTTGACCATATGGTTGTTGCCGACGATGTTGAACGCTTTGACGACGCGCGCGCCGGGCAGCCAGCGCTGGATCTGCTCCCCGCGAGAGTCGTTCCAGCCGACCTCGAGACCGGGCGGCCCGCCGTCGGGAAACACGAGCGGATTGGTCGTGTCGATGACGACCTTGCCGTTGAAGTTCTCGCTGCCGGCAAGCTGCAAGGCGTGCTGCGTGCCGGTCCCGAGCGTCGCCACGAGGATCAGTTCGCCGAACGCGGCAGCCTGTGCGAACGTGCCGGTGGAGGCTCGGGGCCCGTTCGCATCTTTCCATTGGAGCAGCTTGTCGCTCGCGGGTTCGCGCGAGCCGATCATCACCTCATGGCCCAGACCGATGAGGCCGGCACCCAAGACGCGCCCGACGTCGCCCGATCCCAAAACGCCAATCTTCATTATATATACATGCCGGCCGGACGCGTCCGGCCGCTCCATTCAAAGGGCGGCCATGATTAGCGCGGCATGCGTCCGAACCCTAGCGCCGACCGTATGAACCAAGCCCAGCGGCCAGCATTCATCGGCGAGCGGATCACGCCGCAGACCGGAAGCGCCGACGTCGCGGCGATGTCGCACGGCGAGCCCGGTTTGCCGCGCGCATTCCACTGGCGCGGCCACCGGTTTGAAGTGGCGCGCCGGCTCGGCAGCCGCCGTGACCTTGGCCAAGATCGCGGCGACGTCTACGTACGCCGTCACGTGCACGAGTTCGAGACCACCGACGGCTTGCGTATGAGCGTGTACTTCGAACGCAATCCGCGCGACCGCAGCCGCTCCAAAGCATGGTGGCTGTACACGATCGCATTTCCAACGCCGGTCATCACGACGCAGAGGCTCTGGCTGCGGCGCTGGACGTATGCCGATCGCGCCGATTTCACACGCATGGTGTCGGATGCGGAGACGATGCGTTTTCTGCACGACGGCATTCCGCTGAGCACGCGCCAGGCGGACGAAGCACTCGATGCCACGATCGCGCACTACGAGCTCGGCTACGGCGATTGGGCTATTGTCGCACGCGATGACGGCGCGATACTGGGAGAGAGCGGGCTCACGCGGCTGCGCGAAAGCGGAGAAGTAGAGCTCGGCTACATGTTGCGCAGTGCCTTCTGGGGGCGCGGGTTTGCGAGCGAGGCGGCAAGCGCGATCGTCCGCTACGCGTTTGACGAACTCGAACTCGGCCGGCTTGTCTCGCTGATAGAGCCGGCGAACGCAGCCAGCGTACGGATCGTCGAGCGCTTGGGCATGCGGCCGCTCGGCGCGACGCAACATCGCGGCCGGCGCATGCTCAAGTACGAACTGCTGGCGCCATCCGAACGGGCCGGCGGCGTCTAATGGGATTGCTGCTCAGCGCCGTCGCGGTCATCGGAATCCTGCACACGATCGTTCCCGATCATTGGGCGCCGATCGCCGTTCTTGCCAGGCAGCAAGGCTGGACGCGCCGCCACACCGCTTGGACCGCGGCCGGAGCCGGCCTCGGGCACACGCTTTCGACGTTGCTCATCGGTGCGTTCGCATGGATCGCGGGCATCGCAGCGGCTGCGCGCTACGGCCACTACGTGAACATCCTGTCAGGCGTCGCGCTGATCGCGTTCGGAGCGTGGATCGCGATCAGCTCCCTGCGCGAGGCGCGCGAGAGCGAAGAGCAGCTCGAATCGGAAGCGGCTGCGCAGGCGCGCACGATCGCGACGCGCACGTCCATCATGCTCATCGTCGGGTCATCGCCGAGCGTCGAGGCGCTGCCGACCTTTTTCGCCGCTGCGCCTCACGGCGTCTATGCCGAACTGCTGCTCGCGCTGGTGTTCGCCGCCACGACGATCGGCACGTACGTCGTAACGACGCTTGTCTCGACCGCAGGACTCGAGCGCCTGCGCATCAGCGCGCTCGAGCGCTACGGCGAGGTGATCAGCGGCGCGTTCGTCGCGCTCGTCGGCGCCGTCTTCTTGTTTATCGGGGCGAGCACGTAGAAGACTCGGCCTTAGCCTTTCGTGCACGCCACGTCGAATGAAACCGTTCGTCCCGATTTCTCTTTGAACGTGCTGTGCGATGTCGTTTTGGAGTCGCTCACTTTTGTCGTGACGGTCGGGCTCGTGGAGACGATGTCGGGTCCAGGCGTGAAAAGCGCATCGGTCCACGTGATCGTGCCGCCCTTCCAGCCCGGTGAATAGGAGACATCGTAGCCGCCGTTGTCATCGGTATAGACGTCAGCCCAACGCTTGAACGTGCCGTCGTAGGTGATGCGATCGACGCTGACGATCGCCGGCGCCCATGACACCTTGGGCGACGTGCTGTTGACGACCATCCAATAGCCCGTCGAATCAAGCGTCGTCACCGTCGTCGTTTTGAACGGAGTCGGTCTGCGCGAGCTCCGCGAGCTGCACTGCCACGTGCCCAGCATGAACTTCATCGTTGAGAAATCGGGCTTCGGTGACTGTGGGATCGGCGTCGATTCCATGCCCGGCGTTGCATCTGCAAACGCCAGCCCGCTGCACGCGAGCACGACGCTGACGAGCGCGACGCACGTACGAAGAAAACCAGGTCGCATATCAACCTCCCGAGTGTGTAGGTGTGACGCGGGCCCTTTCGGGCTGATGCGAGGTTTGGCGTGTTGAGCGGCTCTCCTTTGCGACGGGGAAACGCAGCGCGCGCGCGAACATCCGTACCGGATGAAGAGCGCCGTTATCATCGTCCATGGCATCGGTCCGCTTGATCGTTATCAGATCCAGGATCAATTCGCGGGCGAATTGCGCGACGCGCTGAACACCGAGACCGACGACGAGCGGCGCCAGCGCTTCGGCGGCGAGCCGCCGCCGCGACAAGGCCAGTGGCACGCGGATGTGATCTGGCCGCCCGTGCAGCGCAATCAGGAACTCGAAGGCGTGCGTCCCAGCGCGGTGCGCGTGCACTGCGACAACCGCGGCGTCGACGTCTTGCAAGAGCCGTGTGTCGACGTGTTCGAAGCGTATTGGAGTCCGGCGGACAAAGGGCGCACGAACGCCTTCTCCGTCCTGACGTGGCTGTTGCGTTCGATATTTTCGCCGGTGGCGGATACGCGCATCGCCGCGCCGGCGCTGAAGACCGCGCACGACGTCGCCTGGGTCATCATCATCGCGCTGCTCGTTCCCGCGCTTGCCGTTCTGTCGCTCGGCAGCGCATATCGCGCGTACCTCGGCTTTGAAACGGGCACGTTGCGTCCGTTGGTGGCGCTGCTCGTCGGACTGGCGGGCGGCTATCTCGTCGCGCAAGGCTTGTCGCGCTTGGTTCCTCTGCTGTTCGTGTCGTCCGCCGGAAGGAGCACGCGCCGGCCGGTGCTTCTCGTCGTGCTCGGCCTTGCGATCGTCGCGCTGACCGCGTGGCTTGCCGGGGGCGAATACTTCGACATCTTCGGGCGTCTTGGGTGGCTGCTCGTCACGACGACATCGGCCCGGCTGCTGCTGAGCCTCATGATCGATTTCCTCGACAACCGGATCGGCGATATCCAGATCTACGCGACGCACAATGAGAACGAGAGCTTCTTCGCGCTGCGCGAGAAGATCTTGCAGATCGTCGGAGATACGACGCTGTCAGTGCTGCGAACGAAGGATGGATTGCTCGCCAAGCCGCTGTACGACCGTGTGTATCTTGTCGGCCACAGCCTCGGATCGAGCATCTTGATGGACGTGATCATCGAGCTCCACCGGTTGCTCATGGAAGGCGGACTCGACGAATCATCGTGGAGCCGGCTGCGCTGCTTTGTCAGTTACGGCAGCGCGCTGGAGAAGACGCACTATCTACTCGGTTGCGCGCGTCCGCGACCGCCGCAACAAGTCAGCGAGTTCAAAACTGACCTTTACAGCCGTTTGTTCAGCGCGGACATCTCGGCGCTGCGCCCTGCGAGTGCGGCGACGCGGCCTCCGATGTTCTGGACCAATTATTGGTATTTCTCCGACGTCGTCGCCAACGCGATCGCTTCGTACGGACACGCACGCGACGTAGATCAGCCGCCCGTTGACGGCACCCACTACACGTGTCTGAACGCGCAGCTGCCGTCGCCGGCCGGCGTGCTCTGGTCGCACAACTACTATCTCAACGACCGCAGCGTGTGGCACTCTGCAGGCGAGCGGCGCGGCTTAGCGACGATTCTCGCGGCGTCGTAACGCCTGGGCCGCGCCTAAAGAGCTTTGAAGCCAAGGCTTTCCACCGTAACCTGCGAAGCTCCAATCTGGTACATGACGACATGTGGCTGACGCGTTTTACCCTCCGGCAACCCATCATCGCGACCCTGTTCTTCCTCGGCGTGGCCGTGTTCGGGCTGATCGGCTATTTCTCGATGGGCGAGAACATCATCCCCAACGTCAATTTCCCGATCGTGACGGTCACGGCCGCCTATCCGGGCGCCAGTCCGGAAGAGATGGAGCGGCTCGTCGTCAAGCCGATAGAAGATCAACTCCAGGGTCTTGCGCACCTCGACAAGGTCACGGCGATCGTACAAGAGGGCACGGCGACGATCACCGTCCAGTTCAAGCTGGGCACGGACGTCAATTTCGCCTCGACCGACGTGCAGCACGCGGTCGACGCCTCGCGCATCTATCTGCCCAACGATCTCGATCCGCCGCTCGTCGATAAGTTCGACGTCACATCGCAGCCCGTGCTCACCGAGGCGATCACCTCGAGCGTCTTATCGCCGGTCGAGCTGTCGAACATCATCACCACCGAAGTGGTGCCGGTGCTACGCGGTGTCAAAGGCGTCGGCGCGGTCGTCGTCGGCGGCAAATACACGCGCCAGATCACCGTGCAGCCGGATCTCGCACGGCTGCGCAGCGTCGGCCTGACGCTCTCGGATGTCAACAGTTCGCTGGCCGCCGGCAACGTCAGCATGCCGGGCGGCCGCTTGGACGAGCCGTTCGCCGAATCGACGGTCGGCGTGCGCGCCGACATCACCAACGCGCAACAGATCGCGCACCTGCCCTTGATGAACCCGCTCGGCTTCGCGTTCGGGCAACCCCAAGGCGCGAACGGCATTCCGCTGCGCATCGGCGATGTCGCCGAAGTGGTCGACGGCTATGCCGATCATCGCGTCATCTCGACGGTCAATCACACGACCGCCAACATCGTCAGCATCTCGCGCGACGCCACGTCCGACACGGTCAAGACGACCCAAGCGGTGCGCGTGGCATTCGCCGGCCTACAGAAGCGCTACCCGCAGATCAAGTTCTCGGAGATCGACGCCGACCTTTATTTCACCCGCGACTCGATCAACGGCGTGCTCGAAAACCTTTTCGAAGGCATCCTGCTCACCGCGCTCGTGCTGCTTCTCTTCCTGCACGTCTGGCGCAGCGCGCTCGTCGTCATGATCGCGATCCCGACCTCTTTGCTCGCGACGTTCTTCGTTATGTGGATGCTGGGATTCACCGTCGACGTGCTGTCCCTGATGGGACTTTCGCTGACGATCGGTATCCTCGTCGACGATTCGATCGTGGTGATCGAGAACATCACGCGCCATCGCGAGATGGGCCAGCAGCCGGATGAGGCCGCGATCACCGGGCGCTCGGAGATCGGCGCCGCCGCGATCGCGATCACGCTCGTAGACGTCGTCGTGTTCGCGCCGATCGCGTTCATGTCGGGCATCATCGGCCAATACATGCGCGAGTTCGGGCTGGTCGTCGTATGCGCGACGCTGTTCTCGCTCCTCGTCTCCTTCACGCTGACGCCACTGCTCGCCGCGCATTGGGCATTGGTCCGTAAGCCCAAGCCGCCCGCCGGATTGTTCAAAGTCTTCGCCGACTGGTTCGAACGCATGCGCGTCGCCTACCACGACCGCTGGCTGCCCGCGGCCATGGCGCATCCATATCTGACGTTTTTCGGCTCGCTCGGCATCGTGCTCGGCTCGGTGGTGCTCGCGGGCGTGCTGATCGGCGTCGGTGTCTTGCCGGGCGAGTTCCAGCCGTACACGGAGTGGGGCTACGCCAGCATCGATCTGAACTATCCGCCCGGTACTCCCATCGAGGTCACCGCGGCCGGCGCGCAACGTATCGGCCTCGCGCTTGAGAAGATGAAGGGCGTGAAGAACGTCTCGGTGACGGTCGGGCGCGCCGCGAACGGCGTCGATGAGATCGTGGGCGGCAACGTCGCGCATATCTGGGCGTTTCTCTATCAGAATCAGCGGCACGAAGAGCGCGGCATCGTCGCCAAAGTATCCACACTGGGTTA
Source organism: Vulcanimicrobiota bacterium (assembly GCA_019235715.1). Taxonomy (GTDB): domain Bacteria; phylum Vulcanimicrobiota; class Vulcanimicrobiia; order Eremiobacterales; family Eremiobacteraceae; genus JAFAHD01. The sequence continues at coordinate 42,517 of JAFAKE010000100.1, forward strand.
CCTCGCGCCGGGTGCACGCATTTCTGCATCGGGTGCGCAAAATGCCGGTCAGCCGCCGATCGACTTCACGCTCAGCGGACCGACGGAACAACTCGACCTTGCGAGCAAAAAGCTGCTCGCGTTCATCGCCAAGCAGCCCAACGCCGTCGACGTCACGGCGAGCAACGCGATCGTTGGTCCGCGCCTTGAGATCAGCATCGATCGCGATCGCGCGGCCGTGCTCGGCGTGAGTCCGCAAGACGCGGCGCTCACCGCGCGCGCGGCCGTCGGCGGCGTCATCTCGACGCGCGTGCGCCAGCCCGAAGGCCTCATCGACGCCGTGGTGCAGCTGCCGCCGGCGACGAGGAACGATCCCGAACAGCTGCAGACCGTCGACGTGCGCTCGACCACGACCGGACAACTCGTTCCGCTTGGCGACGTCGCCAGCTTCACCAAGACCACGGAGCCGCCGTACATCGAACGCCAAGATCGCGAACGCATCGTCAGCATCACGGCGAACACCGCGAACGGAGCGCCGATCGGTCCGATCGTCGACAAAGTCACGCAAGCGCTCAACACGCCGGGCTTCTTGCCCGCCGGCGTACACGTCACGACACAGGGCGATACGCAGCTCTTCGGCGACGCGATCGCCAAGATCGGGCTCGCGCTGGGGACCTCGTTCGTGCTCATCTACATGCTGCTCGTCGTGCTCTACCGCAGCTATTTGACGCCGTTCGTCATCATGATGAGCTTGCCGGCCGCGATCGTCGGCGTCATCGGCGTGCTCATCATCCTCAACCTGCTCAACCTCGCGTTCCCGGACTTCCACGTTCAGCTTGGACGCTTCTATCTGCGGCCGTTCGCGGGGCAGACCCTGAACTTGTTCTCGATGCTCGGCGTCGTGATGCTGACCGGCCTTGTCGCCAAGAACGGCATCCTGCTCGTCGACTATGCGAACACGATGCGCGCGCGCGGTTTGGCGCTCGTCGACGCGATGCGCGAATCGGCGGCGGTCCGCTTCCGTCCGATCGTCATGACGACCGCCGCGATGATCGCCGGCATGACGCCGCTGGCTCTCGGGTTGACAGAGGGCGCTGAGTTCCGCAAGTCGATCGGCACGGTCATCATCGGCGGATTGACCAGCTCGCTATTCCTGACATTATTCCTCGTCCCGGTGGTCTACGTGGCCGTCGTCGGCTACTTCGACCGCCTGGCCCAGCGCAAGCTGGCACGCCAGCTCACCGTGGCGAAGGAGCCGGAAGCCCCAACCGGAACCGAGGAGGCGCTGGGCGCGCGCTGACCCGCAACGGCGGCCAGGTCACCTGAAATTTCAGTAACTTACACGGCACACGGCGAGTAGGATTTGGCATGTGGCTCACGCGTTTCGCCATTCGGCAACCGACGGTCGTCACGTTGTTTTTCCTCGCCGTCGCGGTGTTCGGCATCATCGGCTTTTTCGAGATGGGCGTCAACGTCAATCCGCCCGTCACGCTCCCGGCGGTCATCGTCTACGCACCATATTCCGGCGCGAGTCCTGAAGAGATCGAGCGGCTGGTCATCCGTCCGATCGAAGACCAGTTGCAAAACGTGCGCCACGTCGACCGCATCTTCGCGCGCGCGCAGGAAGGCTCGGGCTTCATCAGCGTCCAGCTCAAGCTGGGCGCCAACGTCGACTTCGCAGCGACAGACGTCCAGCAAGCCGTCGATGCGGCGCGCATCAACCTGCCGACCGATCTCGATCCGCCTGTCGTCAGCAAGGAAGATCCGAACGCGCAGCCGATCCTCAGCGAGTATCTGACTTCGAAGAAGCTCTCGCCGGTCGAACTTTCGAACCTCGTCGAGACCGAAGTCGTGCCGGCGTTGCGCGGCGTGCACGGCGTCGGCTACGTCAACGTCAGCGGCGAATTCATCCGCGAGATCCACGTCCAGCCGGATCTGGCGCGTCTGCAGATGCTGGGCGCTACGCCCGTCGACGTGGTCAACTCTGTCGGCCAGGGCAACGTCAGCATGCCCGGCGGCCGCTTGGATGAAGCGTTCCGGGAAGCGACGGTCGGCATCCGGGCCGACATCACCGACCCGGCGCAGATCGCGCAGCTTCCGCTCGTCGTTCCCAACGCGTCGCCCAACCAGATCAAGATCGGCGATGTGGCCAATGTGCTGGACACGTACCAGGATCACCGCCTCGCATCTGAGGTCAACGGCCAGCCGGCGATCGTGCTGAGCGTCGCACACGACAGCGATGCGGACACGCAGCGCACGACGCAAGCGATCCGCGCGGCGTTCGCCCAGCTGACCGAGAAATATCCCGATGTCCGCTTCCAAGAGCTTTCGGCGGACGAAGATTTCTTGCACGAAGCCGTCGACGGCGTCATGTCCAACCTGTTCGAAGGCGTGTTGCTCACCGCGCTCGTGCTGCTGCTGTTCCTACACGTCATCCGCAGCGCGGCGGTCGTGATGATCGCGATTCCGACGTCCATTTTGGCGACGTTCCTCGTCATGTGGCTGCTCGGCTTCTCGATCGACCTACTTTCGCTCATGGGACTCTCGCTGACCATCGGCATCCTTGTCGACGACTCGATCGTCGTCATCGAGAACATCACCAGGCATCGCGAGATGGGCAAGCCGCCCGAAGAAGCGGCGATCGTCGGGCGTACGGAGATCGGCGGCGCGGCGATCGCGATCACGCTCGTCGACGTCGTCGTCTTCACACCCATCGCGTTCATGGGCGGCATCGTCGGCCAGTTCTTGCGCGAGTACGGGCTCGTGATCGTGACGGCGACGCTGTTCTCGCTGCTCGTGTCGTTCACGCTCACGCCGCTGCTCTCGGCGCACTGGGCGCTGCTGCGCCGGCCCAAGCAGACGACGTTTTCGTCGCGCGGCATCGCTATCACATTGGTGGTCGTCGGTATCGTGTCGCTGCTCGGCATCGCGGCGCGCATCGCCGGCCTACTCAGCGGCCCATTGCTCGTCGCCCTGCTGATGCTCACCTTCACGGTCGCGCTGCTCGCGCTGCTCTACAACCACTTCAACGCGTGGTTCGAAGCGCTGCGCCGCTGGTATCACGATACGCTGCTGCCGAACGCGCTGCGCCATCCGTACTTGGTCGGCTTCGGTTCGCTTGGGCTCGTTTTGGCTTCGATCGTCGTTGCGGCCATTCTCGTACCCACCGAATTCACTCCCGACACCGAATACGGCTCGGCATCGGCGAGCATCACCTATCCGGTGGGCACGCCCATCGCGGTGACGACCGCCGGTGCAGAACGCATGGCTGCCATTCTGCGCAAGCGTGATGACGTGCGCGAAGTCGTCGTCAACGTCGGCGCGGACACGAACGACGTCAACGGCGGCTACGTCGCCAACCTGCAGGTGAACCTCAAGCCTGAGCGCCGCCACGATCAGCATCTCGTCGTCGATCAAATGCGCCACATGGAGTCGGTCGTTCCGGGTGCGTACATCAACGCCGGCGGCGAGGGCGGCGCGCAGATGATCTACACGCTGCTGGGTCCGCCCGACAAGCTCTACGAAGCGGCCGATAAGCTCGTCGCATATATAAAGAAGATCCCGAACACGATCGACGTCGTCGCGACCAGCGAAATCGTCGGACCGCGCCTTGAGATCGACATCGACCGCGCGCGCGCGGCCACGCTCGGCGTGTCGCCGCAGGCGATCGCGCTGACCGCCCGCGCCTCAGTCGGCGGCGTCATCGCCACGAAGATGCGTTCGAACGAAGGGTTGGTCAACACGATCGTCCAGCTGCCGCCCGGAACGCGCAACGACTTCCGCAATCTGACCTACGTGCCCGTGCGCGCCCAAGACGGCGTCACGCTCGTGCCCATGGCCGACGTCGCGCACTTCCGCTGGGTCACCGAGCCGCCGACGCTGCGGCGCGAAGACCGGCAGCGCATCGTGCGCGTCTTTTCGGACACCGTGAACGGCGCACCGATCGGACCGATCGATTCGAAGGTCCAAGCGGTCTTGCGCCAGCCGGGCTTTCTGCCCGCCGGCGTCCAGGTGTTGGCTGAGGGCGACACGCAGTTCTTGGGCGACACGATGAACAAGATCGGCATCGCGCTGGTCACGTCGTTCATGCTGATCTACATGTTGCTCGTGATCCTGTATCGCAGCTATCTCGAGCCGTTCATCATCATGCTCAGCATACCGCTGGCGCTTGTCGGCGCGCTCGGCATTTTGGTCGTTTGTAATCTCATCCACATGGTGGCGCCGGACCTGCGCTGGTTTGCCGGACAGACGCTCAACATCTTCTCGATGCTCGGCATCGTGATGCTCATGGGGCTGGTGGCCAAGAACGGTATCTTGCTCGTCGATTACGCGAACACGCTGCACGCGCGCGGTCTTTCTCTGCTGGACTCCGTGGCTGAATCGGCCGCGATCCGGTTCCGGCCCATCATGATGACCACGGCAGCGATGATCGTCGGCATGACGCCGCTCGCGCTCGGCTTCACCGAAGGCGCCGAGTTCCGCAAGTCGATGGGCACGGTCATCATCGGCGGCTTGACCAGCTCGCTGCTGTTGACGCTGTTCCTCGTGCCGGTCATGTACGTCGTGATCGTCGGCGCCGTCGAACGCTATCGCCAGCGCCAGCTGAGCAAACGCCTCGTGCTCGCCGCGGACGAGGACGAAGCCGTCGGCAGTCCCCTGAACGCGCCAGGCTCGTAGGACGACACGTCACACATCGGCCGTTTCGGGCTCGAAAGCCCGGGACCGGTGTGCGGCGTGCCGAAAATCCAATGGTGAGCCGGCTTGCCTTCCTTCCGATGTGCTTTCTGCTGTGCGCGCTTGCGGCGTGCACGGGGGCGCCGACCGCGGGCGCGCCGGGTCCGCCATCGGGCAGTCACACTCCGTCACCGGGACCGACGCCTACGCCGGTTGCCGGTGCCGCCTCAATAGGTGGATGCCAAGTCTTCCCATCCGATAATCCGTGGAATGAAGACGTCTCGGCCCTGCCTGTCGACCCGAACTCTGCGAACTATCTCGCGCAGATGAACGCGGGGACGAAGTTCTTGCATCCGGATTTCGGTTCGAACCCGACGTATGGCATCCCATACGTCACCGTGCACGGAAACACGCAGCCGTTCGTGCCTATCAACTTCACGCTGTATCCAGCGGAAAGCGATCCCGGACCGTATCCGATCCCGCCGAACGCGCCGGTTGAAGGCGGCTCGGGTTCGACAGGCGACCGGCACGTGCTCGTCGTCGACATCGACAACTGCGTCGACTACGAGATGTATTACGCATTCTTCGTCGGCCCGGGCTGGAATGCAGGCTCGGGCGCAGTGTGGCATTTCAATTCCAACAACCTGCGGCCGTACTATTGGACGTCCGCCGACGCCGCGGGGCTGCCGATCGTCGCCGGTTTGGCGCGCTATGACGAGACGGTTCAAAGCGGAGCGATCTATCACGCCCTGCGCTTCACCGTCGCCAACACGCAGGCCGGATTCATCCTGCCGGCGACGCACTACGCGGCGACGTGCGGCAACCCGAACTGTCCGCCGATGGGCCTGCGCGTACGTCTCAAAGCGAGCTACGATATCAGCTCGTTCCATGGCGCCTCGCTCGTGATCCTGACGGCGCTCAAGAAATACGGGATGATGATCGCCGACAACGGCTCCGATTGGTTCATCAGCGGTTCGACCGATACGCGCTGGGACGACACCGATCTCGATCAGTTAAAGACAGTGCCTGCAAGCGCGTTCGAAGTGGTTCAAACCGGCTCGATCATTCATTGATCAACTGGGCTGCGAGCGGAGGCACTTGCGGTGCGAGTCGCTTCGCGTGGCTGGGGTAAAGCGGTACGCGCGCAACCGTGTAATCCTTCGCAATCGAAGCAAGATACTCAAAATTCTCGTACAGCGCCGGCTCGTTGATCAACGCCCGGACGAGCGCCACAAAACCTTGGACGTCGTCCCACATACTGACAACCGTAAAAGAATAAACGTCGAGAAACAGATCCTTGTCGACAAGCCGGCTCTTGATAAGCACGCCCAAATTCTCGTGTGTATTGCTGACAAGCCGTGCGGCGAAGCGCGCCTCGATGTAACGCGCCTTCTCGATCGGTTCGCGATCCGTAAGGATGGCGATCATGTATGCGCAGAAGCCTGCGTCCTCCCAGATCGCGGGGAATTCCCGGCGGACGATGCTCGAGGCGTTGCGGTACGCATCGGAATCGAACTCGCTGCGCACCGCAAGGAACGCCGCGATCTGATTGTTCGTGCGCATGTGGCGCAGCTGGATGATGGCCGCAATGGCGGTCGCCGCGATGACGACAGCCGTCACCAACGAAGCGATCGCGCTAACGAGCTCCAGTGACACTGACGCCCGCTCCGGTTACGTGCGCGGAGGCAGTTTGGGCGGCGCCAGGTTCGGCCTGCCATCAAACGACGGCAGTTTGACCGGCTTGCGCTGCAGCTCGTCGAGGATCAGCCCGAGCGCCTTATCCATCTGCGGATCTTTGCCGTCGCGATAGTCCTGCGGCGCGACGTCGACCTCGTAGTCGGGATCGGTGCCGTAGTTCTCGACCTTCCAGCCGACGTCGACGAACCAGAAAGAAAATTCCGGCTGCGTCGTCACGGTGCCGTCCACGAGCGGATGCTGCGGCCAGATTCCGATCACGCCGCCCCACGTGCGCTTTCCGACCAGTGGTCCGAGCTTGTACAACTTGAAGCAGTGGCTGAAGATGTCACCGTCGGAGCCCGCGAACTGGTTGGTCAGACCGACCATCGGCCCGGCGACCGATTCGTCAGGATACGGCCGCGGCACGCCGTGGCGCGGGATGTCGTAGCCGACGCGGCTGCGCGACAGCTTCTCGAGCAGCAGCGCGGACACGTGGCCGCCGCGATTGTAACGTGCGTCCACGACGAGCGCGCCGCGGTTGAACTCCGCCAAGAAGCCGCGATGGAACTCAGCGAACCCCGCCGGCCCCATATCGGGGATGTGCACGTAGCCGACGCGTCCGTTCGAGCGCTCGTGCACGAGCCGGCGGTTGGCCTCCACCCATTCGCGATAGCGTAGAGCGCGCTCGTCGCGCAAGGTCTTGACGATCACGCGGCGCCGCACGCCTTCAAGGTCGAGCAGGGTCAGCGCGACCTCCCGGCCGGCGAGATTGACGAGCAGCGCCTCGACCGACGTCTGCCGGTTGACGGGATGTCCACCGACGTTGACGATGATCTCGCCCTCGCGCACGCGCAAACCAGGTTCGGCCAGCGGCGAATCGGTATCTCGATTCCACGAATCGCCGCGTAAGATGCGCTTGATCTTGTAACCGCCGCTCGCCTCATCGAACGCAAGATCGGCGCCAAGCAGGCCGACGCGATACGACGGCGGACGGCGGTAGTCGCCGAAGTATTCGTACGCGTGCGACGTGCCAAGCTCGCCTTGCATCTCCCAGAACAGGTCCGAGAGCTCGCCGCGCGTGCGCACGCGCGGGAGCAGCTTGGCGTAACGGTCGCGCACGACGTTCCAGTCGACCTGCGACATCGCCTCATCCCAGAATTGCTCGCGCTGCAGACGCCACGCTTCATAGTACATCTGCGCCCACTCGTCGCGCGGCTCGACCAGCACTGAGATGCGGCTCAAGTCTATCCAGCCGGACCTGCGGCTCGCATCGTCGGGGATCGGCGGCCGCGGATCGCCGTCGCCGAGCGGCTCCAGCGCATTGATCGCGCGCAAGCGGCAACCCGAGCGATACACGAGCGTCCGGCCATCGGCAGCAAGGCGGATCTCGCCGATCTGATTTGCCAGACTGCCGCAGCGCTGTTCGCTGAAATCGTAGGCGAGCAGGGTGCCGTCCTCGTGGCTGTCTTCCTTTATAAACGAATGCCCCAAGCTGCCGCGCACGGGGAATTGGGTGAACAGCGCGCGGCCCGGCGCGCCTGCGATTTGATCGTATCGCCCCTCATCGACGGGGAAGCCGATCACGCGTCCGTTGATCCCTTCAAAATCGATCTCAACGCTCGCCGACGGTTTGGGCGATTCCGAGGGAGCCGGCGGTGCGGGTTCGGCAGGTTTGGTCTCGGCTTTGGTCGCGGTCGGCACGCGTGCGAGCACGTCTGTGGTCGAACCGGGTGCGCTCGTGCGGGCGGGACCGTCATCGTGCGCCGGCTCGTCGTACTCGTGAGGCGCCGGCGTCTTCGGTGCGCCGTCGAAAGCGCGCGCCTTCGGCACGAACGGAGAAGGCGTGTCGCCGCGCAGCGTCACCAAGAAGGGCCGCATCGCGAACGGGAAGCTGAGGTCGAACTGCAGCGCATCGTAGACCGGATTGAAGTCGCGCGTGGAAAGAAAATACAGATACTTGCCATCCGGATCCCATGCCGGCGAACGATCGAAACGCAACGGCGCGGTGATATCACGGACGTTGCCGGTCGAGGCTTCGGCGACGCGGATGATCGACTGGTCGCCGTGCGGCGCGTACGTGTACGCGACCCAGCGCCCGTCCGGCGACCAGGCGAGATCGCTGACGCGCATGCCAGGGCTGCGGTCGACGACACGCGCTTGTCCGGAGTCGAGATTCACGATCGCCAGCTCGTGACGGTGGTTCGCCACGGCGACGACATCGGCTGTGGGTGACACGGCAAGTCCGACGATGCGCCCGAGATCGATATCGCTCACGTTGACGGCCGGCTGGCTGTCGTCGGCCCAGAAGATCTGCAGATGCTCGCTTCCGCCTTCGTCGGTCACCGCGACGAAGCGTAGGCCATCGCGCAGCCACGACGCGTGGCGATAGCGCACGCGGCTGCCGGTGCCGTGATGCGTGACCGCCTCTTCCCACAAAGGCATCGTGAACGGCTGTCCGCGTGCGATGAGCGCCAGCGAGCGTCCGTCGGGATGCGGCGCGAAATGTTCGAGCGTCGGCGCCGCGTCGACAAAGCGGCGAGCCGTTTGGGTTGTGCCCGATGGCGCGCTCACTTCGATGCGCGCGGTCGTGTCGGATGCGGCGTTATGCACGTAGAGATCGCCGCCGGCCGCATAGACGACACGCGTGCCGTCGCTCGATGGGAAGCGCACGTAATACTCGTCGTGATCGGTATGGCGGCGCACGTCTGAGCCGTCGGCTTTACACGAATACAGATTGCCGATGCCTTCGTGATCGGAGAGGAAGTAGATACGGCCGGCCACCCACATAGGCGTCACCGTGTTGCCGCCTAGCGACGGGAGTTTCGTGAACGTGCCGGCGCCCGAAGCATCGACCCAGATCTCGCCGCTGGTTCCGCCGCGGTAACGCTTCCAGCGCGCGGGATCGTTATTGTTGCGGCCGATGACCTTGGCGCCGTTCTTGGCGATATCGAGGGAGAGAAGATGGCCGAGGTTGAGAGGCTGCGGATTGCCGCCGCGGCGATCGATCGCAAACGCTTCGGTGTGCCGCAAGAACGGCGAGCGCCCATCGGTGGCGAACAACACGCTCTCGCCATCGGGCGACCACCCCGTGATCGCGCACGTCTCGGCGCCGAGATAGGTGAGCCGGACCGCGTCGCCGCCCTCGGACGGGATCACGCAGACCTCGGGCACTCCCTCCTCTCGGCCGATGAACGCGATATGGCGTCCGTCGGGTGAGAAGCGCGGCGTCGAGCATTCGCCCAGCCCCGCGGTCAAGCGGCGAGCAGTGCCGCCCGACACGGGCACCGACCACAGATCGTCCTCACACACAAATGCGATGACATCGCCGGCGATCGTGGGTTGGCGATAATACCCTGCGTTGCTCATAAGAGGAAAAGAATTAGCGTCGCCGGGTGCGGGTGCCTGCGAACTGCGCTCACGGCCGCGTCGCCGGCGGCGTCGGTCCTTGCGGCAGAACCTCGTTCGTCGTGCCCGTAGGCACGACTCCGGCAAGCATATCGTGCCATGCCTTGCTCGCCATCGGAGCGACCGATTGCAGTGAATGCGTGCCATCGGGCTGCTCGTAGTATGTCACGAGCGCGCCGTTGGAGCGCAGCCACGACGCGAGCTGGCGCATATACGCGGCGCTGACGCTGGCGTCGTTGCTGCCGGCCACCAGATACAACGCTTTACCGTGCACATGTGCCGCGACAAAATCGCTGTCGCCCTGCGCCACCGCTCCTTCGATCACAAGCCCCGCGCGCCAGCGCTCCGGTCCCTCGGCAAGTGTGCGGAATGCGGCAAAACCGCCGAGCGAGTTGCCCGCCAGGAACGTGTGGCGACGGTCGGCGTGCATGGCGTCTTCGATCGCGCCGAGCGCTTGGTATAATTCGCCGATGCTCGCGTCGCTGAGCATATCTTCATCGCTCGAATACGGCGCGACGACCACCGCTCCGCCCGCGTCGGCCCACGAGCGCACGAGAGGAGATGCGATCACGTCCGCTTCGCTTTGCCCTTTACCATGCAGATAGATGATGAGCGGTGTCATGCCGTGCACGATAACAGACGTGGGCACGTATATCGCGAGCGCGTGCGCGAGCTTCTTGGGACCAATCGCCGGCAGCAATCCGGCGGATGCGCCACGTACCGCGCTTAACGACACGTAGGTCTGGGTGGCGAGCTGATCGACGAGCCCAGCATCGAGTTGCGCGAGCAACAGCATCTCGTCGGGACTGGCCGTGGTCGCGACCTGTGACAGGTGGGCCCGCAAGCGCGCCGTGAGTACTTGCGTCAATCCCGAGCGCTGGTCGATCTCCGCCGCGTTCGCGCTAAGTTCGCGCTGCGCGTTTTCGAGCAGCGATCGCGCCTGCTCCGTGCGCGTGTCGGGCACATCGGCGCGCGCGGCCGACAAAGTCAGCACAAGCAGCGCAAGAAGGCCCAGGACCCGCATGCGTAGTTTTCCGCCGGACTCGCGGAATTCACCTACCGAAGTGCGAATCGGCCCGCGGATGCACATCGGATCTGTATGAAACTGCGCGTCCTGTTCGTCATCGCCGAAGCGAGCCCACTCGCGAAGGCCGGCGGGCTTGGCGATGTCGGCGGCGCGCTGCCGTCCGCGCTGCGCAGCCTCGGCGTCGACGTGCGGCTGATGTTGCCCGGCTACCCGAGCGCGCTCAATGCCGTGCAGCAAGCAGCCATTGCGCATCGTTTTGACGATTCGTCGTGGGCGGGACCGCTCGAGATCATCGCGGGGCACATGCCGGGCGGAGACGTGCCGGTATATCTCGTCAAGTCCAAACGCTACTTCGAGCGCCCGGGCGGACCATACACGGACGAAAGCGGCAAAGCATGGCCTGACGAAACGGAGCGGTTCGCGGCGCTCTGCCACGCGGCGGTGCGCTTCGTCGATGAATCGCGTGACTGGCGCCCTTCGATCGTGCACGCCAACGACTGGCACGCTGCCCTCATACCGGCAATGCTCAAGGCGCAGGGTTTGCGGTCTGCGTCGAGCCTGCTGACGATCCATAACGCATCGTATCAAGGCGTCGTCTCCAAAGCGGAATTGCGCCGCTATGGCATCCCTGTATCACAGCTGCGAGGTCGCCGTGCGCATTCGTTCCTGGAGTTGGGTGCGCGGCACGCCGATCGGCTCAGCACCGTCAGCCCGCGCTACGCTAAGGAGATACAGACTAAGAAATTCGGGTGTGGACTCGAGCGGCTCTTCGCATCGCGCGCCCGCACGTTGGTCGGAATCCTTAACGGCGCTGACTATACGCGATGGGATCCCGCGATCGATGTCGCTATTCAAGAGAAATACGATTCCACGGATCTTTCCGGCAAAGCCGCATGTAAGAGCGCGCTCCAACGCGCGCTCGCGCTCGAGGGCTCGTCGCAAGCGCCCCTCATCGGCATCGTGAGCAGACTGACGTGGCAGAAGGGGCTCGACCTCGTGCCGCGCATCGCAAAATCGCTGATCGCTTGCGGTGCACGCATCGCCGTGCTCGGTCAAGGCGAGCCACGGCTCGAAGCAGATTTTCTCAAGCTCGCGGCGCGCTATCCCTACCGCGTCGCGGTGCACATCGGTTTTGACGAGGCACTCGCGCACCAGATCACGGCGGGCGCCGACATCTTCCTGATGCCCTCACGTTTCGAGCCATGCGGCATCGCGCAGCTTCACAGCTTACGGTATGGCACCGTGCCGGTCGTCGCGCGCGTCGGCGGCCTTGCCGACACCGTTGAGGACGGCGGCGAGCGCGGCATCGCCTCGGGCAAGACGACCGGATTTCTGATGCGGCGGTTTAGCTCGGCCTCGCTTGGCGCCGCGGTGAAAAAAACGATCGCAGTGTTTGCGGCCGCTTCCGAGTGGCAGACGTTGCAGCGCAACGGAATGAAAAAGAATTTCAGTTGGGATCGTTCGGCGCGCGCCTATCGCGATCTATACATGAAAACGCGCCGTGAACGCTGAGTGTGCCGGTCGCTCGGACGGAAACGGGCGCTCGCACTGCGAATGTCAGAGAGCATGAAAGCCAAAGCGTCGGTGGTCTGTCTGATAGCGCTTGTCCTCATCGCTTCGGCAGCGGCCCGGGCGAGCGCCGCTCAAGCGATGCTTGAGGACGGAGCCGCGGTACCAGCGGTGCCCGCGCTGCAATCCGTGTTCGACGGCAACGACACGCCGTTCGACCTGAAACAGGCCTCGGCCGGCACGACGCTCGTCCTCTATTTCTTCCCGCAAGCATTCACGTCGGACTGAACCATCGAGGCGAAAGCCTACGCCGCCAGGTTGGCGGACTTCAAAAAGCTCGACGCGACGGTGGTCGGCATATCCTACGATCCGATCGATGTGCTCAAACGGTTCCAGTCTGAAGAGCAGGCGCCGCAGCGTTTCGTGTCGGACCCCAAGGGCGTCGCGGCCGATGCATTCGGCGTATCCGCGAGTTCGCAAGGTCAACAGTACGCGAAACGAGCGACGTTCATCATCCGAGACGGCACGGTCGTGCACACGGTGTTCGACTGGAGCCCGCTGGGTAACGTGAACAAGACATTCGACTGGTTGAGCGCGCACCCAAAGTGATGCCGCGCGCCGCCTTGGCGTTCGGCGTGTTCGCCGTGTTGCTGATGCCGCCGGCCGGACGGGGGTTTTTTCTCGACCAGGCGGCCGCAGCCCCAAAGCCTCCGCTGGTGGAGCAGAGCGCGCCTGCGTTCTCCGTGCAGCTCATCGCCAACGGCGATGGCGAATTTGTGTTGGCGCAGCAGCGCGGCCATGGCGTCTATGTCAATTTCTTCGCGTCATGGTGCAAGCCGTGCACGCAGGAAGCGCAGACGATAGAGACGATCGCTCCGCCGTTCATGCGGCAGGGCGTGCGCGTCGTCGGGATTGCCGTGCTCGACGATCGCGCCGCTGCACTCGCGTTCGCGCGCGCCCATCATCTGACATATCCCATCGCGTTCGACACGTCGGGCAAGACCGGCGCGGCCTACCGTCTCGAGCAACTGCCGCTGCATGTCTTCATCGGGCCTGACGGCATCGTCGATCAATACGTTTCCGGAGGACCCATTCCGGCGCAAGAGCTGCGCGCGGGTCTCACGCAAATCGCGCGCTAGGATTTCTCACCTGCGCGCCCAAGGCGGGGCTCCTCGCGCGGACCGAGTCAGGTGCCCGAGTGCTGCAGGATAATGCCAGGGCACCGAATCACACTTGTCGTCGATGAGAACGCAACATCAGCGGTGGGCCTTATTCATGGCCGCCGCCCTCATCGTATTGGTTGTGGCCGGACGTGCAGCGCTTGGTCAAAAAGTTGAACCAAGCGATCCCACCTGGCATGGCTCGAAGACGATTTGGGATGCGGTCGTCGTCAACAATCCGGCGTCATGTTGGAGAGACGCACGCGAAGCGGTCGACAGCGGGCTCGATGGGTTCGATCCTGATGACGACTACACCGAGTACCGTGTCAGCTGGCAGCACTTCAAGGGTGACCTGCTCTCGCTGCCGCCGAACGGGGACGCAAGCAAACATCTCAACACATTTCAAAACGTCAATGGTCTCGAGACCGTGTCGTTCGACGTGCCGCTCGAGGGAGAGGATGAGTGGATCTATGTCGACATCATTGAGAATAAAGTCGCGTCACGCAAAGTGACCGATGGGACGTCCGAGCTGTGGCATTCGCTCACGATCGTCCACGGTGACAGCCTCTGCGGTCTCAAGGAAGGCAAGAACGAAGACGACGCGTATTTCGATGAGTTCACCGTCTGGTGGGATGGTTATTACGAGGACACGAAAACCCAAACCAGCGACGGCAAGAAGAAGCGGGAGTACAGCGCCAATCTTGACGCCGCGTGGCAAAAACAAGTCACAACGCCGTTGAAGAATGAAGCGGGCGTCGATCTGATCCGATGCTGCAAGCTCAAGGTCACGACGACTCCTCCACCAGGAACCACCGGAACTCCCAAGCCCGGTACCAAGACGCCCACGCCCAACGAAAAAACGCCGACACCGAAGCCCGCTAAGCCACGGTCGCCAGGCGGCGAGAAGAAGGGCGTTGAGTGGCGTCCGTATGACCACTGGGCGAACCACACTCCGGCCCCATTCCCAGCGCCTGTCGTTTCTCCGCTAGGAAAAGACAACGTTCATACGCCGGTATCGCCTTCGCCGGGTACCGGCGCCGGTACGGAAGGCGGAGTCTATCTCGCCCCGGCAGCGGGCCCGCGTTCGGTGATGTTCGGTACGGTTGAAGATCCGAGCACGGGCACGGTCGGCCCGACCGCTTACGTCGTCGGCGTCGTCCAACCAGACGGCAAGAAGACGTTCTGGCATGGCGTCACCGATGCGAACGGTCATCTCAATTTCAAGTTGCCGGCCATCGCCATCAGCGCGGTCACGCTCTTCAGATTCTTCGACAAAGAGGGCATACCCGACAAAGGCGCCGAGTGCACGGTTGGAACCAACCCAGTCCCCGATCTCGAACAGATTCCGGAAATTCCGGCACACCAAACGCCAGCCGTCCTGGGCGGCAGCTCGAGCTTGCAGCGCGGCGGCGCAGATCGTGGTTTGTTCAACCTTGAAACGCGCGGCAACGATCCGCTGGACACGAGAGTGGTCATCGACGGTCGACCGACGGGCGCCGACGTCGTTGGTGCTTCGAACCGCAGCATCAGCGCTCGTCTTGAGGATGACCTCACGCTCGGTCGCCATACCTTTGCGATACAATCGGACGGCAAACGGAGCAACGCGTTCGAGGCCGACGTCCTGGAGATCACACCGGATCCGCTGCCGACGCAGCACGTGGGCTCAGTCAACACCGTACGCGTGCACGTGATCGGCTTGCCGCTCTCGGATTCCGCGACAATGACGTTCGATGTCGGTGGCGCGGCTACGTTGCTCGACGGCGGCTCGCAGGTGACGGTGCCTGTCAAGAATGGAGTCGCGGAAATCCAGATCCGCGGCGTGCGCAGCGGCGAGTCGCTGGTGCGCTTCAGGCTTCAGGTCGAGCTAAAGCCGCTGTAGGCAGAAGGCGCGAACCTCGAGACCGTCCAAGCAAAACGTGGCCACGCACGCGTGGCGCTGTAGCTCAGTTGGTTAGAGCGCCTGCCTGTCACGCAGGAGGTCGTCGGTTCGAGCCCGATCAGCGTCGCCACTTGAAACCCGCATCGCGTAAAGCGGCGCGGGTTTTTCTATGGCCGAGAAGCCTGCGCCGCATTTTGACCTGGACCATCAAAGCACCCGCTGGGTCGACGCCGCTGCCGGGTGTCACCGGGAGTATGAACGTCATCCAGGTAATCAACTCGACCCAAGTTGCCGTTCCGAGTGGTTGCCAGAACGTGTACCCCACAAGCGGTACCGAACTCGACCTCGATTTATTCTAGGCAAATGCAACGCCGGCTCCGATTTCGGGAACTTGGTCGAACGGGGATAGCCCAGTAGTAGAGTTGGGAACCTTCTTCATGCTCGAGCCTCACTCGATCTGACACATTTACCGACTACCTCATGTTCCAGTCCGCCAAGAAGAATTCGATTTGGACGCCAATCATGAACTTCGGCTGGAGCTGGTCGGGCACCGCGCTCTATAGCAGTGGGTGGTCGCTTGGGAACCACTCTTCAACCAAGAACCCAAGCGGGTCGCCCGCATACACACTTCCATCTTGGACGGGCAGGTACGTGGGGAACTAGGCGTTCGTAAAATCCGTTTCAACCCAAGGAGCGAGTTATGAGAATGTCGATTAGGAACTGCGTGATGGCCGTTTTGCTTATCTCGGCCATTGTGATGCAGGCGCTCACATCCTCGGCAAAAACGCTTAGCATCGAGACCCAGCCCGCTGGTTATTCATATGGGCCCGCGAACAAGAGCCTCGAGCTATCGGTCAAGTTGTCAACTTCTGCAGTGACTGTAGGTGCTCCGATCGCTGTAACGTTTGCAATCGAGAATCTGGGTCCGCCGATCAAGCTCTTCCGAATGGGCAGCATCAAAGAATATGTCATTACGGGGACTGACCCCAACGGCGCCCCCATCAAACAAGGTGGACCTGGCATTCTTTTCGCCGGCAGCGTGCCCGATGGCTACTTCTTGGACACGGGTCAAGCGTATGTGCTCGGCTTCGAAGATCTTGGTCAAGCCTACAATTTCAAGCAACAAGGGCAGTACACGTTCTTCGTCCAGACTGCAGTAACGCTAGGATATGGATCACCGGTTTACGTCGTACTCAAATCAAACACAGTCACACTGAAAGTTCAATGACCCGCGTGAAGCTGCGGTGCTCTATCCTGCAGGTTCACCATAGCACAATTATCGCCGGCTCGAGGAGAAGGCGGTTTGGAGAGTTTCCGGCGTATCCTGGCCTAACCTGAAAAGCCGAGGGCAGAGATCAGCGGACAACGCTGAACGGTAACGCGCACTGGCTGGCGCTTACGGACAGTTGGCGGGGTCGGTAGGAAAGCCGGCAATCTCGCGCATGCACCGCGATCGATGACTTTGCTCTGGTGGCTTAATGTGGCTTATCGGCCAATAACACGCTCGTGGACGCGAGCGAACAACCAAGAGCAGGTTCGCGCGGATGCAGCAGTCGTGCCAAAGTTCTTTGGCGGATGCTCGCGGACGTTGGTGGACGAGCTGAAAGCGCCTGTCACGCAGGAGGTCGTGGGTTCGTCGTCGCCGTGAGATTCGCGAAGCCGGGGATGCTAAGGATTTTCCTGTAAGGTCCGCTCGCTACCATCGGCTGTAAGGTTCGGTCATCGGGCACACGCGGTACTATGAAAACCGAGCCATCCGCGCTTCGCGCTATGCCCCCCGATGGGTCGGCTTTATACTGCCTCAGCCGGCTAGCGATTTCAGGACGGTTTGCGTGGACGGTCTCAACACCGTTCTCTGCCGTGATGACAAATACGGCCGTGGACTCGGAAAGAGCGGACCGAATCGTCGCCGGGGTCAATCCGATCGCGTTCACTAGAAGCTGTTTGTCTGACTGGGTGAGACCGCTCGAGAGAATCCGCGACCATGCGAGCGAGTTTCCAGGAACATACTCCGAAGCATCGGGTCTCCCCAGCGTCGTTTCGCTCGGCGATGCTGCGCATGCGACAAGCAAGATGGCTGAACCCACGAATGCAAGAGCGCGGGGCTGATATCCACGCATCGCAGTCGTCCTTTCCGAAGAAGTCGAGTCCGTTATTCTCCCAGCGGGTTCACAGCATGTATCGTACACGGAGAATTTGGGCCTTGATTTAGCCCGTAAACCAAATGTCCCCCGTCCGGATTCCGATAGTCCGAATCAAAAGCCCTATACCCTTGAGCCGCTAAAACGACCATCGGGCCCCAACCTTCGAGCGGCACAAAAACGATCACTTTGCCAGTAATCGCTGCCCACCGCAGTTTGTTTCTGTCTGACGGCGCGGCCCTGCTTGCGGCATTGGTGATAAATGACACCTGAGCTGGTGTGAGCTTTTGACTGTCGAAAGCTGCAGAATTGACGGGGAAAGATGGACAATTCCCCTTGCCATCTGCAATAGTTTGCGTTGGGTTTGCCTGAACGGTGGCGACAGCTGCGGTTGAACCGCCATGCCGTTCCAACGTTACGACGACCAGAACTCCGAGAACGAGCACGATCGGTACAATGAAGCGTCGCATATGCAGGACCTCAATACCTTGGCGCGCTTGTCTAGGTTCCCCCGGGAACTGCGTTGCCCCTATGTCGGTGGCTTAGGGTGGCTTACCGCCCAAAAAGACGAGTGTAAACGTCAGCGAACAAC